>JAXDBV010000264.1:0-7171 GCA_034678415.1 Bacteroidales bacterium
GCCTGCCTGAGGAGCAATATCTTCTTCTTGAACCATATATTAGCATTAAAACCCGTCAGGGGAGTGTTTCGGATCCTGTCAGGGAGAAGGGGGATGACGGCGTGCCATATCCCCTTCGTGTGCTGGAAATCAACACGGCCGATTCTTCTGATCTCGATCGTCTTCCGGGGATAGGTGAGGTGCTGGCGGGGCGCATCATAAGGTACAGAAACCTTCTCGGAGGATTTGCCAGTACTGCGCAGTTAAAGGAGGTTTACGGCATGAACGACAGCCTGTACCACCGTCTGACAGAAAGGATTTGGGCGGATACCCTCCATGTCAGAAGAATAAACCTTAACCAATGCAGGTTACGGGAACTTGCACGACATCCCTATCTGAACCTGTACCAGGCCAGGAGCATCATCGAATTTCGCAACGCCATGCATTTATACACCCGGCTGGATGAACTGGTTAGCAACCGGATTATTCCCAGGGAGGTGTATGACAGGATAAGACCTTACCTGTCGGTTGAGTAGAAAAACATATCCCTGGTTGTTTTTAACAATTTTTAGGAAGACTTTCTTGTAAATCATCCTGCTTTTGTGTAATTTTCTTGTATGAAAATCAGGGTCTGTAACAGGCGAGGATCCTCTAAAAAAAGGTTAATCCGCAAAAATCCCGATAATTTCCGGTAAAAATTTTGAAAATCAGTTCTGCAATTTTAAATTTGCGCCTCGATAAAAATCAAAGCACGATGATTATAATACCGATAAAAGAAGGTGAAAATATTGAAAAGGCGCTCAAGAAATTCAAGCGTAAGTTTGAGAAGACGGGGATTGTGAAGGAACTACGCGAGAGGCAGTCGTATACCAAACCATCGGTAAAAAGACGGCAGGAAGTGAAACGCGCCATTTTCTTGCAGAAATTGCAGCAGACTGAAGAATAAGTACCGGGGATTGCGGGATTCTTGCGGATTCCGAAGGGTATTTCATCTGTGGTGTATTTTTCTGCGTCGGGTGTATGAAGCACATTGATTCATTCATTCAATATCTCCGTTTCGAAAAGCGCTATTCTGCGCATACTGTTGTTTCATATCAAACAGATTTAAAGCAGTTTGCCACATACTTCGAGGGGCGGTATCCCGGCAAGCCTGTTCATGAGGCCGATCACCGTTTCATCAGAGACTGGATTATCCAGCTGATGGAAGATAAAGTAAGCCCCCGGTCGGTGAACCGGAAGATCACAGCCCTCAGTTCTTTCTTCAAATACCTGCTGCGTGAGAATATTGTCAGCACCAATCCTGTGAACCGGGTTCAAAAGCCCAGGCTGGCAAAGAAACTGCCACAGTTTGTTGGGGAGCGGCAGATGAACGAGTTGCTCGATGAGACAGGATTCGGGGACGATTATGACGGGCAACGGAACCGAATGCTGATTGAATTGCTGTACCTGACCGGTATGAGGCTTTCTGAGCTTATCGGGTTGACAGACCAGAGTCTTTCGCTTGAACAATTGACCATCAGGATTGTTGGTAAACGAAACAAGGAGCGGGTGATTCCCATCCCGAAGTCCTTTGGTCAGAACATCAGGGAATACATGCAAACAAGAGATACATGGATACCCGATCGCGAGGATGACTCCTTCCTGGTAACCGGCAAAGGCAAACGACTCTATCCGAGGCTTGTATACCGTGTGATTCATCGCTACCTCGATCTGGTGACAACGGTGGAAAGAAAAAGCCCGCATATCCTGCGGCATACATTTGCCACACACCTGCTGAACCGGGGAGCTGACCTGAATGCCATCAAGGAACTGCTGGGCCATGCAAACCTCTCGGCCACCCAGGTATACACGCACAATACCTTTGAAAAACTCAAGCAAGTATATAAACAAGCTCATCCACGAGCATAAAGTTCAGGAGGTACAGTCATGAATATCAAAATCCAGTCCGTCCGTTTTGATGCAGACAAAAAATTGATCCATTTCATTAACCAGAAGCTGAAGAAGCTGGGGCAATACAATGAACGGATCATTGGGGCTGATGTGTTTCTCAGATTGGACAAATCAAACGATACTGAAAACAAGATCACTGAGATCAGGCTGGACATACCGAAAAATCCACTCTTTGCCAAGCGGCAGTGCAAAACATTTGAAGAAGCGACCGACGAAGCGGTGAACGCTTTGAAACGCCAGATTACCAAACAAAAAGATAAACTCAGGGGGGTATAATTCCTTCCGCAAAATTCAACGTATTTTTTTGGGTTATATTTAAAATTTTAATACATTTGCACACCGATTTTGGGGGGTATCTCTAAAGTCGTGGTTCTTACGGTATTGTGCCGATGTAGCTCAGTTGGTCAGAGCGGCTGATTTGTAATCAGCAGGTCGCGGGTTCGATTCCCTCCATCGGCTCCTTGAGTGATTAACACGGGGAGATACCAAAGCGGTCAACTGGGGCAGACTGTAAATCTGCTGGCTGATGCCTTCGGAGGTTCGAATCCTTCTCTCCCCACCCGGTTCTTTGCACGATGAAGATCAAACCAATGCTGCGGGAGTAGCTCAGTTGGTAGAGCATCAGCCTTCCAAGCTGAGGGTCGCGGATTCGAGCTCCGTCTCCCGCTCTGCAAGCCGATGTAGCTCAGTTGGTAGAGCGCTTCCTTGGTAAGGAAGAGGTCACGGGTTCAACTCCCGTCATTGGCTCAATGGAAAGACGCTTGTTTTAAATATAATTAAATTAATAAATTCAATTATGGCAAAAGAAAAATTCGAAAGGACGAAACCCCATGTGAATATCGGGACCATTGGTCACGTTGATCATGGGAAAACCACCCTTACCTCTGCCATAACCATGGTGCTACATAAAAAAGGATTGTCCGAAGTAAAAGACTTCTGGTCGATCGACAATGCACCGGAAGAAAAGGAGAGAGGTATCACCATTAATACGTCACACGTTGAGTACCAGACCGAATCACGTCATTATGCACATATAGATTGCCCTGGCCATGCCGACTATGTGAAAAACATGGTTACGGGTGCTGCCCAGATGGACGGTGCTATCCTCGTTGTGGCGGCTACCGATGGACCAATGCCCCAGACACGTGAACATATCCTCCTGGCACGCCAGGTGAACGTTCCCAAGATTGTCGTCTTCCTTAACAAAGTGGATGCCGTGGAAGATGAGGAAATGATCGAGCTCGTGGAGATGGAAGTCAGAGATCTTCTTAACTTCTATGGATTTGACGGCGATAATACACCGATCATCAGAGGTTCAGCCCTCGGCGCAATGAACGGTGAAGACAAATGGGAAGAAAAGGTTGTCGAACTGATGACTGCCGTGGATGAATATATCCCTCTGCCGGTTCGCGACGAAGATAAACCCTTCCTGATGCCCGTGGAAGATATTTTTTCCATCACCGGCCGTGGCACCGTTGCTACGGGAAGGATTGAACAGGGGATTGTGAGAACCGGTGAAGAACTCGAAATCATCGGTCTGGGTGCTAAAAAAGACAGAACGGTATGTACCGGTGTGGAGATGTTCCGCAAGATCCTGGATGAAGGAAAAGCAGGTGACAACGTTGGTCTGCTCCTCAGGGGTATCGATAAGAAGGAGATCAAAAGAGGAATGGTGCTGGCTAAACCGGGTAGTATTACCCCCCACACCAAGTTCAAGGCCGAGATCATTGTCCTGAAGAAGGAAGAAGGAGGACGGCATACACCTTTCCATAACAAATACCGTCCACAATTCTATCTCAGAACTCTTGACGTGACCGGTGAAATAACCCTTCCTGAAGGAACGGAAATGGTCATGCCAGGTGACAACGTTACCATTACTGTCGAACTTATCTATCCTGTGGCTATCAATAAAGGGCTGCGTTTTGCCATACGTGAGGGCGGCCGTACAGTGGGTGCCGGACAGGTAACGGATATCATTGAATAATGCAACTGACCATTGGTCAGCTCATTCTTGACGGACACGGGTGTAGCTCAGTTGGTAGAGCACTGGTCTCCAAAACCAGGTGTCGGGCGTTCGAGTCGCTCCTCCCGTGCTAACCTGTATAACCTGAATGAACAGAATAAAAGCATATTTTACAGAGTCGTATAACGAACTCATCCATAAGGTCTCCTGGCCAACTTGGAACGAACTGCAGGCCAGCGCTATCGTTGTTATGGTTGCTTCCCTTATCATCGCCGCGATTATCGCCGTGATGGATATAGGATTCAGAAATCTGATGGGATTGATTTATAGCATGTTTTATTAACATTAGGAGACATTCCGATGCCGGAAATGGAGAAAAAGTGGTATGTGCTCCGAGCCATTGGCGGTAAGGAAAACAAGGTGAAGGAGTATATCGAAAGTGAGGTCGCCAGGCTGAACCTGAAAGAATACATCACCCAGGTGCTGATACCTAAGGAAAAGGTATACCAGATCAGGAATGGCAAAAAGGTAAGCAAGGAAAGGAATTTTTTCCCCGGATATGTACTGATTGAGGCTGTCCTGGTGGGAGAGGTAACCCATATACTGAAGAACGTACCCAATGTCCTTGGATTCCTCGGATCAAAGGGAGGGGAACCCATACCGCTGCGATTGTCTGAGGTAAACAGGATCCTCGGAAAAGTCGATGAACTGGCTGAAAGTGATGAGGAACTGAATGTCCCATTCTTTGTCGGTGAAACCGTTAAGGTGATCGATGGACCGTTCAACAGCTTCTCAGGCGTTATTGAAGAAGTGAACGAAGAAAAGAAAAAACTGAAAGTCATGGTGAAGATCTTTGGGAGAAAAACTCCCCTCGAACTTTCTTTCATGCAGGTAGAAAAGGAATGATGACTTTCTTAACACAGGCTGTTACGCAAAATAAATAAATGTCATTGGCAGGATTCCAAAATATGCTTCCTGGAACGCTGCCAATAATTTTGAAAAGCAAGATGTAATATATGTAAAATGGCAAAAGAAGTTGCTGGAATAATCAAGCTGCAGATCAAAGGGGGTGCCGCAAATCCGTCTCCGCCGGTGGGTCCCGCATTGGGAGCCAAGGGTGTGAATATCATGGAGTTTTGCAAGCAATTCAATGCAAAAACACAGGATAAGGCGGGGAAGGTAATACCGGTGGTCATTACTGTGTTTACCGATAAATCGTTTGAGTTTATTACTAAAACACCGCCGGTGGCTGTGCAGTTGCTCGAAGCCACCAAGGTCAAGGCAGGGTCCCCGGAACCTAACCGGAATAAGGTTGCATCGGTCACCTGGGATCAGGTAAAATCGATCGCCACGGACAAAATGCCTGACCTGAACGCCTTCACACTGAAATCAGCCATGAAGATGGTGGCAGGTACTGCCCGCAGCATGGGAATCACTATCACGGGAGAATTTCCCGATAACATTTAACCTGATGAGGAAATGGTCAAATTGACAAAAAACAGGAAAAAAGCCCTGGAACTACTTGATCCAAGCAAATCATATAAGCTGACGGAGGCTGCAGAGCTGATCAAAAAGATCACCACTACCAAATTTGATGCCGCTGTCGACGTGGATGTCCGCCTGGGTATTGATCCGCGGAAATCCAACCAGATGGTGCGCGGGGTGGTTACACTGCCGCATGGTACCGGTAAAAAAATACGAGTGCTCGTCCTCTGTTCACCTGACAGGGAACAGGAAGCGAAAGATGCCGGTGCTGATTATGTCGGACTTGATGAATACATCGAAAAAATCAAGAACGGATGGACAGATGTGGATGTGGTCATCACCATGCCCTCCGTGATGGGGAAAATCGGTGCGCTTGGTAAAATCCTGGGGCCGAGAGGATTGATGCCCAATCCCAAGAGCGGAACCGTGACCATGGATATTGGCAAAGCCGTGAAAGAAGTGAAGCAGGGAAAGATCGATTTTAAGGTTGATAAATACGGAATTATCCATTCTTCGATCGGAAAAGTATCCTTTAACCCCGGTCAGATCGTGGATAATGCCCGTGAATTCCTCGCCACCATACAAAAACTTAAACCGGCTACCGCAAAGGGTACCTATATTAAAAGTGTCTTTCTCTCCAGTACCATGAGTCCTGGAATAAGAATCGATACAAAAGCGCTGGAAGAATAATTTTTCAAGGATGATGCTACTATGAGACGTGAAGAGAAAAATACAATCATCGATACCCTTGTCAATAAGATAAGTCAGTATCCACACTTTTACCTTACCGACATTTCCGCACTGAATGCATCCGATACGTTTGCGTTGAGAAGGAAATGCTACGAAAAGGAAGTTGCACTAATCGTCGTTAAGAACACGCTTTTACGAAAAGCCCTTGAAAAATCCGGCACCAAGTATGAAGAACTGTTGGAAGTACTGAACGACTCAACATCGATTATGTTCTCCCAGACAAGCAACTTGCCAGCAAAGGTGATCAAGGAATTCCGACAGAACCACGATAAACCGATACTCAAAGCGGCCTTTGTGGAAGAGTCCGTATATTTTGGTGATGAAAGCCTTGAGATACTTACAAACCTCAAATCCAAAGACGAACTCGTCGGCGAGATCATCGGACTGCTGCAGTCACCCATGCGCAATGTCATTTCTGCATTGATGTCGGGTGGAAATAAAGTGGCAGGCATCGTGAAAGCATTGTCTGAAAGAAACTAAATGTTAGTATTTTATTATTTAAATCAATAAACAAAATGGCAGATTTGAAAAAGTTGGCAGAAGAACTTGTTAATCTTACTGTTAAGGAAGTGAACGAACTGGCAGGTATTCTGAAAGATGAATATGGAATAGAACCTGCAGCTGCGGCTGTAGCTATTGCCGGCCCTGCTGGCGGAGGTGCTCAGGCTGCAGCTGTTGCTGAAAAAACCACATTCGATGTGATCCTGAAATCAGCTGGCGGGGCTAAACTGCAGATCGTTAAGCTGGTGAAGGATATTACAGGCCTTGGATTGAAAGAAGCAAAAACCGTTGTTGACTCAGCCCCCGCCCCTGTAAAGGAAGGCGTTTCAAAGGATGAGGCCGAATCCATTAAAAACCAGTTAACCGACGCAGGAGCTGAAGTTGAAATTAAGTAACTCTATTCATTCATCCATAGAATGCGTTTCTTAGGTTTGGTCCTGGTTATGCCAGGACTAAGCCTTTTGCTGTTTATTATATACGTTCCTTTCATGCTTATTTACTCCCGGTTACAATGAAAGAAAGAATCAGTTTCTCCTCTACAAA
>JAXDBV010000265.1:0-10795 GCA_034678415.1 Bacteroidales bacterium
ACCCATGCCGGATGGTCAGAGGGCAGCTGGTAGTCCAGATTAAAATGCTTCAGCACATGGATCAGCTCTCCGGTATTTCCGGCCTTTGTGTAAGGAACCTCCAGCAAGGAGTCGGCTGCAGCATAAACTTCATGCATATTCAGGCTGGTGGCAAACACCTTGTCAGCAACCTCCTTGAACACAGGACCGGCCACCACATTGCCATAATACACGGAGTTGGATGGTGAACTCACCACAACCATGCAGGAATAACGGGGGTCATCGGCAGGGAAGTAACCCACGAAGGAAGCCTGGTAGCTCACCCCCGAGGTCATGCGGTAACCGTGCTTGGATTGTGCAATCTGCGCTGTACCCGTCTTACCGGCGATGCCATAAACACTGTTCTTCAGGTTCTTTGCCGTACCCCTTTGGACGACACCCTTGAGCATCTCATGAGTTTTCCTGATGGTGGACTGTGAGCAGATGGATGATATCAACACCTCCGTGTCAAAGCGTTTAATGGTGGAACCCCGGTACTGCAGTTCACGCACGAACCGTGGTTTCATCATCTTACCGCCGTTGGCAATGGCATTATAAAATGTGAGTATCTGCAGGGGCGTGAGACGTACCTCATACCCGTGGGAGATCATTGGGAGGGAGATACCCGACCAGTACTTGTCCCCTGGATATTTGATCTCGGGCTTGCCTTCACCCTTTATTTCCAGCTGAAGAGATTTGTTCAGGCCCATCTTGTATAACCCGTCGATAAATTTTTCTTCCTTCCCCCTGAAATGCTCGTAGATAATTTTTGCCACCCCCACGTTCGAAGATACCTCGAGTACTTCTTTCACCGGAATGCGGCCATACCCTTCCTCTTCCGTGTCCCTGATGATCTTATCGTATATTTTGAATTTGCCCTTACCCGTATCTACCGTGTCATCGAGGTCGATCACTCCTTCTTCAAGGGCGACCATAAGAGCAGGGATTTTGAACGTGGATCCGGGTTCCGTACTTTCACCAATGGCATAATTGTAGAGTTCCCTGTACTCGCCGTCTGAATCTCTTTCCAGGTTCACGATGGCTTTAATATCACCGGTCTTCACCTCCATGAGGACCGCGCAGCCGTGGTGGGCGTTATGTTTTTTCAGTTGTCGCTCCAGTGCGCTTTCTGCCACATCCTGGATCGTAATATCGATGGTAGTGACCACGTCGGCCCCGTCACGGGGTTCAATCTCATTGGCATCGTTCACGGGCATCCACACATTCCCCGAGAGGCGTTGCATCAGTCTGAGGCCTGTCACACCTCGAAGGTATTCATCATAGGCCCCTTCAATACCAACCACATTACCCAGGGAGTCTTTTGTCAGGTAACCAATTGTACGCGATGCCAGGTTCTGATGAGGCTTGATCCTCATATTATCCTGGACATAGATGAATCCTCCCCGGTTCCTGCCGTGCCTGAAAATGGGAAACTTCTTCAGCTCTTTCAGCTTGGCATACGGCACGTCCCTTTTGATCAGGTAATACCTGTCCCCTTTTCTCCAGGCATTCATCAGTTCTTTTCTGTACTCCCTTGATGATTTATTTCTGAAGAGTGAAGCAAGGCAGATTGAGAGGGAATCGACACCTGCGAGGAAGCGTTTCTCGGTCAGCCCCCGTGCCCTGAAATCCATCCGTATCTCATAATATGGCACCGATATGGCGAGCACACGGTCATTGGCTGCAAGGATATCCCCCCTGTTGGGTTCAATAATGATATCCCTGAGACTCTGTTCCCTGGCCCTGGCCTGGTAGACCGATGCCCTGAAGACCTGCAGGTAGAGGATCTTGCCAATGATCAGCAAGGCAGCCAGCAGCATGGCAAAGTATACCAGACCAATACGCCATTGTATGTCACTCTTGATGGACATGACGGTTCAGTCCCTTAGTTTTTTAGGTGGAACAACCGATTCTTCCAGGTCGAGACCGTTCTTCCGCATCAGCCTGATGACTTCCGACTGCTTGTTCAGCCGGTTGTATTCAGAGGCGATGGATATGGCCTCGGCACGCAGTTCATGCAGCTGATTCTGAAGCCGGTCGGTTTGCCTTACGACCCTTTCGGCATGGTACCTGTTGGCAATGTAAACGATGGCAAGAGCCGTGAGGAACAATACAAACGGAAGCTGTTTAACCACGGCATCCCTGACCAGCAGGGTACCATCAAGGATATCCTTTACCGAATGAATACCCGGGGTTCTTACATTGTCTTTCTCCCCCTCTGGCACTGATGATTTCTTTTTCTCTTCCATGATCAGGAATTATCTTTATTTCTCTCGGCTATCCTGAGCTTGGCGCTTCGCGCCCTGGGATTCTTTGCGATTTCATCCGGCCGGGGAACCATTACTTTGCGGTGGATTTGCCGGAAGGGTACCTGGTAATGACCATAAAGGTCCTTCTCAACTGTCCCCGCGAAATTTCCCGACCGGATGAGATGTTTCACCATCCTGTCCTCCAGGGAGTGATAGGTTATCACCACCAGCCTCCCGCCAGGTTTGAGCAGCTGTACGGAATGGAGGAGGAGATCCTTCAGGCTCCCCATCTCATCATTTACCTCAATGCGCAAGGCCTGGAATACCTTAGACAGGTACTTGTTCTCCTGCTGACGGGGAATACAGCTCCTGATCACCTCTATGAACTGACCGGTATCGATGATCTCACGCTGTTTCCGGTACTCCACGATCTCACTGACCAGCCTTGCAGCATTAGCCACTTCACCGTATTCCCTGAAGATCCTGACCAGTTCCTCCCCGCTGTACCTGTTCAGTACATCGCGGGCTGTCTTCGGCGCGAAGGGATTCATCCTCATATCAAGCATGGAGGATATCCGGTACGAGAATCCTCTGCCAGGGTCGTCAAACTGGTGTGAGGAGACTCCGAGATCAGCGAGGATACCGTCCACCTGTTTCACCCCGTGATACCTCAGGAAGTTATCCAGGTACCGGAAATTGTGCCTGATGAATACAAACCGCTTATCCCTGATCAGGTTGCGTTCAGCATCTGGATCCTGATCAAAGGCGAACAGACGTCCGGACCGAATTCTCCTGAGAATCTCCCTGGAATGACCTCCGCTGCCAAAGGTGGCGTCGACAAAAATCCCGTCAGTTTTAATATTCAGGCCTTCAACGCTTTCATGTAAAAGAACCGGAGTATGATACTTCATTATTGTTCCTGGTCATTCAGGTTTCCACCCATGATTTTTTCTGCCAACCGTGCAAACTCATCCTGATCTGCCTCCGAACGGTCATATACTTCCCTTGGCCATATCTCAATCTTGCTGTCCTGACCGGCCAGTACCACTTCTTTTCCTATCCCCACTTCATCCAGCAGTCGTTTTGGTATGAGCACTCTGTTGCTGCCGTCAAGAATCAGCTCCGCTGCACCCCTGTAAAAATTCCTTAGAAAGCGGTTGTGTTCCTTCTTATATGGATTGATCGTTGCGCGGATGATCCTGTTCTGCCGCTCCCACTCATTCATCGGGTACAAAACAAGACACGGCTCGAAGATATCTTTCTTGACCACAAAGGTGTCCTGCGCCTCTTTCGGCATCTGTTTCTTGAAGGCCGACGGCAGCATGATCCTGCCTTTCGCATCAAGCCTGCATACTATGTCACCGATGAATGTGGCCATTTCCATTTAAAACCATGTAAAGTTATAGAAAAAAATCCCACAATTCACCACTTTGTCCCATTTTTTCCCACTATTGTTAATAATTATTTCCGGTGGGAGTTTATAAGAAGGAGGGGGATATGTCCGGCAGGTTGAAACGAGGTGCGGAATCAGAATTCCGGAATTTTATTAATTTTGCCCAGGCATATGTATGTGCGCACATTACTTCAGGTAACAAATGACAAATTCTCAGGGTACTGATAATATTCAACTGATTGATGTTGAGAAAGTCATTGCGAACAAGAATCCTCGCCTGCTGGCAGTCTTACCCTCCTTTCTAATTCGCTACCTCAAGCGTATTATTCACCAGGAGGAGTTGAATAATGCCCTGAGAAAGCATGGACATTTGTATGGAAAGCCGTTCGTTTCCGAAGTGCTGAAGGAGCTGGGGACGCGTTATGAAGTGATCGGTGCCGGGAACATTCCGAAGAACGGACGGTTCATCTTTTTCTCCAACCATCCGCTGGGCGGGCTTGACGGCCTGATATTCATCCATGAAATAGGTCGATACTTCGACGAGGTGAAATTTGTTGTGAACGATCTGCTAATGTTTGTTAAAAACATGGAACCGGTGTTCATACCTGTGAACAAACATGGCCGGCAGAGTGCTGATTATGCACGGAGGATTGACGAAGCCTATGCTTCGGATGACCAGATTCTCTATTTCCCTGCCGGTTTATGCTCCAGGAGGAGGAGAGGTGTTATTGAGGATATCCCGTGGAAAAAGAACTTTCTTGCCAAGGCAATCCGGTATAAGCGTGACCTTATACCGGTACATTTCAGTGGTAGAAACTCCAGTTTCTTTTACAATCTTGCCAATCTGAGGGTAAGGCTGGGGATAAAATCCAACATCGAAATGGTATTTCTGCCCGATGAGATGTTCAAACAAAAAGACAAGGATATAACACTGCGCATTGGGAAGCCAATCTCATACGGGGTGTTCGATAACCGGTATAACTTACAACAGTGGACGGATATGTTGAAGAAACATGTGTATTCTCTTGCTGAGAATACTGATAAACCTTTCCCATAAAAGAGGTGCGGAATAACCGATGATTGTTTAACACCTCAAAAATCATTTCCATGGAACAGATACCGACCCCCATTGACTCGAATGTGATTAAAGAAGAGCTCACGCGCGACAAGTTTGTTAGAAAAACGCATTTCGGCGGTAATGAGATTTACATCATTAACCATCTGAATGCCCCGAATGTGATGAAGGAGATAGGCCGTTTGCGCGAGATCACCTTCAGACATGCCGGTGCGGGAACAGGAAAAGCCATCGATATTGATGAGTTCGATATCTCGGAACATTGCTACCAGCAACTCATCGTCTGGGACCCTGATGCCAGGGAAATCCTGGGCGGTTACCGTTTCATCCTCTGTCATGAAAGAAAGCCCGGCTGCCTTAAGCCCGAATACCTGGCGACCTATGAGATCTTCGATTTCTCGGAGAAATTCATTAATGAATACCTCCCATACACCATTGAACTGGGAAGGTCATTCGTTCAGCCCGACTACCAGTCAACCCGCAAAGCCAGAAAAAGCCTGTATGCTCTGGATAACCTGTGGGACGGCTTGGGAGCCCTCGTGGCTGACAATCCCGATGTCCTGTATTTCTTCGGAAAGGTAACCATGTACACCCATTTTAATAGAATGGCCCGTAACCTTATCCTTCATTTCCTGTACAAAAACTTCCCCGATCCTGACCACCTGGTGAAACCAAGAATACCCCTGACGCCGGATACAGATGACGAAGAGATGAAGAGGATATTCACGGGCAGTACCTACAAGGAAAATTACAAGATACTGTCGCATAAGGTAAGGGCGCTGGGAGAGACCATACCTCCCCTGATCAATGCATACATGAACCTGTCGCAAACCCTCAGGGTGTTTGGTACATGTCTCAACCCGGGCTTTGGCGGCGTGGAAGAAACCGCCCTGATGATCCATATACAGGATCTCAATTCCGACAAGGTAGAGCGGTACATCCATTCGTACATCCGTAATAAACAGGAAGATATCAGGCTTCAGTAAGACCGACGGTTCCTCTTTTCAATATAATTGATAAAGGAAGTATTCACCACCTTGTTCCCTCCCGGAGTGGGATAGTTGCCCGTAAAATACCAGTCCCCCGTTGTGTCGGGACATGCCCTGTGCAGGTTTTCAACCGTTTGGTATACCACCTTTATTTCTGCCCTGATATCCTCCGACTTCAGCATGGATGCTATCTCATCGGATATTTCCTCATCGGTAAATGGTTCATAGATACGTTTCACATGGTTCACCATCCGTTCCTTGGGAAGGTGTTCCTGTTTCTTGGCATCGCTGTAAACCTCGTTAATAATACCTGTAAGGTTTTTCTTCCCGAGCAGGGCTATGGCCGCATGGAAAGCGATAAACTCGGAAAGCCGGGTCATGTCGATGCCATAACAGTCAGGATACCGGATCTGTGGCGAGGATGAAACGATAATGATCCGTTTCGGGTTGAGCCGGTCAAGGATATGGATGATGCTTTTTTTCAACGTGGTACCCCTGACAATGGAATCATCGATCACCACCAGGTTGTCCTTTCCTTCCCGGATGGTGCCGTATGTGATATCATACACATGACCCACAAGGTCGTCTCTGCCCTTCTCTTCCGAGATGAATGTTCTGAGTTTAATATCCTTAATGGCGATCTTTTCAATCCTGGGTTTTATGGCCAGCAGCTGTTCAAGGCTTTTCTCATCCATTTTTCCCTGTACCGAAAGGATCTGTTCCTTCTGAAAGCGGGCAATATACTTCTCAACACCGCTGATCACCCCGTAAAAGGCAGCTTCCGCGGTATTGGGGATATAGGAAAATACTGTGTTATTCAGGTCGTGATCGACTGCCGCAAGGACGGCCGGTGTGAGCAACTCACCCAGTATTTTCCGTTCCCTGTAAATTGTCTGATCGCTTCCTCTTGAAAAATAGATCCTCTCGAACGAGCAGGATTTCTTTTCCTGAGGCGTTCTGATCTCTTCCATGCGCACCTCTCCTGATTTTCTTATAATCAGTGCAAAGCCAGGCGGCAGCTCTTTCACCTCCTCTTCACGGACATGCAGAACCGTCCTGATCACCGGGCGTTCTGAGGCCACCACCGCGATCTCATCATCGTGGTAATAAAAACCTGGCCGTATGCCCCATGGATCGCGGTAGGCAAAAGCTTCCCCGTGTCCGAAAACGCCGGCGATGACGTACCCTCCGTCCCACCGTCGGCTGGCTTTTCGGAGTATGTCGGCCACATCCATCGTGTCCTCGATCAGCGCCGATATCCCGGAGGTAGGCACTCCACGCTCCCTGAAACGGTGATAGAGATTTTGGTGCTCATCATCCAGGTAATACCCCACCTTTTCCAGCATGGTCACCGTATCGGTATAGTTGACAGGGTGCTGGCCTATGTCCAGGAGCACCCCGAACAATTCGTCCACGTTGGTAAGGTTAAAATTTCCGGCCAGGGCCAGGTTCCTCGATCTCCAGTTGTTAATCCTCAACACCGGATGTACCGATTCAATGTCATTGGCCCCGAAGGTGCCGTATCTCAGATGCCCGAGGTAGAGCTCTCCGGCAAAGGGTAGATGCTCTTTGGCCCAGAGCGGATCCGACAACAGTCCGTTACTGTTCAGGGAGATATCCTGCAATTCTTTGTTGATCTTACTGAATATCACCTGTATTGGGTTTGTCTTGGTGGTACGGTGCCGGAAGAAGAACTGCGCCCCGGGCTTCATATCCAGCTTCAAGGCAATCAGTCCTGCCCCATCCTGCCCCCTGTTGTGCTGTTTCTCCATCAGCAGGTACATCTTCTGCAAACCATATTGCCAGCTGCCGTATTTCACATGATAGTATTCCAGCGGCTTCAGTAACCGGATCAATGCTATCCCGCATTCATGTCCGATAAAATCACTCATGTCTCACTGATTATTACCCCATAAAAAATACCTGTCTCTTCCGGGTACATACCCGGTACAAAATTACGACAACGAAATGAAAAGTGTTAGAAATAGCTGGTACAATCCCAGCAATGGGTACAGATTTTCTCCCTTGGTAATCCGATGGCAGCCACCAGGTCATCCACCGTCTGGTACTGGAGGCTGGTGAAGCCTATTTTTTTTCTTATCATCTCGATCATAGCCCGGTATTCGTCAGTTCCTGGCCTGGCATATTCATCAAGGTTCTCCGGTTCATCAACACCGATAAGCTGCTTGATTACTTTTCTTCCGGCCAGTTCCAGGGCGGTTTTGGATAAGGAGAAATTGAGGAATTCACAGCTGTAGAGAAGGGGTGGACAGGCTATTCTCATGTGAATTTCGGTTGCTCCATAATCATACAAGATCCGTATGGTATCCTGCAGTTGTGTACCACGGACGATAGAATCATCACAGAAAACCAAGCTTTTCCCTTCGATCACCCCGCGGATGGGGATGAGCTTCATCCTGGCTACCAGCTCGCGCATCTCCTGGTTCCCGGGCATGAAGCTTCTGGGCCATGTAGGGGTATATTTTACATAGGGACGCATGTAGGGTATTTTCTTCTCATTGGCATAACCGATCGCATGTCCCACTCCTGAATCGGGGATACCTGCAACAAAGTCTGCTTTCAGGGTATCTTTCCTGGCCAATGCAGCGCCACACCTGTAACGGGTTCGTTCCACATTGATACCCTCGTACTCCGTTGCCGGGTATCCATAGTATACCCATAGGAATGCACATATTTGCATTTTCTCCCCGGGAGGAACCAGGGATTCGAATCCTTCAGCGGTGATCCGTATGATCTCACCTGGGCCAATGAACTGTACCGTTTCATACCCCAGGGTTGGAAAGCTGCTTGATTCAGAGGCCACGGCGTAACCGTCCTCCTTCCGGCCGATGACCAGGGGTGTCCTTCCCAGCTTGTCACGTGCTGCATAGATACACTCCGGTGTCAGCAACAGGAGACTGCACGATCCTTCAATCAACTCCTGGGCATGCTGTATCCCCTCAACAATCGTAGATCCCTCATTAATAAGTGTGGCTACCAGCTCGGTGGGATTGGTATCGCCCGTGGTGGTCTCCGAGAAATGCATTTTCCGGTCAAGTATCCTGTTGCACAAAATGTTCATGTTATTGATCCTTCCCACCGTCACCAATCCGAAAAATCCATGATGCGACTGGATCAGTATGGGCTGGTTATCGGTATCGCTTATCACACCGATCCCAGCATTACCGAAGAAATCGGGCAGATCGGCCTCAAACTTTGTTCTGAAATAGGAGTTCTCAATACTGTGTATCGACCTTGTAAACAGGCCATTATGTACCACAGTGAGGCCTGCTTTCCGCGTCCCGAGATGAGAATGATAATCGGTCCCGAAAAAAAGGTCACGGACACAATCCGTTCTTGCAATGGTTCCAAATACGCCACCCATACGTGCGAATAATAAATAATGAATAATGAGACTTACGGAGGTGCTTTGCGACAGTGTTCCTGTCTGTAAGGCGAAATGACTTGTACGCTGGTATATGCAGGCAGGGTATCATGTGCTACAGCAACTGACCGGATTAGTTTAGCTTGGGGAATTCAATCACATCGGGAACGATGTAAGCATTGGGAAATTTCTTCAGTACATTATAGTACCATGCGTATGCATCGTTCCTGGTACGGAAATCGCCTACTCTTACCTTATAGTTGGAATACTGGTAAAGGATATGTACCTTCAGTTCAGGGAACTCCGACAGCGCCTTAGCCTTGTTCTCATTAGCCTGTTCCCTGCCGGTTTTTCCCGAGCCGAAATAGATCTGAATACGGAATCCGTTCATCCCTTCCCTGCCGGCATTGCTCTCCACATGGCGTTTCAGCAGGGTTTCCAACTGCGGGTCCTGTATCAACCGTACAGTTCCTGTCGTGGCGGTTTGCCGGCTACGGTTCCTTTCCGCTGCCTGATCGTACCATGCCTGCGAAACCCCTTCCACACCGGTCAGCAACCCAGTCAACACCAGCAGCCAAATTCTGTGCATAAGCCTTATTATTTTTTCGGATGAACACTCAGGATCGGAATGGGCGAATGATTCACCAGTTGCTGCGCGTTGGTGCTCATGCCCAGAGATACCGGCGTTCCTCTGTGATTGCTCATTATGGAGATAACCTGTATTTCATTCGCCACAGCATAGGAAATGATGGCATCCACCAGGCTGGTCCCCTTCTTGGATCCTTTAACCGCGTTCACACCCATTTTCTTGAGATACTGAAATGTCTGCTCGGTATAGTTTTTCAGCCTTTTTTTCACATCAGCCCTGTCGGAGCTGCGGAAATCCACCACATGTACCTCGGTATTGAACAGCTTTGCCAGCTCAGCGGTGAATGGCACCTTCTGGCGTGTGTCACGAAAGGCATCGATCGGGATAAGGATCCTCTCGATCTTTTTCCGCCGTATCCCGTGCCTGATGGTGAGCACGGGGCAGGGAGCCTTGCATACCACACGATAGGCATTGCTGCCCACCCAGAACTCCTCAAACCCTGAGACACCATGTGTGCCCATCAGAATCAGGTCTGTCCTGTCTTTCTTCGCTTGTTCGATGATGGCTTTATAAATCTTGCCGTGAGCAATAACATAATCGATCTTGCCCTTCGCAACGGTATATTGCGGTTTGTACTCTTCAAGTATCTGATCACAGAAATTCACCACCGTTTTGCCATATGTGCTTTCGGTTCCTTTCAGAACAAATGGTTCATCATAGTCCTTGCTTTTTCTCACATGAATAAAACGGAGATCAGCATTCGCCTTGTTGGCAATAAATAATGCATGATCAAAAGCGTTCATGGAATCTTTTGAAAAATCTACCGGAACAAGTAATTTTTTCATAATGACTGGATTAGGAAATAATTAAATCAAATATAGAAATTATTTTTTTATTACTCCTGGTTAAGTTTTCCACAAAACGGGACACTTGCAGGATGTTTTCGATGGTTGTCTCCCGGCTAACGGGGATTACTTTCTTCATTATGGACGTACCAATGACAATCTCTCCTTCTATCCCAACCTGTGCAGTGCCCGATGATACAGCCCTGATCATTGACAATGCATCCTTCCAGAGGTGTTCAGATGTATAATCAA
>JAXDBV010000266.1:0-29378 GCA_034678415.1 Bacteroidales bacterium
TATCTCGCCAGGAAAGAGGGCTTTAATACCCCCGAAGCGCTGTCAAACACATTATCCATTGCAGGCAAATCAATCACCATCAATGTGCTGGCTGTAACCTGCGGGTTTCTTGTGCTGCTCCTGTCCAGGCTTTCGCCCCTTGCACGATTCGGGTTACTGGTGGGAATGACCATGGTCACTTCAGGATTGGGCGCAACAACCCTGCTGCCGTCCCTGCTCATGCTTACCCGAAAAGATAAAAAGAATAACCATAAATAAACATACTATGAATTCAACTGTGATAAGACGATCGGCATCATACCTCATGCTTGTTGCATTGGCCGGGTTACCGGTATCAGGACAGGATGCTGCAACCATTTTAAAGAAGCTTGACGAGGCGACCTTCGCTCCGAAAGATCAGGTAGCCACTGTCAGTATCAGGCTTATTGAAAAGAACGGGACCGAGTCGGTACGTAAGGCAGAGATGAAAGGCAAGGGCACTAATATGCGTTTTACCCGCTTCACTGAACCGGCATCACAGAAAGGTATTGCTTTTCTTTCACTGCCAAATGATGTAATGTATATCTATCTGCCCGCTTTCGGTAATGAACGGCGTATTGCATCCCATGTCAGGAATCAATCATTCGCCGGCACCGACTTCACTTATGAAGACATGGAGGCCGTTGCCTATTCGGATAAGTTCGATCCGAAATTGCTGGAAAACAAACCGGAACATTATGTTCTTGAACTAACCCCCAAACAGGGTACCAACAGTGATTACTCAAAGCTTATAATCACTATCAGAAAGGATAACTACTGTGCCGAGAAGGTTGAATTCTATAACCGGGGCGGACTGAACTGCAAAGTGTTACAGAACAAGGCTGAAATGATAAACGGTTATTGGACAAATACCACCATGGAGATGCGTAATCTCCAGAAGGGTCATAAAACAATTATGAGTATGGACAAAATATCATTTGACAATAACCTGTCGGATGATGAGTTTACTGTCCGCAAGATGAAACAGTAAAAATACGATAAAATGAAAACGATTCGGGCAAGACTGTCGTCATGGGCTGTGGCAGTTTTCCTTGTTACCACTTTCGTGGCGGAAGCAGGGTGGGCACAGCCACTGGATGTTACCGGCACCCTGCTGAGCGACCAGCGGTTCAGAACCGGCAACGGATATCCCTGGTCATGGAGTGAAAACCGGATCAGCCTGTGGATGAATAAATCTTTCCAGGAAAAAGCCAGGTTCAACAGTGAGATATGGGTACGCAGCTTCGGTTTTCCATTCATCACAAAAACAGAGCAGTTGTTCAACACGGATCAAACATCTCCGTATGACCTGAACATTCGCCAGGCATACATTGACCTGTACGGATTCATATTTAAGAATATGGACGTTCGACTGGGCAGGCAGGTCATACCCTGGGGACGTGGCGATAAGCTGAACCCCACGCGTAACCTCAATCCTCTCGATCTGGAGGATATCTGGGATTTCGGCCGGTATGACGGCGTTGAAGCGCTGAAAGTGACTTATTACCTGGGTACGTTCAATATCGAAGGGATTTACGTGCCCTTTTACAGGCCGGCAACACTGCCTAAAGGAGATTTCTCCAACATGTTCACGGGAGGGATGAGCCTGCCGGCCGGGCTGTCACTGGCTTCACTCAGCGACACGGTTATCATGCCTGAGTTGAAAATAGGTGAGTCGGCTTCAACGGGTATCCGCCTTAACGGCTTTGCCGGCGGTTTTGATTTTTCCCTGAGCTATGTCTACGGTCGTGAAAGCCTGCCATTACCCTATTACAATACCATCACACCGGCCGACATGTCTGGAAACGTGAAAGTAAAAACGGAACTCGCATTCCCCCGCTCGCATATTATCGGGGCCGATATGGCAGGAGCGGTGGGAAGCGTGGGAATATGGAGCGAGATGGCGCTGTTCATTCCCAAAGAGGAGATCATCATGACTACCGACCTGAGCGCCATGGGATGGCCGCTGATAGATTCTGTCGTTCTTGAAAAAAAACCGTATTTCAAATACCATGTCGGCACACATTATACCGTAAGGAATGGTTCATATATCAATTTACAGTTCCTGCACGGCTTCTTCCATGAGAGGGGTTCCGGAAACCTCAATGATTACCTGTTGATGAACCTTGAAAAGAAGTTCCTTCACGATAAGCTGAAAGTTACACCCCTGGCGGGAGCCTTCATCATCGGAAGCTGGAAGGACTTGAAGAACGATCATGCCCTGATATATACGCCCATGGTCACCTATATGCCTAATGAAAACACAGAACTCACAGCAGGTATACGGGTGCTTGCAGGTAAGGGTGATTCCCCTTTTGCCAGCATCAGGAAAAGGGATGAATGTTTTCTAAAGCTGGTATACAGCTTCTGACGCAGGGATATTGCGACGGGCACCCGGTGCACATCCCGCTCCTGTCAGACTTTTTTCAGGGCTTTCCTGTATTTCTTCTTCGACTTTTTTGCTTCCCTGAGATGGACATATGCCGTGTCGGCTTCATCACGGATAATCCTGTATTCTGCTTTCAGATGATCCACCGTCTCCGGCATTTTCCCTGCTTTACGTGCCGTCTTATAGCTTTTTCTGGCTGACAGCTCCTGGTCTACCAGCGTGTGATAGGCCTTCTTTAACAGTTTAACCTTCCTTGAAGCCATCCTGAACGACATTTTCAGGGCCTTTTTCTTTTCATTCCTGTCCTTCTTTCTGCCTTCTTTCGTAGCAGCCTCCTTATCACCGGTGGCAGGTGTAAGAGGGATAATCTTTTTTCTCATTTTCCCCCTCTTCGTTTTCGGTTTATTCCTTGATCCGCTGGGTCTGCCCCGCCGCCTCATGGTTTTTACCGTCCCGCCATCCGTCATGACAGTACCGGAGGCCGGTGTCACGCTCCCGTCATCGGGCAGGGAGCCTGTATTGCTGAACGACTGACCGGATGCTTCCATTCCTGGTGACTGAACCTGCCCTGAACTACCGTCCCCGCGCCGTCTTCTGAATATTCCTGGTTTCATGATGGGTGTTTTGATGAAAAGAAATAAATAGAACATTTAAATTTAAACAATTCGCCGATTGGAAAGGCTAAATTGCTTAAATTTACTTTAGGGATATCACCGGCATATTGCGTGCACGGTAATAGTAAAATACCCCTGTCATTAAGCGATCATAAAGAGGTAAATGCTTTATTGACATGAATATCCGCGAATACATTCCATCCGAACGGCAGGCTGATTTTGACCGTCTCAAAGAAGCGTATATCAGGCTGTTCAATGATCCTGCCAACCTGAAGTTTCTGTCATACACCGGTATCCCTTTTGATGATGAGAAGATTAACCATTTCTTTAAAGCACACCGGATGCAGGGCATCAGGTACTATTGTGCCAGTCCGGGCAACAGTGATATCACTGGGATACTGATTACAAAGGAAGATATTGTCATGGGATTTGAGATCTATGCGCTGGTGGTGGATCATCACCACCGGCGGAAAGGGTTGGGCAGGCTTCTTATCACCTATGGCATCGAAGCGGCGAAGGATCTGGGGTTCAGATCGGTGGAAGCAGCTGTATTTGTGGATAATAAATCGATGCTCCTTCTCCTGATCGAACTGGATTTCATCCCGTCCCGGATGATCCATCATATGCGCTACGACGATATCGACCTGGTACAACTGAAGAAGATGATCGCGTAAGCGCCTCCGTTGCCCGGAATAGAGGCCGGAAAAAGAGGCCGGCAACAGGCATTCCTCCTGCCCCGGAAATCCGTCATGCCTCTGGTATAATAACCATATTTTCTGTAATTTTATATTCGATCAAACTTCTTAGCGATGAAATACAACCTTTTGTTAACGAGGCTGTTATGGTATCCGTCGGTTATAACTTTCGCGTTGTTGATGTCGGGATGTACACGGGTGACTCCTGAAATCAGCATTATACCACTGCCGGTGAAATACCAGTTATCGAAGGGCAGCTTCCGCCTTTCTTCCTCAACGGTAATTTACTATACTCCTGATGATGAGGTAGTTATGAATATCGCCGGGCAGTTTTCCTCACTCCTGTCCGCTTCCCTCGGTGCGGCTCCTGCAGTAGAGGTGTACAACGAGAAGCGACCTCAGACAGGGAACATTCTTTTCAGGCTTTCTGCCATTCCTGCCGATCTCGGGGAAGAAGGGTACAGGCTTGACGTGGGCAGGAAGGGGATCCTTGTCGAATCGAATACTCTCCGGGGGCTGTTCAACGGCATGCAGACCCTTAGGCAACTCATACCTCTGCCAAAGGAGGCGGCGGATAGTGCAGGTGCGGCCAGGCTGTCGATACCCTGTGTGTCGGTCACTGACCGCCCGCGCTTCAGCTGGAGAGGTGTCCATCTCGATGTGTCACGACATTTTTTCCCGGTCGATTTCATTAAGAAACATATTGATTACCTGGCTTTGTACAAAATGAACTATTTCCACTGGCATCTGGTGGATGACCAGGGCTGGCGTATAGAAATAAAAAAATACCCCCGGCTGACCGGGGTGGGCGCCTGGCGCGTTGACCGGGAGAACCTTCCATGGAATGAACGGCCGCCGCAACAGCCGGGCGAAACAGCCACATACGGAGGTTTTTACACGCAGGATGAGATAAGGGACATCGTTCAGTATGCTGCCGACAGGTTCATAACCGTTGTCCCCGAAATTGAAATGCCGGCACACGGCGCTTCCGCCCTGGCCGCCTATCCTGAATATTCATGCACGGGTATAGCACGGCCGGTGCCCCCCGGAGGCCTGTGGCCCCTCACAAACCTCTACTGCGCGGGCAACGATGCTACTTTTGAATTCATTGAAGATATACTCACTGAAGTGATGGATCTCTTTCCTTCAGAATACATCCACATTGGCGGTGATGAAGCCACCATGACGGAGTGGGAGAAGTGTCCGAAATGCCGGACAAGGATGCGCACGGAAAAACTGAAGGATGTGAGGGAGCTACAGGGCTACTTTATCAGGAGGATAGAAGCGTTTCTTGGCAGCAAGGGCAGGAAGCTGATAGGCTGGGACGAGATACTGGAAGGAGGCCTGGCGCCGAGGGCAACAGTAATGTCATGGAGAGGGATGAGGGGAGGGATCGAGGCGGCACGCCAAGGCCACGATGTGGTGATGACGCCAACATCACACTGCTATTTCGACTATTACCAGGGCCTCCGTAAACTTGAACCGCCAGCCATCGGAGGATGGGTGCCCCTCAGTACCGTCTACGCCTTTGAGCCGGTACCCGATGAGCTCACACCCGAGGAGTCGGTCCATATCCTTGGGGCGCAGGCTAACATGTGGACCGAATATATAGCCACACCCGACCATTGCGAATATATGCTCTTCCCGCGCCTGACCGCCCTTTCCGAAGTCGTATGGACACCCGCCGAACAGAAAAACTGGAATAACTTCGCCTCCAGAGTACTCCGGCATATGAAACGGTGGGACAACATGGGGATAAACTATGCCAAAAGCGCTCTGAACGTGACGTTCAAAGCCGGTCTTGACAGTATTTCCGGGAACATTTCCGCCGTGCTGAAAACGGAGATCCCCGTACCCGAAATACGGTATACTACCGACGGTACCGAGCCCACACCTCAATCCGCACTCTATGGTGAGCCCATCCTGATCACCCGTAACATGATGATAAAAGCCAACTCATTCATGGATGGGGTGCCGGCCGGAAAGATCGATGAGCAATCGTTCACCGTTCACCTTGCCACGGGTTCCAGGATCGAAACCACCAATCCGTACTCACAGCGTTATTCAGCTGGCGGAGACTATGGCCTCACCAATGGCATACGGGGATCATTGGATCACCTCGATGGTCACTGGCAGGGATACGAGGGGGTCGATTTTGACGCCCGCCTGATGCTCGATAGCGTCAGAAATGTATCGAAAATAAGTATCGGATTCCTTAACAAAACGGATTCATGGATATTCCTTCCCCTCTCGATAGGCATAGAGATCTCGGAAGACGGTCAACAGTTCACCGAAACAAAAATCACCCGTAGCATATCCGACCTTAACAATCCGAAAACCTTTGTGAGGGACTTCCAGGTATTGTTCGATGCCAAACCGGCACGATACATCAGGATAAAGGCCCGGAATACCGGCACGGTGCCCGACTGGCATGCCGGAGCCGGAGGAAAAGCCTGGCTTTTCGTTGATGAGATCATTGTTGAATAAACCATGTATCCTGTCGGCTACCATGACGGAATACGCTGTTGAACCGGGTATAGAACCGGGAAAAGGCATCTTAACGGCCGGGCCCGGCTGGGAACGTCATCCTCGCTGGTTCGCAGTGATGCAAAAGATACATCCTGCTGATGGCCACCATTACTATCACGAGCCCTGTTACGGCAAATTTCTGCATGTTCTGCTTGATACCCGAACCAATGAAGAAAAGAAAGGCATACGGTAGAACGGTACCCTGCAATATGAGGTGATAAAGAAAAAACCTCCAGGTTCCGATGCTATCTCGCATCCGGTGAAGGGTAATGATACAGAAAAGCCAGAAGGAAGAGAAGACCAAGCCGGCACCGATCATGTGTAGAGGATCAAATATATTATGCGGCATAAGCATCAGGATATATCCGATACCGCAAACCTCAAAGATCACCCGGTTAAGACTCCTGTTGGGAAGCGATATGGCACCCTTCCATAACAGGCTGATGCGGAAACAGGTAAGACTGCAGATGATCATACCGCCGGTGAAGATCAGGAAAGAAACAAGATTGGGCTTGCCCGACGGCGTGACCGTTCCCCCAAGGTAACTGATCGCAAAACTCCAGAAATCAAACTTCTCACCATAAAACAGGATACCCAGCAGGATTGTGGTAACATTAATAACGGCAAGGTACCTCAGATACCTGTATATCATCAGCGGACTCACCTCACCCGCCGTATCATGAAGACCGTGACTCCCCCGTTCCACATGGAATAGCTTTTAACAAAAATAGCAAAAATACGGCAGGAAGGCAAGGACGGCACTGACGGAAAACTCCGGTTTAAGTTACCACTGAAGAATTAACGTGGAAGAAAATAAAATACAGGTTAATTATATTTAATTAATATTTAATATTATTAAATATTAATTACATTTAATTTATTTATATATTTAATTTATGAAGCATTTATTAAATATTATTTAATTATCCTGTAAAAAAGTTTAATTCGCATCTGGAAGTGAATTCATTACGAACGAATAGATATAAATGGCCCGCAATAAGGGTGCCTTCCAACGAATAGCATTTACTGACAATTTACAGGAGTTTCCAATCAATTCCTCATCACTCATGGAACAGCCATGAAGGATCAATCTCCTTCACATCGGTACCCGGGCCTGAAATTTCCACCTGTAGCCCGCGGCCGCCCGACCGCTGATAATAAGGAATGGTGATCTTATGTACTCCTTCAGCCAGTGCACAAAAGCCTGTTACCGGGCTCATTCTACCAATGCCGTCGCCATCAACGATGATTGAATCGTTGAGGATCAGCCTGGCGCCGTCATCCGAGGCAAGACGGAAGGTATATACACCTGTCTCCGGTATCCTGATATAACCCTGGAAGAGGAGTCCGAAGGAAACATCACGTGCAGCAATGTCGGTAGTGATGGCATGGGTGACGAATTCATTGATCACCGGTATGGTATCGAAGGAAGGGAGCGATTGCCAACGCCCTTCATACAGCTTCACCTTCAGGCCTTTCCGGAGCGTCCCTGTTGATACGGGCGGCACAGGACTTACCATGTTAAAACGATACGCGCGTATGCGGCTTTTGTGTCCGTCAGGCCAGATGACACGTGCCTTTAATGTGAGGTTGTGGCTGACCGTCACGGGAGCAGTGTATCTGTCTGATGTCAGATCAGGATCAGAACCATCGAGGGAGTAGAAGATCATACCTCCGGCCACCGGTTTTTTGAAGTTCACATCCATCTTATCAAGGAATATTCTCTGTTCACTTTCCAGCATTGGTGGAAGGTATCCCCTGTTTGCCAGGTTAATCCATCCGGTATCCATCTTCAACACTTCCCTGTCGTAGGTCATGAGGCCGTTGGTCTCGGTTTCCACATCGGTGATCTGTGTATAGACGGCCGCACTGAGCCCGTGTCCGGCATAATCCCACACCGAGGCGTAGAATTCTTCGTACCGCATGAGCAATTCATCGGGGCTGCTCATTTTTCTATAGCCCCAGTTTTCTGCCTGCCACACATGGTTTGTGACCGGCAGGCCGAGGCCTCCAAATTCACCCAGGACGACGGCTCTGTCTCTTTCCGGCTGTGGCATCCGGGGCTCGGGGTAGTTGTGAATATCCATAATATGGCCCACTCCTCTGTCGGCCCATCCGCTGGCTGCATTGACCAGCCGTGAGGGATCGAGCCGCTGTATGATATCCACGATCTTCCCGGTGGCATACTGTCCCCATCCCTCGTTAAACGGCACCCATACGATAATACTTGGATGGCATGCGCGTGAACTGATGACCTGTTCGAGCTCATATTCAAACTGCCGTGCGTGTTCTTCCGTCACGTCGAGGTCAGGATGGCCGGAACGGATAAATCCTGATGTGCTGGGCATATCCTGCCATACCAGCACACCGAGCCTGTCGCACCAGTAGTAGAACCGGCGCGGTTCTACCTTCACATGTTTCCTGAGCATGTTGAATCCCAGTTCCTTCACCATCCACACATCATGGCGCATGGCTTCGTCGCAGGGAGGGGTGTAGATACCGTCAGGCCAGAAACCCTGGTCGAGAGGACCGTTCTGAAAAATGAATTCGTTATTCAGCATCATCCTTGTGTACCCTGCCGGGTCTGTGCCAAGGGAGATTTTTCTCATTCCAAAACAGGTCAGGACCTCATCCATCACCTGGCCATTCCTCAGGAGTTGTACCTGCATGTCATACAACACAGGGTGTTCGGGTGACCATAGACGGGCATCAGGAACCGGTATGTTCGTGTTGCCTGAACCGCACAGGATCTCTGTCACGGGTTCATTGTCGAGGGTAATTTTCACGCGGAGGCTGTCCTTCTCCACCCCGTGATTAATGTTGCACTGCTGGTGTATGAGCCCCGAGTCGATATCAGGGTGGGTGGTGAGACCTTGTATGAAGGAATGAGGCAGGGGTTCAAGCCACACTGTCTGCCAGATACCCGTAGCTGAGGTATAGAATATCCCTCCGGGCCGTGAGACCTGTTTTCCGCGGGGCTGTTCCCCCTGATCGGTCGGATCCCATACCGAAACGGTTATCTGGTGTTTCTTCCCTGCCCTGACAAACCTGGTCAGTTCAACATCAAATGGTGTATAGCCACCCTGGTGTGATCCTACTTCAAAGTGATCAACCCACACGGTTGTTTTCCAGTCGACCGCCTCAAAGTGAAGGAAGATTCTCATCCCTTTCCATGCCGGGGGTATGGTGACGCTTTTCCGGTACCACAGCAGGTTGGTGTCGCCAACGGTTTTTTTCACTCCCGACAATGCCGATTCAACAGGGAAAGGGACAAGGATTTTGCCATCCCACTTATCAGGGTGTTTACCGTTAAGCGGTGTTATTGCATATTCCCAAAGGCCGTTAAGGTTGAGCCAGTCGTTGCGCACGAGCATGGGTCTCGGATATTCCTGCCATACATTCAATGGCGTAACCTCTTTGCTCCAGCGGGTAGCCAAGGTATATTCCGCAGGGCTCCACTGCGATACACCGGATGTGCATCCTGCCAGCAACGACAGGATTAGAAGAATAATCACAATACCGGGACATGTGATGTTTTTCTGCTGACGGTTCATGGCTATCACTTGTTTAGTTGTCAATAAATCGATTATGATGTATGCGAAAGAGCTTCCCGACAGAATAATCACTGCCTGTTCAGGCCGGCAATAGTTTTCTTTCCGAATGATTTAAATCCCGTTGATCCGTAAGGCATACCTGATTCAATAGCGGCGATGAGTTCATGCCTAAGTTCAGGGATCTGCTGTGTAAGATTTGCCAATATACGCATGCAGTGTATTCTCACGGCCGGAGTCTCATCATATGCAACAATACATCTCATGCAATAATCTACAAACGTACCGAGGTCTTTCTCTTCTCCGGTGAACGTGTAAATGGTAAGGAGTCTGAGAAAGTTTTTCTTTAAGCCCTCGCTCTTTGCAGTATATATTGCACGGATGATCCGGTTGGCATAAGGATGGATGTCACATTGGCAGGTTTCGGCTGCCAGGTAGAGGGCCCTTCCTGCCCTGGATGAAACCTGTCCTTTATCCTGCAGGGCAAGGTCGACCAGCTGTTTCACCAGGGACGGGTCGCAGCATACCGCCTGAACCGCCATATCGGCCACCGCTCGTGAGCTGTCAACCAGCAATGATTCAAAATCCATACGGAATATATAATACCGGTTTTACCGTAAATGTATCATTTTTGTGCGATCAGTCCGGTTGCCTCCCTGCATCGTTGTTTTATTTCGTCCCATTTTCCCATGGCGATATCTTCCTTTCGGGCGATCCATGTGCCGCCTGCAGCCAGCACTTCCGGCACCTCCAGGTATTTGTTCAGGTTGCCGGGGTTGATGCCGCCGGTAGGTATTACCCTTATGCCGAGGTGGGAGAAAGGGGCCAGGAGGCTCCGTATCATGAGGGGTCCGCCTGCAGCTTCCGCAGGAAAGAACTTAAGAACCGTGATGTTCAGCATCAGTGCACCCTGGATATCGGTGGGGGTCATAACACCGGGGAAGAAGGGAAAGGATTCCTTCACCGCCATCTGCGCCACCACACGATCAAATCCCGGGGCGACACCAAACGAGGCGCCGGCATCGATCGCCATTCTCAGATCGTCAGTGGTGAGGATGGTGCCGGCACCCACTAACATCGCAGGGTTCCGTTTTCTTACGGCTTTGATGGCTTCGGCGGCCACAGCCGACCTGAAGGTCACCTCCATCAGCGGGAGCTCTCCCTCCATCAGAGTATTGGCCAGTGGCACAACCTGGCCAACATGATCAATGACCACAACAGGGATAATCCTGTGTTTTTGCAGTACATGAAGAACATCATTCATCGTTCATTCTTTTATTTATGAATATACTTTTTCAGCCACTGTATGGCATCCACAGTGCTGTCGAAGATTTGTTCAGCCTGTGCCAGCATCCTGTCAGGCTGTGATGTACGGACAGCAACCACACGCATCCCCGCCTGTTTTGCCGCTTCAATACCGATCGCGGTATCTTCAACCACCATGCATTTATGGGGTGGAAGGTTCAGTTTTCCGGCGGCAAGGAGGTAGGCATCGGGCGCCGGTTTTTTTTGTCTCACATGGTCGGAGGCAATCATCACTTCGAACAGGCTTATGATGCCGGTTCGGCGCAGAGCGATGACGGCCTCCTCGAGCTTGCTGGAGGTGCACATGGCCAGGCGGGCTCCGTCCATCGATCGCAAGGCTTCAGGAAGGCCCGGGAATGACTCCGATTCTGTTTCGAGCAGGTGAACGGCCAGCGAATATTTTCCTTTCAGCAGCTCTTCCACACCAACAGACACGGCATATTTTTCAACCAGCACGGGTGCGATCAGTCTGTCGGAAGCGCCGAACCAATCCCGGTACCATCCGGGAGGCAGTGTACACCCGCACTGTTCCAGCACCTGTGTCCATGCCCTGCCATGGATAGGCTCTGTGTCAACCAGTACACCATCCATGTCAAAGATCACTGCTTCGATGAACCGTCTCATATTTTTTTTTATGACTCCGGGAACCTGATCCATTTCTTTTTTTCGGACGATTCCACCACCAGGTCCTGGAAGATCATACCTCTGAGCCCGGCATAGATATCGGGATAATCGAGGTCTTCTTTTACAGGTGTGGTTCCTGCCATCCGGGCCTGTATCAGGGATGCCACGTTACGGTAGATATTGGCAAATGCCTCCACGAATCCTTCGGGATGACCGGCCACGATACGGGTGTTATGCCTTGCCAGAGATGAGAGGTATTCATGATGGCCTGCCCTGATGATCTGTGCCGGCCGGCCGGGTATCTTATGGATCAGGGTGTTGGGATCGTGGTGGTGCCACTCGAGCCCTCCCTTCTCTCCCCATACCCTGATATTCACATCGTTCTCTTCACCGGCGGCGATCTGTGTGGCAAACATGATACCGTTAGCGCCGTTGCTGAACCGGACAAGGATATTACCGTCGTCATCCAGCACACGCCCGGGGACAACCCTTGAGAGATCGGCAAACAGTTCAGTGACCTTCAGCGATGTGACATATTCGGCAAGGTTAAGGGCATGGACACCGATGTCAGCCATGGCTCCGCACCTGCCCGACCGCGCAGGATCACCCCGCCACTCAGCCTGTTTATTATCGGTGATTTCCAGCCTTTCCGACAGCCATCCCTGCGGATATTCAACCACCACCTTCCGTATTTTGCCGAGGGCACCCGAATCGATCATCACCCTGGCTTCCTTCACCACAGGATAAGAAATATAGGGATACGTGAGGGCAAAGATGAGTCCCGTTTTCTCCGTCAGTTTTACCAGTTCCCTGGCTTCACGGGTGCTATGACACAACGGTTTGTCGCAAACCACATGAAACCCGTTCTCCAGTGCCAGCCTGGCAGGTTCAAAATGGAGATGGTTGGGAGTAACGATAGACACCAGATCCATCCGCCGGTGTTCCGGCAGGTCACGTTCCCTGGTCATCATTTCCCGGTACGTGGGATAGATCCTTGAAGGATCGAGATAATAACGGGTACCGGTGATTATTGATTTTTGGCTGTCGGAGCTGAACGAACCGCATACCAGTTCAATCTGTCCGTCGAGCACAGCAGCATAATAATGAACCGCACCGATGAACGATCCCGGACCACCGCCAACCATCCCCATCCTGACCTTCCTTGTTTTCATCCTATAGATTTTTTTATATGTATTCGCGCTGATACCAACCAATAAAATTATAAAATCTTCGTTGAGTTCTTCACCTTTTTACGCATATCTAACGTTCAACCTTCCTGTTGAGAAAATAAATTCTCAGGTTTCACAACCTTGTAAAAGGAAGGACAGGCAATCATTGTATATTTGAGATCCAGACTAATCTGATGAAAAACGAGGAACTGTCGAGCCGGCCGCTGTACCGGATGTTCACCTCCGTACCAGGGAGGTATGATCTGATGAACCGGCTGCTAACGCTGGGAATGGATCAGGTATGGAGGAAGAAGGCTGCCCGCATATGCCTGGGTAATCATCCGCGTCGGGTGCTTGATTTATGCACCGGCACGGGCGACCTGGCCATACACCTCCGCAGGATGGCCGGTACAGAAACAGAGATCCATGCCCTGGATTTCAGTGAGCCCATGCTTGGCCTGGCCATCGGCAAGAGCCGGCGGAGAAAAACTGAAAATATCAAGTTTATTAAGGGAGATGTGGCGGGCCTTCCGTTTGAAGATGATTATTTCGACAGCATAGGGATCGCGTTTGCCTTCCGCAACCTGACATTTCATAATCCATTGAGCAACAATTACCTGTCGGAGATCAGGAGGGTGCTGAGACCCGGCGGGCAGTGTGTTATTGTCGAGACCGGTCAGCCCGGATCACGGTTCATAAAATCGCTCTACCACCGTTACCTGAATAGTATTGTTGCCGGTGCCGGCAGTACACTATCCGGTAATCCCGCGGCATACCGGTATCTCGCCTATTCGGCCAGAAATTATTATTCGGTCAGGGAATTGTCCTCCCTTATACTTCATTCAGGATTCGGTCATATTGAACATTTTCCACTGTTATTCAATATAATATCTATATACAGGATTATTAAATAAGAAGAACCCCTGATATCAGTCAACTATTTGAAATGCAACACTTTCCATATTAAGAGCCGGGAGAACTTATATATTTTATGATATAACAATCAGACAATCAATTCAATCATTACAAGCACGGTTTTTTTGTATTTCAATGAATGCAACCATACAGCCGTCAGATTCGTCTATGTATTGGGAAAAACAAAACAATAATGCACCATGCTCAATAACAGAGTATATACCGGCAAGGAAGAGGTAAAAGGCAGGGCAAGGAGCTCGGATAATTTCGTGAAGGATCTGAACGGTGAAAAAACACTGTTGCCAGAAGAAAAATATCATAATCTGACTCCAAGGCAATGGCAGTGGGCGGTAACGATGATCAAGGAATTTGAGTTGAACGAGGATGGGGCCAGGATCCTGATCGAAGAGATAAAAAAGGGTAATTTTGTTTTTGACTGAGCACCTTTCACCCGGTTACGAGCCTTCATGAATACCCGGTCATAAGAAGATAACGGTTACTTTTCCTCTCCTGTAGTTATCCTGTATCGCTGGCTGGATATTACAACAGTCCACGGTACTTCAGCAGGGGGTTGATGGATGGTTCCCTTCCCCTGAATTTAACATACAGTTTCAATGGATCGGCTGTGTTTCCCTTCGAGAGGATGTTTTCCCTGAAGCTTGCCGCTGTAGCCTGGTCGAACAGGCCCTTTTCGACGAACATCTGGAACGCATCCTTGTCGAGCACCTCCGCCCAGATATAGCTGTAATAGCCGGCCGGGTACTGGCTGCTGAATATGTGGCCGAAGTAAGGGCTTCGGTACCTGACCACGATCCCGGGCATCATGTCTATCCGTTCCATCACCGATGATTCAAACGCCAGTGCATCCTGCCGCAGTGTGTCGGTCAACATATGCCAGTCCATATCCAGGTAACAGGCGGCAAGGTATTCAACGGTGATAAAACCCTGGTTAAAATACCTGCCTGCGTTTATTTTTTCCAGCAGAGTGTCAGGGATCGGTTCACCAGTTTCATAATGCATGGCATAGGTTTTCATCACCTCCGGATGCATGGCCCAGTTTTCCATGATCTGTGAAGGCAGTTCAACAAAATCGATTGCCACATCAGTGCCTGTAAGGGAGGGATAGGTACAATCCGACAGGACGCTATGCAAGGCGTGTCCGAATTCATGAAAAAGTGTTGCCACCTCTTCAAGACTGAGAAGGCTGGGCCTGCTGCCGATGGGCTCGGGAAAATTAAAGTTCACCGTTACAACAGGATGTATCCTTGTCTCGTCCTTTCGGTACTGTTTGCGGTATTCATCTTCCCAGGCACCGCTCTGCTTCGTTTCCCGCGGATAAAAATCCATAAATATCACACCGAGGTGAGAGTCATCCTTATCAATGACTTCCCAGACCTCAACATCGGGATGGTATTTCGGGACGCTGTCGATCGTGTTGAAACGGATTCCCCACAATCGGTGAGCAACATCAAACGCGCCTTTAATCACCTGATCGAGCTTGAAATAAGGCCGCAGTATCTCCTCATCCACGTCAAACTTTATTTTTCTCAGTTTTTCAGCGTAGTACCACCAATCCCACGGCTGTAATGTAAAGCCGCCCTTTTCCTCATCGATCAATGCCTGCAGATCGGCCGCTTCCTGCCTGGCCTTGTCCAGTGCAGGGACCCATAACCTGTCAAGGAAGCGGTACACGGCCGACGAAGTTTTTGCCATGTTCTCTCCGAGGATAAAATCGGCAAATGATGTTGCGGAAAGAAGATGTGAGCGTTGTACCCGTAACGATGCGATGCGCGACACAAGAGCGGTATTATCGTTCATATTGCCCTGGCTGCAACGGTTGATATATGCCTTGAATATGTGTTCTCGTAAAGCTCTGTTTTCAGCATACTGAAGGAAAGGGATCATACTGGGCTTATGGAGGGTGAACACCCATGTGCCTTCCTTCCCGGCAGTGAGGGCTGCTTCGGCCGCAGCCGATATGACCGTCTGCGGTAGTCCTGCCAGATCAGCTTCATCGGTGATTACCAGCTGGTAGCCGTTGGTCTCTTCCAGCAGGTTCTCTTCAAACCGCAGCGATAACAGCGACAGCTCCCTGTTGATCTCCCTGAGCCGTGACTGGTCAGTACGATCCAGGTTGGCGCCCCCCCTGACAAACTTCTTATAGATCTCTGTTACCAGCCTCTCCTGTTCGGGGGTAAGACCCAGCCCCTTGCGCTTATCATATACCGTCTTTATACGCTGAAACAATTTTGCATTGAAAAGGATATCATCTTCATGCCGGGTCAGTATGGGTGAAATCTCCCTGGCCGCATCCTGCAGCTTGCTGTTCGTTTCCGAACTGGTGAGGTTAAAGAAAACGGCCGTGATCCTGTCAAGCATTTCGCCGCTGTAATCCAACGCCTCAACGGTGTTTACCACATCAGGCTCATCAGAACTATTCACAATGGCTTCAATCTCCCGGTCGTGTTGTTTCATTGCTTCCTGTATTGCCGGGAGGAAATGGCCGGCCTTTATCTTATCAAAAGGAGGTATCTGGAAAGGTGTCTGCCACTCCGTTAGCAAAGGATTATACCCGGCAAGATGATCACCCCTGTCCTTGCAGGACGAACCGATCAACACTATTACAAATAACAGAAAGACAATGCGTTTCACAATATCACTGAATTAAGGGTAACACGATTAAAGAATTTATGGATGTGAAATTACTAAATAATTTATGCATATAGTTACAAAACAAATAAAATAACCTTTAACGCAGGACCAGACGTCAATTTCTTCTTTTTTTCTCCCTCCTGTGAACCGCAATACATGTGGCAGAACACGGGGCATAGATTTCGACGACAAGCTCGATGTTCTGCTGTGAGCTTTTCTCTGTTTTCCGTCCAAGAAGAAAATATTTCTGAACAATTTGAACCATTGAATATTTTTTTAATGTAATTTGTATGATGGTTACACCTAACATTGTATTAACTTAATCATTGAACAATGACACTTACAGGTATTTTAACTTGGATTGTGCTGGGGCTGATCGTCGGGTTGCTGGCACGGTTTATCATGCCGGGCAAGGATCCCCTGGGATTTATTATCACCATCCTCTTAGGTATAGCAGGTGCATTTGTGGGCGGGTTTCTCGGTTCTCAGCTGGGACTGGGATCGGTCAAGGGGTTTGACCTGGTTAGCATCCTGCTGGCTACCGGCGGGGCTGTTCTTATACTGATCATTTACCGGTTTCTTAAGAAGAAGAAATAAAATTCGTCCTCCCGGAACCTGATCATACATGTGCGCTCATCACTGCCTATTTACGGGTGATGCCGCGAACGCCATTAATGTATATTGTTAGCTTCTGAATATGCCGGATTGTCATCAACATCACATTCCGTACAAGGTAAAGAATACGCATGACAGTGAAATACATGTTCATGCGGACCAGGCAGCTTACCGATGAGAGCCATGAATGTACCGGTTATTGATATTACTGATCTTACAAAACACTACGGAAAAGCCAGGGGAATAGAGCACATCAACCTGGAGATCGGTAAAGGTGAGATATTCGGGTTCATCGGGCCCAACGGCGCAGGCAAATCAACCACCATCAGGATACTCATGAACCTGATCTTCCCTACCTCGGGCAGTGCAAGGATTATGGGGATGGATGTTATCCGACAAACAAAAGAGATCAAGGAGCGGGTAGGATACATCCCTTCCGAAGCCAACGCCTATTCATACATGCAGGCGGGTGAGTTCCTCGACTATTGCAGCAGATTCTACCGAAGGAAGGAAAAGAATGGAAGGATTCATGCACTTGCTGGGATGTTTTATCTCGATCTGCGGCGCAAGATTTCCGACCTGTCGGCTGGAAACCGTAAAAAAGTATCCATCGTTCAGGCCCTGATCCACCGCCCTGAACTCCTCATCATGGATGAACCCACCACCGGGCTTGATCCGCTGATACAATCGGTGTTTTTTGACCTCCTCCGTTCAGAGAACCGGGAGGGGATGACTATATTCTTCTCATCACATGTTCTTGCCGAGATCCAGATGTTCTGCAAAAGAGTGGCGATCATAAAGGACGGCAGGATTATACAGCTGGAGGATATCGATACCCTGAGGGCACGACAACTGAAAAAGGTATCCCTTGAGTTTGGAAAACCATTCAACGCGGATGATTTCCATATCCGGGGAGTGGAAAGGATCAGCGCGGGGCCGGGTAATTCGGTATCCTTCCTGTATTCAGGCACTGTCAATGACCTGGTATATTTCCTGTCGGGGAATGACATCACCAACCTGATGATAGAAGAGCCGTCGCTGGATGAGATATTCATGCATTATTACAAGGTGTAAAGCAAGTATCGTATGAACCGGAACCTGTGTCTGAAGGAAATACGGAGAAACGCCGCGGGGCTCATCATCTGGATGGTCATCATATCTGCGCTGATCGTTGTCACAATGTCGGTCTACCCCACCTTCCTGGCTAACCATTCAAAGGTAATGGGCATGCTGACACTGGTGCCAAAAGAACTCCTGCAGTTCAAAGGTATTTCCAGCCTCGACGACCTTACATCGGTGCTGGGATTTTATGCTTCCAACAACGCGATTCTTATGTTATTGCTCGGGAGCATATATTCCATTGTGCTCTCTTCCGGTATGCTCCTGAAAGAGGAGTATAACAAGACGGCCGAATACCTTCTCACAAGACCTCTCACCCGCGGTGAGGTATTCTTCAGCAAGCTGGCAGTCTCAGGCATCAACATTTTTTTTCTGAACCTGTTCACCAGCCTGGCAGGGTTCATCAGTATATGGATTGTTAAGACCGCTGCCTTCAGCGTGAAGGCGTTTTTATGCTTATCCGTGTATACCCTTCTCCTGAATATCTTTTTTGGTGCGACAGGCTTCCTGTTATCGACCCTGGTCAGGAGGCCGAGGCCCATCACCGCCTTCAGCATCGGACTGGTGCTTATCCTGTATTTTATTTACACTATTTCAAAGATCGCCGAAAACGTGGAATTCCTGGGCTATCTGAGCCCGTTCCGGTTCGTCGATACGAATGTGATCACCGCTCCATATGCGCTCAATGCACTCAACCTGGTATATTTTACAGGGTTTTCATTGTTGATGCTGATCCTGGCATACCGGCTGTACAGGCGAAGGGATATTTACACCTAGCAGCAGAAATGACATACTGGCCATACCGGAACAGCTGCATTCAGGGATGTTGTGAGAAAAAGCATTGGTTGTATGGCAGATTGCAGCTTTAAAAACATGTCAGGATATTCCTGCGGGTTTTTCAGACGGAGCGGTATTTATAGCTGTGACTTCCCTGCAGGAAGGCCGTTTCTTAATGGATTCATGACCTCACACTATGCGGACTGGTAAATCATCAGGTCAAAACAACAAGAGCTCAGTATTATTCCGTATTCCCGGGAGCGCGACCGAAAATCGTCTGAGGCCACCCCCTGACAGTGCTGATGCTATAAAAATGCCCTGCCGGATTGCGGCAAGCTTTCTTTTGTAGCGAGACCGGGAATTGCCTTACGGCGATTCCAATAGGGGTGCTTAACAACAAAAAGCCTTGTTCCGCTGCGCTTCACTATGGTCTTTTAAGTTTTTCCGCATCATTGCTCATGCTGCTGCAAAACTTAAAAGCCCTCCCGTTATCACGGGAAGGCTTTTTGTTGTAGCGAGACCGGGAATTGAACCCGGGACCTCATGATTATGAATCATGCGCTCTAACCAGCTGAGCTATCTCGCCATCAATACACCGGCATCCCTGAAACAATCCTAATGGCATAATCCCTGCTCCCGGTAATAAACAAAAAATCCTTCAAAAGCGTGCAAATATAATATTAAATATTCATTTACTGAAGGACATCACTTCAAGTTCGCACTTTCGGGATGCCTGAATAATAAATTAAAACAATATGCATTTCTGGTTTTTGAAAATATTATTATTACCAGAAATTTCGCGTTGTAAAAATTAAATTGTATACCCGATCTTGCCGGCGAAATAAAAGAGGTGAGCCATTCCTGATCCTGATGTGTTACGATTCAAACCTCAATTGAATAACGATGGTTCATTCATAAATTTGTGCGTTTAGCAGATATTTGCCCGGGGAATTAATATATTCATGCGGCCCGGAAGAGGAAATGATCGCAGGAGAACGGAAGGAACGGAATAGTGAACATAACAACCTGTGGCGGAAGGACATAAGAACACTGCACCCGGGAAACAGCAGTACATTTTATACAGCTTCCGTCTTCAATTAAACCATTCATGAAGATACGCATCCAGATACTGACAGAGCAACGTTCACGGACGGTAATCTGTGAACCGGGCGCATCATTGCAGGATATTTTAAGAGCAAACGGATACTCTGTTTATGCCCCCTGCGGGGGAAAAGGAGCCTGCGGAAAATGCAGGGTAACGGTGGCGGGCGAAGGTGAAGTAATATCGTGCCGATATGTCCCCGGTAAAAACATAAGGGTAATTCTGCCGGGTGAAGGCGAAGCCAATATCCTTGTCTGCCAGACAGAGTACCTGGAAGACCTCCCTTTTCAAAGAGACAGTGAGGAATATGCCGGCCGTGAGCCCTATGGAGCCGCCGTTGATATTGGCACAACCACCGTGGTAATGTATTTTCTCAACCTGATCACAGGCCAGATCGTGAATATTGCCTCCTTCTTAAATCCCCAGAGACAATTCGGTGCGGATGTGATCACCAGGATTCAATACTGCCAGGAACATATAAACGGGTTGAAGGAATTGCAGCAGAGTATTCTGCAGGCCATCAACCGGGAGCTGGACCGCTTCACGGCCAGGGCATTATCCCGTTCCGGGTATCTGGGGAAAATGGTGGTCGCCGGTAATACAACCATGTTGCACCTCCTGCTGGGCGCCAACCCTGTACCCATCGCACTGGCTCCGTTTACTCCTGCCTTTACCGGAAAACAAACCGTAAAAGCCGCGTCGTTGGGACTGAAAACGAATGCCGAGGCAGAGTGTATCACCCTTCCCTGTATTTCAGCCTATGTCGGGGCAGACATACTGGCCGGACTGGCTGCATTAAAAGCCCCGGGGAAAAATTATCTCTTCATTGACATCGGCACGAACGGCGAAATAGCTCTTGTTAAAGGAGACCGGATATTCACATGTGCCACGGCGGCCGGACCGGCCTTTGAAGGAGCCAACATATCCTGTGGAATGGCTGCCGTAACCGGAGCCATCTCAGCTTTCACCGCTCCCGGCACCTATCAGGTGATTGGCAACACCGTCCCTGCCGGCATCTGCGGTTCAGGCATCGTCGACATTGTTGCTTACCTGGTAAGAAATGACCGGGTGGATGAGACCGGATGGTTGAAGGAAGCATTCATCATTAATCATGAGAGGAACATACAGGTTATCCAGCAGGATATCCGTGAAATACAGCTGGCCAAATCGGCCATTTATTCAGGTATAAAGGTCCTCATGAAAGAGGCGGGATTGTCATTCAATGACGTGTGTGCGCTATACCTTGCCGGTGGATTCGGGAATTATATAAATGTTCAATCAGCAGTAAATATAGGCTTGCTGCCCCATGAATTGAAAAATAGGATCTATCCGGTCGGGAACAGCGCCGTGATCGGCGCCCTGCAATACCTGAAGAACAGGGAGTTTGAAGATAAAATTAATTACATCCTGGACAGAGCAGATTATATAGAATTATCAAACCGGGACGAGTTCCCGGTGGAATTTGCGCAAAACATGAATTTCAATACACACCGGGAGTGAGCTGACGTGGAAACAACAAACTTTTATGAAGTCAATAATTTTCTGAGGTCATGCGGTTACTCCCTGCGTTGTTCAACACTTCCACTACCACCCGACGTTATTCAGCGAAGAAGGCATATGAAAAACCTTCCGCACGTATTCTTTACCGACATTATGTGTATTTGCCGCAAACGCTTGTTCCGCTCCTGCCTCCCCGATACATCCACCGCCAATCATTAAAAAGAACAACCACTCCCTTTTTCCGGCTAACCCGGATCCATTGTCAGCACGTTACCCCGGGATGATGGCCTTCCTGTGAAAGTGCAAAAAACAGTGATATTGATGGGGCAGGAAGAGAAGATCGGTATGCCGCTGACCGCCTGTTATGGTTTTTGATGCTTTATGTGGCATAATTTTTTTTATGACCGATTTTTTTTATATTGCAAATATCAGAATAAACCAAAGACCGGTTTTTTTGATGAAAACAAGAATTGACCTTGAATACACCATGAAATGCTCGCCGAGGGTATTGTTCTCACGCCTCAGCACTGCCGGAGGTCTCTCCGAGTGGTTTGCCGATGATGTTTTCGTAAAAGGAAAAATCTTTACATTCCTCTGGGAAGGCACAGAAGAGAAAGCCGAAATGATCCTGAAAAAAGAAAACCGGTACGTACGGTTTAAATGGCTTGACAACTGCAATAATAACGAGGAACAATGCTTTTTCGAATTCCGAATCAGTCAGCACGAACTTACCGGTGAGGTGGCGCTCCATATTACCGACTTCGCTGAATCAGAGGAAAAAGACGACACGATCGAGCTGTGGAATACACAGATCGCAAAACTGAAACATATCATGGGTATGTAATCCCCTTTCCCCCGGCCTCTCAACATCTAAATGGACCGAAATCTGCAGATACCTGAACCAATGCCCGCGGTTGACCAATATTTATAACATTCCGTGATACTTCCGCCATTAAAAACTGACCTTCCAAGGGATCGAACCATGTGACAGAGTTGTTATACTGTCTGAACATTTTACATCCGGAGTATCAAATATTTCACAAACTATTTAATTATATTTAATAATATCTAAATATATTTTATAATAATATCAATTTTATCTTTTTACATCTCGATATTATTGAACATCATTTTAATATTTTTAAACACCAGCATTCTTTTGTAACTATCATTTTATCATATTTCGGTATTTCCGTGGCCTGATTGCGGCAATGGGTATTAACCTATAATATTATACCTTTGTTCCCGTTGAACAGAAAATCAAGAGCCACGTGAAAAGGATTCATATCCTGGTCATCAAATCATACCTGGGACCGTTTGTCCTGACCTTTTTGGTGGTTGTTTTCCTGCTACTCATGCAGTTCCTGTGGAAATACATTGACGACCTGGTGGGGAAAGGGCTCGAGTTCAAGGTCCTCGCCGAGCTGTTGCTTTACACTTCGGCCAGCCTGGTACCCATGGCACTGCCGCTGGCCACGATGCTCGCCTCCATCATGACGTTCGGTGACCTTGGCGAGAACAACGAACTGATCGCGATGAAATCGGCAGGTATATCGCTGCAACGGATATTCATGCCCCTGGTCATCATCAGCATACTGGTCAGCATCGGGGCCTTCTTCTTCGCCAACAATGTCCTGCCTTACACGAACCTGAAGATGCGTTCACTACTGTATGATGTGCAACGTCAGAGACCTGAGCTGAACATCAAACCCGGCATCTTTTATAACGGTATTGAAGGCTATAGCATAAAGATCGCGGATAAAGATCCGAAGACAAACGTTATGAGGAAGATCATCGTATATGATCATACGGAGAAGAAAGGAAACACATATGTCATCAGGGCTGATTCGGGGTATATGAAGGTGACGCCCGACAAGTCAAACCTGATTATGACCATGTATCATGGCTATAGTTATTACGAGGATATGGACAGGGACAAGAAAAGGCGGCGTTCCAGGACGTATCCCCACCGTAGGGACAGGTTTGAGCAGCAGACCCTCATCATTGAACTGACCGGGTTTGGCCTCGTCAGGTCGGATGAAGGATTGTTCAAGAAAAGCTACCAGATGATGAACATTGTACAACTGGAGCAGATAACCGATTCGCTCAACAAGGTATTGAAGGAGAAGGAAGCCGAGTTCAAGAAAGGATTTTTCAATGATTATCTTTTCAATAAGAGCTATCGCTGGCGGATCGATCAGATGAAGAAGGATAAGCCTCCCACGATGGATATTCATTTCAGCATTGACAGTGCCTATCATAAGCTCACCCCGCATGAGCAGCTTGCCGTTGTAAGGTCGGCGATCAATCAGTCACGCGCCGCAAAGAATTTCATATCTACAGGCCGTTTGAATATTGAAGGACGCGATAAAAGGATCAAGAAATACGATATTGAGTGGCATTTGAAATTCACCCTGTCGGTTGCCTGTCTCATTTTCTTTTTCATCGGTGCTCCCCTGGGTGCCGTGGTGAGGAAAGGCGGATTCGGGATGTCGGCCATCTTCTCCACCCTCTTCTTCGTGCTGTACTACATCATTTCAACCATTGGGAAGAAAGCGGCCGTGGAAGGGGTGTTCAGCGTGGCTTCCGGTGTATGGCTCTCCACCATCCTTGTCCTTCCCCTCGGGATATTCCTCACCTACAAGGCCACAACCGACTCCATGATCCTCAACATGGAGTATTATGTGAAGATACAGAAAAAGCTAATGGTTTTCCTGGGCATGGAGGATATCGACTGGACCCCTGACGATCGTCTGAAAGATGAAAATACTCTTGCTGACAAATAAGTCTCCTTTTCCGCCCAGGGACGGAGGAGCACTGGCAACGTTCAACATGATCCGCGGGTTACTCGCGTGCGGTCAGCAGGTGTTTCTCCTCGGCCTGAACACACGCAAACATGCCATGTCACCGGGTGATGAAAAAACCATTACTCATCCTGCGTTCAGGTACCTGTTCGTGGATATCAATACCCGCATCAATCCTTTCAGGGCGCTGTTCAGTCTTGTCCTTGGCTGCACACCTTACCATTATACTCGTTTCTTATGCAGGAAACTCACCCTGCAGCTGACGGAGCTGCTGCGAACAGAACCGTTCGACCTGATCCAGGTGGAAGGGTTGCCCATGGCGGTGTATCTGCCCGCGATAAGGAGCACCTGCCATGTGCCCGTTGCCCTGAGAGCCCATAATGTAGAGCACGAGATATGGAACAAAATGGGACAGGCAATACCTCCGGGACCTCTCAGCTGGTACCTGCGGCTGTCTCAGAAAAAGATCAGGAGGTTCGAGCGCAGGATCCTTGAGCAGGTAGACTTGCTGGTTCCCATCAGCAGGTCTGACCAGGAGAAGTTCGCGGCTATGGGGGTAAGGTGTCCTGTTCATCTGTCGCAGGCAGGCTTGTTCATGAACGAGTATACCCCGGTGGATACAGATAACCGTACATCCGACCTGTTTTATATCGGGGCTCTCGACTGGCTTCCCAACCGCAACGGGCTCGAGTGGTTCGTTCAGAATGTCTGGCCGGCACTGAGGGAACGCTTACCATCCCTCATGTTCCATGTGGCCGGGCGTAACACCCCCTCCCCTTTCTCACAACGGATCAGGAAACAGGGTGTGATATTTGAAGGCGAGGTGACAGATGCCCTGCGGTTCATCAACAGCCATTCCATCATGGTTGTACCCGTGTTTGCCGGCAGCGGACTGAGAATCAAGGTACTTGAGGGCATGGCCGCCGCTAAAGCAATAGTAAGTACCACACTGGGAGCCGAAGGAATACCTTGCATTCATGGCACACACCTCATGATAGCCAATAACGCAAATGAGTTTATTGACAGCATCACAATGCTGCTCGGCAATGCATCTCTCAGGAGAACCCTCGGACAGAACGCCAGGGACATGGTTCGCGAAAATTTTGATAACTTAGTGATTTCAGCCTCTCTGGTTGACTTTTACACCGCCCGCATATGACGATCCTGGCTATAGTGTTCTGGTTATCCGTCCTCCTCATCTTCCACACCTACCTCCTATTCCCATGGATATTGTATTTCCTGGAACGAGGGAAAAAACCTGCATGGCAGGCGTGGACCCTTGCCGATGATCTTCCCCGCCTTAGCATCCTGATGTCATTATATAACGAGGAGGCGGTGATCATGGAGAAGATACGGGACATTTACCGGTCGGGGTATCCATTAGACAGGATTGAGGTGCTGGCCGGTTCCGATGCCTCCGATGACGGCACCGAAGCGATCCTGCAACAGCTGTGCACGGAATACCCGTCCCTCCATCTCTTCCGTTTTCCGCACCGGCAGGGGAAAGCGAATGTACTGAGGATGATCATTCCGGAAGCGAAGGGAGATATACTGGTGTTCACCGATGCACAGGTGTTCTTCCGGGAAGACAGCCTCTTTCACCTGGTAAAGTATTTCCGCGATCCTGATGTCGCTGTTGCAGGGGCCAGGCTGGTGAACAGCAACCTGTCGACCACCGGTATCGCTTACCAGGAGAACACCTTTATCAACCAGGAGATGAAGATCAAGTACCGTGAGGGAGCCTTATGGGGCACCATGATGGGCGCTTACGGCGCCTGTTTTGCTATCCGGAAGGAAGATATGGCTGAGATCCCGGAAGGTCACCCGGCAGAAGATTTCTTCATCAGCGTATACCCACTGTTACGAAGGAGAAAAGCGATTCTGTCGTGGGAAGCCGTCTGCCAGGAGAATGTGCCGGGCGGGCTGACGACAGAGTACCGGCGCAGGGTCAGGATATCCTCGGGTAATGTAACTAATATGTTGCTGTTCAGCCGTTTATTATGGCCCCCCCACCGACCTGAAGCCTTCTGTTTCCTCTCCCATAAAGTACTACGGTGGATGGGACCGCTCTTCCTCATCCTCGCCCTGCTGGCAAACATTTTACTGGCTCGTATCCCGTTTTACCGGGTCACACTGTACCTGCAACTGATCATCATGATTATTCCCTTTATTGATCTTTTATTGAGGAAATTTCATTTGCATATCGTAATTTTGCGCTTCGTGACCCATTTTTACTGGATGAACATAGCCCTGGTAACAGGCTTTATAAAGCATCTGAAAGGAGAAAAGAGCAATGTATGGCAACCCACAAGAAGAGTCCAGGGGTAAATTTCGCCGGATAGAAGAAGCCATTAATGATATCCGTGAGGGTAAGATCGTGATCGTGGTAGATGATGAGGATCGTGAGAACGAGGGGGACTTCATTGCAGCAGCTGAGCTGATGACTACCCGTACTGTCAATTTCATGGCCACGCATGGCCGGGGTCTCATATGTGTGGCGCTCACCGAGGAGCGTTGCGAGGAGCTCGATCTGGACCTGATGGTGGGAAACAATACCTCTCTTCATCAGACACAGTTTACCGTCTCTGTGGATCTGATCGGTCATAATTGTACCACGGGAATATCGGCCCATGACCGGTCAAAAACGATCAATGCGCTGGTAGACCCGGCCACCAGGCCCGCTGACCTGGCCCGTCCCGGCCACGTGTTTCCCCTCAAGGCCCGGAGCCGCGGTGTGCTGAGAAGAGCAGGCCATACGGAAGCGGCCGTTGACCTGGCCCGTCTGGCAGGCCTTAAGCCCGGCGGAGCACTTGTGGAGATCATGAATGATGACGGTTCCATGGCCAGGTTGCCTGAGCTGGCAGCGATTGCAGAAAAATTCAACCTAAAGATCATCACCATACGCGATCTCATTGCCTACCGGCTGCAAACCGAAAGCCTTATCCGTAAAGGCGCTGAAGTGTATCTTCCTACCCGTTACGGGGAGTTCCGTCTGATCCCCTTCCGGCAAAAATCGAACGGCCTGGAGCATGTGGCCCTCACCAAAGGACAATGGACCCACGACGAACCTGTACTTGTGAGGGTTCACTCATCCTGTATCACCGGCGACATCTTCGGATCGTTGAGGTGTGACTGCGGCCCTCAGTTGCACAAGGCCATGGAGATGATCGAAAAGGAGGGAAAAGGAGTCATCGTCTACATTATCCAGGAAGGACGCGGTATAGGACTATTCAACAAGATCAATGCCTACAAGCTGCAGGAACAGGGCAGGGATACGGTGCAGGCCAATATCGAGCTGGGATTCAAATCGGATGAGAGGGATTACGGTGTGGGAGCAGCCATTCTCAGAGAACTGAAGGTGGGTAAAATACGACTTATCACTAATAATCCCGTCAAACGGGCAGGGCTTGAAGGATATGGTATCTCCATTATTGAAAACATACCCCTGGTGATCAAGCCCAACAAGCATAATAAATTCTACCTCTCCACCAAGCGCGATAAGATGGGTCATTTTCTTGATTTTGTGTTCTTTGATCCCGATGATCACGATACACAGGCAGAATAGCGGTTCGCATGCAGGGGTAGCGTTCTCATCTGTATACCATGCCCTTCGATCCTGAAAAAATACATATCGTTTTCATGGGCACGCCGCCCTTCGCAGTAGCTTCACTGCGTGCCCTGCGTGAGGCCGGGATGAATATCCGCGGGGTGGTGACCAGCCCTGACAAGCCTGCAGGAAGGGGACAAAAGATGAGATCAAGCGCGGTGAAAGAATATGTGCTGTCGCTGCCTCGTGCCCCGGAGATCTGTCAGCCGCTGAAACTCAACGATCCGCTGTTCATTGATCAGATGAAGCGTTGGAACCCGGCCCTGATCGTGGTGGTGGCCTTCAGGGTCCTTCCCGCGGAGGTTTGGCAACTGCCGGCACTGGGCACCTTCAACCTTCACGCTTCTCTCCTGCCGCAATACAGGGGCGCTGCACCAATAAACTGGGCCGTTATAAACGGGGATAAGAAAACAGGGGTTACTACCTTCTTTATCAATGACAGGGTAGATACCGGGAACATTATTTTACAGGAAGAGACAGCGATCGGTGATGATGAAACGGCCGGATCGCTGAGTAACCGGCTCATGGTAATAGGGGCTTCGCTGGTGGTAAGGACGGTACGGCTCATCTGTTCGGGAGAGGTTAAAACCAAAGGGCAGCAGGAACTCACGGACGGTTTAACACTGAGACCAGCACCGAAGATCTCCAGGGAGAACAGCCGTATCAGCTGGGATCAAACGGCATGGAATATCCATAACCTGATCAGGGGACTCAGTCCACAACCGGGTGCATGGTGCCGGCTGGTAGGAAAACAGGTAACGGCACAGCACATGAAAATTTTCGGATCAGCACTGACCGGGGAAAAATCCACTGGACAACCCGGCACATTTGTTACCGATGATAAGACATTCCTGGAAATCAACACGGCGGGTCAACGACTGGCCATCACCGACCTGCAGGCAGAAAACAAACGGAGAATGGGGATACGGGAGTTCCTCAGGGGATTTGATCTGAACCGCTTTACATCCTTCGAATAACCCGAAAACAGTTATTTATTCACCGGTCCTTTCTCTTCCGGGTTTTTAGGTTTCCTGAGGTTAAGAATCGTCCCCGCCACCGCTTCTTCATCCTCGCTCATAAGATTCATCTTAAATAATTGCTGCAGCTTTATTCCATACCGCTGTGAAATGGAATGCATGGACTCACCATCCTTCACCTGGTGATAATCAAACCCGGGCTCCGCGGTGTTCCGTTTCGGTTGCAGGTAGATGATCTGCCCCACACGGGGAATGGCATTCCTGGGAAGGTCGTTATACCTGTACAGCTCCCATAACATCATATTACACTCCTTTGCCAGGCTGTAAAAGGTATCCCCCTTTTTCACGAAAGTATAATCAATCCTGTTCCTCTGGTAAATCTTCCGTGATGACAGGCTCACGGTGAATTCGGCCTT
>JAXDBV010000267.1:0-3664 GCA_034678415.1 Bacteroidales bacterium
CCCCAGGAAGGACATCAATGGTATATCGACCTCGCCCAGAAATATGAGCTTGACAAGGCAAAGGAACATATGGACGGATTCTATGCTATCATAAAGGGAAAGATTGAAAAAGAAGAAAAGGGTGCCAGAAAGCCTGTTCCGGATGCAGAAGTAGAGTTTGAAGCTCCCAAGGACCAGAGAACATGGACAACCAAAACGGATAAGGGTGGTAATTATAGAATTGAAGGTGCGCTTCTTCATAAAAGCTGTGGACCATTCCTCCTCACAGCAACTGGTGACGGATGCTATAAACAGGAAGAAGTACCTGGTCCCCTGGAAGAACCGAATAAGAGTTATGAACATGAAAAGAACCTGCTGATGGAATGCGGTGTTGAAGGATATACTGGTACCATCACAATCACCAAGAGCTGGAATTATACAAAGAATTATAAGGACTATTCATCAACACACACTGGCAGCCAGACAATCAATATAAGCGGAATATTCAAACCAATTCCCCAGATGGAGGGCATGGAAGGCCAGCCGATAAAAATCTTTGGCAAAGGCTCGGTTTACGGCACCTGGAAATACAATGACAATCATTATTGTGAAGGCAGTGGCTGTGGTGATTGCAAAGGCCTTGTTTATGAGGAATATGGGTCGGGTAGTGTCCCGAAAACAACTATGGATGCCATAATGATCACAACCAACGTCTGGCCAATGGACAACAAGATTGTCGCTGACCAGCTTAAACAGTTCGGGTTGGAAAATTTCTACGATATCATGATTCCCGGCGAAGCTGTTGATACACAGAGGAGAATCAGGTCCGACACGAAAGACGAAGGTTGTCAGTGGAGCAACTCTGACACTTTTACCAATCTAACCGAGTGTTCGGTCAGGTATAAGGTCACAGATATAAACCACCTCAGAGGAAGAGTATCATGGAGTTCAAAAAGCGACAGCCCTTCTATGAGCACCACCAACCTGACAGAAGCAGTCTATGACCAGCCACCTTATGATCCAGAACAGAACGGCACAGACTATACCTATACAGTTGCCTGGAACCTTAAATCTCTCTGAATGGAATCGGTTAGTGAATTTTCGCTATCTAAGCACGGCTGGATGAAGATACTGTGGATGCCGGTAACGGCTGCGTCGGGCATGTGCCCTGTTAGCCGTAAAAGCCATCCGGACTCATGGAGAGCTGCCACGGGAGGCAGTGACCCCGATGACCGTCGGGCAGGGAAGAGTAAAGATCTTCGGTTCATGAAAACAAACATATTCATTGCTCGCAAGGTGCAGCAGCCTTTTTTGATCTCTTGCAGTACCATCATTGATTATGCCGGTGATCACACTCGGGAATGCCCGGGTAATCCTGATCCTGTCTCAGGAGAAGCCTGGCAGGTTATCGGATCATATGAAGCCTGTTTCAAGCTGTCGGGCATTCATGATTCAGACAGAATCCTTTTTAACAGAAAAAAATTGAGGTAAAAAAACAATACTGTCGTCTGACTATGTCCCGGACAGGTACTACTGCCTGAATGTTGTCAGGAAATATTAAGATTAACAATTTTTCAAACCAAAACACCAGTCATGAAAAAGCTACTCATTCTCTTAACTGCAATATGGATAATGCCGAACCTCTCATCCCAACCACAGGAGATAAGTTATCAGGCGGTTATTCGAAATACCTCCGGTGAACTGGTCACCGACAGAACCATCGGGATGCAATTCAGTATCCTTCAGGGATCAGCCGAGGGGACTGCAGTTTTTGTTGAACAGCACACTCCCGTGGCCAACAGTTTCGGGTTGATCACGGTTCAGATAGGCAGTGGTACACTTGTGTCAGGCTCAATAGGTGATATCGACTGGGCGGCAGGACCCTACTTCCTCAAAACCGAAACCGACCCTGCCGGAGGAACATCTTACACTATATCAGGAACTTCTCAGATGCTGAGCGTACCCTATGCATTGTATGCCGGCAGCGCGAAAAAAGCCGCAACGCTGACAATTCCCTACGCAGAATCGGTATCTCAACCGCATTATGCATTCAGCCTGGTAAATTCAGATGCATCGGCCATGAAGCTTGCATCAACAGCAACTACGGGTGTCACATTTGCACTTAATGCGGAAACCAATTCTGTTGAATCTTCTACTGTTGCTGTACGGGGAGCTTCCGTCACTTCGCACTCGCCTGGCACCACATACGGGGTGTTTGGCGTCTCCGATTCACAATCAGGGTGCGGAGTGGCCGGAACGGCCAGTTCAACTACCGGGACAAATAAAGGTGTCTTAGGTCATTCATATTCAGAAGAAGGACGTGGTGTTTATGGCATTGGAGGAGCGGAAACAGGATTCAACATCGGGGTGTACGGTGTGACTAATTCCACAGCGGGGACTGGAGTGCATGGAACTGCTTTTAATTCAACAGGCGTGACATACGGTGTCAAAGGAAACGTAATCTCTTCTGACGGCTATTCCGGCTTTTTCGAGGGCGGTAAGTTCTATGTGTCGGATAAGATGGGTATCGGGACAAAAAATCCCTCAACAATGCTGGAGGTGGCCGGCCAGGTTAAGATCGCCGGGGGGAACCCTGCCCAGGGTAAGGTTCTGACATCGGATGATACAGGCCTTGCATCCTGGGAACCAGTACCCGTTCCGCCGGTGAACCAGATCTGTTTTGAAGTAATCCTTGATGAATCGTATAGCTGGCCTACCAATGGGTATACATACCCCATCGATTTCAGCTCAAGATCCACCGTGTCGGTAAACCATGGTAATGCATTCGATCTTACGACAAATACCTTTACTGTCCCTGAAGACGGTGTGTATTCCTTCTGCGGCACTGTTTTCTATGAACATATCGCTGCGGGCGATGAAATACGCGCCGGGTTGCTGGCCGGTAATAAAACATATTACTGCGGATGGACACGCGCCACCAACAGCTTTGAGGCAGTGACTTTTTCATTGACACTCTTCCTGACGGAAGGTCAGGAAGTGCAAATGTTGGGATATGTGAGTGAGGCTACCCCTCCTGCCACGATCCACGGATACCATTCGGAAGATAGTTATTTCACTTTCTTCTCCGGAGCAAAGGTGCGATAACGGAACTGAATATTCGTTACCGGCTTTAATGACAACAAGGTTCTGATAAATACTAATGAAACCATGATAAATCATTCTAAAAATTAAACACCATGAAAAAAACTATCCTTCTCCCGGCATGCCTCCTGGTCATCCTCCCGTACCTGGCAGGGCAGGATGTCACCCTGAAACCCTTTGGCATCAAATCAGGCATCATAGAGTATTCCTACTCCGGTGATAAGGTCGGTAAAGGGACCCTGTATTTTGATGATTATGGCACCAAAAGCGCTATGTTTACTGATGCCGTCGAAGACGGGGAAAAAAGAAAGGGATGGATCATAACTTTCGGCGATTATCAGTATATATGGGACCCTGATGATCCTACCGAAGGATTGAAGCTTAGGAATCCGATGATCACCTGGATCGCCGAATCCTCAAAAGGTGATGTGGAATCATTTACCGAGTCGACCTATGCTAAAATGGGTTTTACAAGAGCGCCAAATGAAGCATTCCTTGGAAAAGACTGCAAGGTGATGAAAGGCGACATGGGAAAGGTACTCACCTGGAATGGCATACTGATGCTGCTCGATATGAATGTTAT
>JAXDBV010000268.1:0-5372 GCA_034678415.1 Bacteroidales bacterium
CCGGTTGAAATGTCAAAGCTTTTTGAGCAATACCATATCGGCTTTGATCCTGCGGTGATCAATCCCATTGAGAATCGTGAACGTTATACCTCGAATGCAAAACTGGCGCTGAACATCGGGGTTTACGGGGTGGATCTCAGCTATATCCGTATGTTCAACAAACCGCAGGAATGCATCCGGTATTATATGACCATCAGTAACCTGTCCAACCAGCTGGGCCTGCCGGAAGATTATATACGATCGCCCATGATGGATTATGAAAGGAACCTTGACAACCCGGAAAAGCTCATCGAGATTGCCACATCCACCTATGTGGCTACCGAGGAATATCTCCGGCAGAACAACCGCCAGCACATCGCCTCGCTTCTGCTGGTGGGCGGCTGGGTGGAAGCATTGTATATTGCCACCCATGGAATTTTTGACGAGGAGAATCCTGAAGATGAGATCATTGAACGGATCGCGGTACAGAAGTATTCCCTCAACAAGCTCATCGCCCTGATGGAGACCTATGCCTATGATGAAACCGTATCTTTTTATCTCCACCGGCTCAACGTACTGAAAAAATATTTCGACCAATTCGGCATGTATTTCGAGAATGGTACGGTAGAGATCGATACCATCAACGATATGATCTATACCGAACGAAGTTTCATCGATATACCGGCCAATCTTATCAGCGAAATAAAAAGGGTTATCGCCGGTATCCGTGCGGAGATCGTTTTGTGAAATGAATTTCTAACACTTTTAAACACAGGGGTTCACCTAAATTATTATATATTTGTTTGTTTATTCATTAATATAACTGGCAAAATGAAAACAACAGCCATTCGAGTCATTATTACCGTGCTTGTCATCAGCGGGATTATGGTACAGTTCTCCTGCAAAAGGTCAGGAGAAACCAGGAAAGACGCATCATTTACTGAACCTGAAGTGAAGGAAGCCGTGGAAACCAGGGTACGCGAGTTTGTGTACCCCCTGCCCACCTCTTATGAGGCGATCCAGATGCTTAATGATCTCGGGGCGGCTTATATCATCGGTCTGTCCAATTCGTATAAAAACGTTGATAAATACTTCACGGAGAACAGTAAAGCCCTGAACCTTGGCATTTACGGGGCTGACCTGAGCTATGCAAGCACATACCAGATGAAACAGGAAACCATGTATTTCCTTGAGGCCTCCAAAAAGCTTACCGACGACCTGGGAATTTCAGGGATTATCAATGAACAGCTCCTGAATGATGTGGAATCCAATATTGATGACCGCGAAAAGCTCATTGAGATCATTACCAACACCTTTTTTGATACCTACGATTTCCTCAACCGGAACGGAAGGGGAAACCTTGCCCTCCTGATCATTGCCGGCAGCTGGACCGAAGCACTGTACATCTCGACACATATCTCCGCCAATGTTTACAACAATTACAAAATTGTGAAGATCATACACCAGCAGAAAGCCTCCATTGATAAGCTGTACGAACTGTTGGAACTGAGCAAGGACGATGCCTATATAAAGGAAGTGATGCAGGATCTGTATCCCCTGAAAACGATCTACGATGCTCTTGACGGCAGTTTTACCGAGGCACAGGTTATTGCCATCAGCGCCGAGGTTGAGAAAGTGCGAACAAAATTTGTATCATAGGACAATGTTTTAATCCCGACAAGCCCACAACCTCACGGAGTGGGCTTTTTTTAACCAATGAAGTTGGTTCATTGAGATGAACGAATCGGTACTCAATGCCCTTATCCACCTGTTCGCCATCGTGGCGGCAGTGAACCGGCGGAAAATGTCTTCCGTGGGAAGGGAAATCGTGGCAAACTATCTCAGGCGTTACCTCAACGAGGAACTGACTGAGGACTATATGAAAGTGTTTGATAATTACCACGACTTTTATACCCGGGAGATCAGGACTGCAAGAGAATCAGGAAATAAGCTGGATAAATCCCTGATCACTTTTCAAATCACGAATGTCTGCCACCAGATAAGAAAAGGACTGCTCCGTGATGAACGGATCATCGTGTTCATCCAGCTTCTTGCTTTTGTGAATGAAGACCACAGGGTAACGGTGAAGGAAAAGGAGTTCATCTCCATCGTGGCCCGGGGATTCAGCATATCCGATAGCGAGTTCAGCAACATCAGGGCTTTTATCCTCGAGGATGATATCGTGAACATAGAGAAGAACAAGCTCCTGGTGCTGGATAACCAAGTGAGGGAGTGGTCGGAGGATATCGCCTGGTTCATGACAAAAAAAACCCGGCAGATCTCCCTCGGTGACTTTATGCATATTTACGTGGAAAACCTCTATGGGAGGATCGTGGTACTGCATATCGCCAGTATCAACGCTTTCATTTTCAAATACCAGGGGCAGTTGAATCTGTACTTCGAGTCGAAAAAAATCATTCCTGGCCGCACCTATTTCATGAAAAGCGGGTCTATTATCAAGGGTCCCAATATCAAGCCCATTTATCTTACAAGAATTGCTGGGAAGTACCTTCAGGGAAAGCTGAGCACACCCATATACCTTTCCGTGGATGATGTTGAATTCCGTTTCAAGGGAAGCGAGAACGGGATCCACCGGTTCAGATTCTTCGCCCAGTCGGGTGAGATGGTTGCCATTTTGGGTGGCAGCGGGGTGGGCAAATCAACCCTCCTCAACATACTTATCGGCAAGCAACCACCCGGCAGTGGAAGGATCCTCATCAACGGGTACGATGTTTACAGGAACAGGAATGCCCTGCATGGTATCATTGGCTATGTGCCGCAAGACGACCTGCTGATCGAGGAACTCACCGTGTTTAGTAACCTGTATTACAATGCCAGGCTGTGCTTCAGGGATTATGATGAGGATAAAATCCTGGCCGTGGTGAATGCAATAATGAACGATCTGGACCTTGCCGAGGTGCAGCACCTGAAAGTGGGGAACCCGCTCAACAAGTTTATCAGCGGGGGGCAGAGAAAACGGCTGAACATTGCCCTCGAGCTGATGCGTGAACCCTCTCTCCTCTTTGTTGACGAGCCTACCTCCGGCCTCTCCTCACAGGATTCGCTCAAGGTGGTGCAACTGCTGAAAAAACAAACCTTCCAGGGACGCATCATCGTTGCCAACATACACCAGCCCTCCTCCGACATCTTCAAACTGTTTGACAAGCTTATCATCCTTGACAGGGGTGGGTATCCCGTGTTCTCAGGGAATCCGCTGGAGGCTATCGGTTACTTTAAAAAGATCAGTGCACAGGTGAATGCCGCCGACAGCGAATGCCCGGCCTGCGGTCACGTGAACCCCGACCAGATACTGGAAATCATTGAGGCAAAGACCGTTGACGAGTTCGGTGATCCAACACCGAAACGCAAGATCGAACCCGGAGAATGGTACGACATATACAGGGAAAACATCGAACCGGAAATAAAGATCGAAAATTCAGCGGAACCGTTGCCAGAAAGCAGGTTCTCCATCCCCCGCAAGAGGGAACAGTTCAAGGTCTTCTTTACGCGCAACCTGTTGGCTAAGCTTACCGACAAGCAGTATGTGCTGATCAACCTGCTCGAGTCACCCCTGCTGGCACTCATCCTGGGCTATTTTACCAAGTACATGAGCGACGGAGTATATATTTTCGGTGAAAACAAAAACATGCCGGTTTTTCTTTTCATGTCGGTGGTGGTGGCCCTGTTCCTGGGACTTACCGTAAGCGCGGAGGAGATCATCAAGGACAGGAGAATACTGGAACGCGAATCCTTTCTCAACCTTGACAGGCTCAGTTACCTGAATGCGAAGATCCTGTTCCTGTTTGGGTTGTCTGCCATACAGACACTGACCTTCATCCTTGTGGCCAGCCCCATCCTGGAAATTAAAGGCATGATCCTGCGGTACTGGATCATCCTGTTCTCCACGGCTTGCTTCGGGAATATGGTCGGACTGAATATTTCTGCCGGACTGAAATCCGTGGTGGCCATTTATATCATGATACCCCTTATCCTGGTTCCACAGCTGCTGCTGGGCGGTGCTATGATCCGTTTCGATGACATCCATCCCCGGATCACCAATAAGAAATATGTCCCGTTTATCGGCGACCTGATGACCACCCGCTGGGCTTATGAAGCACTGGCGGTGACCCAGTTCAAGGATAACCGGTTTGAAAAGCATTTCTTTGAGGTCGACCAGAAAATAAGCACGTCAAACTACTGTAACTCACTTCTCATACCACGCCTGCAAAATCTGGTGGAGGAAATAGCCTGGAACAGGGAATTTGGTAAGGAAACAGAACCGCTTATCAACACCAACCTGGCGATCATCCGTAAGGAGTTTGTGAAGCTGGAGGCCACCACCGGCCAGCCATCGTTTGAATACCTTAATTACCTGAACGCAGACAACTATTCTGAAACGGTGGCGGAAGCGATCTTCAGTTACCTCTATTTACTGAAACTGAACGTGCAGGGAACCATGCAGAGGGCTAATCAGGAGAGAGACAGTATTTATAACGGCATGATCAGCCGGCTGGGAAGGGATGGATTTGAAAGTTTCAGGAAGCAATACCATAACACAAGCCTGGCTGACATCGTGCGGAGCAACAGGGAGACCATCAAACTGATCGTTACCGGGGACGAAATCATCCGGAAAACGGATCCTGTATTCATGATGCCCGAGTCAGATTTTGGCCGCACACAGTTCTTTGCCCCCGCTAAAATGATCAATGGCAGGCATATTGACACCCTGCTTTTTAATGTTGTTTTCATATGGTTCACCTCCTCATTGCTCTACTTTACCCTCTGGTTCGATTCCCTCCGCAAACTGTTGGGATATTTCGAGCTGATACAGTTCAGGAGGAGGCTGAAGAAAACGGGGAAAATTATGTAATTCCCTCTCATTTCCCTCTCATCTAATTCAGTAATTAACGGGTGAGAATGGTGTGTGTGGGGGGGGTGTATGCATCGGTGAATAGTTCATCACGGTCTTCATATACGGATGCACGTTGCAGACGACCGGTTACTGCCGGCACAGGGAATACGGCGAAATACTGTATTTCCATAACACAGCAGTGAACATTAACTATAATGTGAAGGAGGAAAATACTTCCCGGAGCGAACCAGATCAAATATAAGATGTAAGGCCGGCGGCCATAAACAGGATGTGGAAGAAAGCACCCGGCCATCTGACTATCTTACTCAGCCGCTGTGATGGTTGAATTATGCAAAGCCTGTCATAATTGAGGGAATTTATTATTTTTGTAAGCCTTGTTCATGCAACACCGGTATTCTTCATCTTGTGCAAACCGGTGTGAGGATTGAGAATAGAAGAGGGACGTTAGCTCAGTTGGTTTAGAGCGCATGCTTGACAGGCATGAGGTCACTGGTTCGATCCCAGTACGTCCCACACCAAT
>JAXDBV010000269.1:0-7897 GCA_034678415.1 Bacteroidales bacterium
AGACAATGATGTGGTTCGGGCACTCGGTAAGGTGGGCCCCCTCACCGGGCTTGCCGGGCGTTGGCAGGTGCTGGGGCATGAACCGCTCGTGGTGGCTGATATGGCTCATAACCGTGACGGACTGTCGGAGGTGATGGAACAGGTACGGCAAACCCCGCATAAACGGCTGCATATTGTGTTCGGCATGGTGAGTGACAAGGATGATAGCCTTGTGCTGCCGCTGCTGCCCCGCGATGCGATTTACTATTTCACCCGCGCCGACCTTCCAAGGGCTATGGATGAGAATGTTCTCATGGAAAGAGCCGCGAAGTCCGGCCTGAAGGGAATGACGTACCATCGTGTGTCCGACGCCCTGAAGGCTGCCAGAAAGAACGCCGCACCCGGTGACATGGTGCTGGTCACCGGCAGTGCATTCGTCGTGGCTGAAGTGATCTGAGCGGACAACCATGAAGGAGCAGGATTTTCAACCTATGTAAAATTACCGGCCCTCCCGGGCGGCTATGTACGGCATGCTTTCGTAATATTGCTTTTGCCTGTCTTGTCCTCCATGAATTCATCGCCTTTCCTGTGTGTCCCTCCCGGATGGCGTTTGCCCGGTACCCATTACCAGCTTCCTGCTGCGCACCACATCATTATGAAAACCTGGGAATCAGACCGGTAAAAACCGTTCATGTCGCGGAGAAGTGAAATACAAGGAAAGATTTACGTAATTATATGAGAGGGAATTCAATAATTAATTCAGTAAATTATCCCCTGAGCATGATTATGCCGGTATTTTAGCAACCTCATACATGCAGGATCACCCGGCCATGGATTTACCTGTCAGCATATACAGGTTCCGGTACAGGAAATGATTCACTTTTAATTACTGTTCATTCGATCCCATGATAAAGGAAGCGTCCCTCCCCGGAAGGGTGGAGTATGCCGAATCGATAAATGGCTTCAGCTCTTCCACAATAAACCGCAGTTATTCCTCTGAGAGCAGGGACTGACCACTCAGGTACCCTTGTACCTCTTTCAGCCCTTCAGGGGTGATGCACTCATCGGGCATGTATTCATTGAAACGGAGCTTTGTATTCCAGATACCCACGATGATAATGGGCTTTACTCGGCTGTTGCTGACCAGCGTATCCACCCGCTCATCAGCGCCCCAGTTGGTCCTTGTATACGACATTTCATTGTTGAAGACGTTCTGACCGTCGTGTTTAAAGAACAGGATACTTTTGTGCCGTATCGAAGCCTGACGGGAGCCACACCTCGACATTCCTCGGATTCACTAAGTGCGAGGGAAAGTTGTTGTGATGCCGTACCTGTCCCCGGGAAATGACCGGTTCCTGTTTCGGCTTCGTGGTACATGATATGACCGTCAGCAAGATGACTGTGATGAGGAACAGTATGTTCTTATTCATACTATTGGGATGTTTGTAAAGCGGTATAAAAAACACAAATAATCCCGTATTATTTTGCACAAACGGTTCCGAACACTATATTTGCACACCCGTTGCCCGGTGATGTGGTTGATCTCCGTATTATTGAGCGGCAGTGCCGCAAATACATCCGGGGCGCTTAGCTCAGCTGGTTCAGAGCACCTGCCTTACAAGCAGGGGGTCACTAGTTCGAATCTAGTAGCGCCCACACAAACAGAATGGAGCCTTCATGAATAATACCATGAAGGCTTTTTATTTAAGGGTGAAACATGGGTGAAACATTATCAAAGAACTTGTCAATGTATTGTGTAAACGAGTAGCCGACAGGTTCAAATAACGCCACACCTTTCACCAAATTCAAAACATCAATATATGTGTTGTCCAGCAGCGCTTTTCCAGGACAAACCCCCTCTGATGTTATTTATCATATTCTTGCCTGCTGAAGTCTGATTTACAACCGTGTAACACAGACAGCAATGTATGATTTCCTCGTTGTGCCAACTTTTTAACAAAAAGATTGTTTATAAAACGTGATTTACTGGTATTGGTTGGTGTACTGGAACCGGTACAGGTAATCAATGTTCATGGTGTTTGGTGAATGTGGGGTAATTGTTTACGGTACGGTTTCAGTACACTCTTCTTAATCTTAAAATGCAGTTCCATCTTTCCGAAAGGGACGTGGAAGTTGCTGAAAGTCGGAGATTACGGCGGAATCCCCTGCTGCTCCAATCTCTGTTGTGATTTTAAGGTTCGGCTGTCCTGATTTCCCCTGGTTGGCGGTCGGCTGCCTGCGGGGCGCCCCTGACAGGACTCCCCGGGCGTGACTAAATACCTTATCAGCCGATAGTGTAAGAAACAACAAGATATGTGACTGAAAATTAACAAAAGCGGGTTCTATGAGAAGTGGAAGGATGATCATTATCATAACGGTGCTCCTGGCCGGTATTACCGTTCATTCACCTTGCCAGTCGTTTGAGTTAGCGGTTGACAGCGCCCTTTTCCAGGTGAGCGGCACCTCAACCCTGCACGACTGGAAGATGCAACTGGAGACCTTTGATTGTAAGGCTGATTTTGTCCTTAACGGATCTCAACTCAGGAGTGTTGGTAATATAACATTTCAGTGCAGATCAACAAACCTTAAAAGCGAGAGTTCATTGATGGACAGGAAAGCCCATTCTGCCATGAAGGCTGATGAGAACCCGGACATCTCATTCCGCATGCCATCCGTCATGGCTGTCACAACGCACAGCAACGATTTCACCGATGATCTGAATGGAATCCTTCGCATTGCAGGACAATCAAAACCTGTGACAATCCATTTTCACGGTACATCCTATGAAAAGAACGGGACGGTCATCATCAGCATATACGGGAGCACAGAGCTGAAGATGAGCGATTTTGGCATAAGCCCCCCTGTGCTGATGATGGGAGCGCTGAAAACAGGTGATACGGTGAAGATTTCATTTTCATTGCAATTCAGGGGAAAATCGATGAAATGATATCCAGGCAGCGGGTACGGATATGTGCTATTGGGCATGAACAAATCATTAACCGAAATACATCATGAAAAAGAGTGTGATTATTTTTTACGCGATTTTTGTGTCATCTATAGTGTACGGGCAGGTATTCGAAACACCTGCACCGGAAGAGGGGTATGAGGCAACGCCGGGTACCCGCGTGGGCGGTGATTTTGCCCTTCAGTTCCAGTTCCTGAAACACCATGCCGACAGCACACTGATCCCCCTGGGTACGGGGATCAACCTGCCTACAGCCAACCTGAACATCACATCCGCCCTCGCTGATGGCATTGAAGTGAATCTCACCACGTACCTCTCATCACGGCATCATGTGGAAGCATGGGTAAAAGGAGGGTACCTGCTTTTTGACAAACTGCCTTTCATTAAATCCGGATTTATTTCCAGGATGATGGATTACCTGACCGTCAAGGTCGGGGTTATGGAGCTGAACTACGGGGATGCACATTTTCGGAGGTCTGACAACGGGCATGTCATACATAATATGTTCGTGGGCAACTATATCATGGACGCCTTCACCACTGCACCGGGACTGGAAGTGTTATACCGCAATAAAGGTATCCTGCTGATGGGTGCCCTGACAACGGGAACATTGAATCCGTCACTGGCGGGATATAACGCCTCATCACAGACGTATACACCCTTTCATATGGGCAGGGAGCTGGCCTTTTACTGGAAAGCCGGTTTTGACAAGCAGCTCAGTGATGCCCTCAGGGTAAGAGCCACCCTGTCGGGCTACCATGCCGCCAACAACCATATGGGTTCCTTATACATGGGCGACAGGACCGGCTCCCGATACTATCTAGTTATGAACCTGGTAAAGAACAGTCCCGACGATGTGAATCCCTCGAGGAATCATTTGTCGGGTAACTGGGGGCCGGGTTCTACCGACAGGAGCAACTCGTTCATGCTTAACCTGTTCACAAGGTACAAAGGGCTGGAGTTCTTCGGGACGGCCGAGAATGCAAAGGGAACAACCGCCACGGGTGGCAGCGATTTTACTTTCCGCCAATATGCGCTGGAAAGCCTTTTCCGCTTCGGCAAAGATGACTGTTTTTTCGCAGGCGCACGGTATAATAATGTCTCCAACGATGGGGATCAGTCCGTGAATCGTTTGCAGATCGGTGGCGGATGGTTCCTCACTCCTGATATCCTCATTAAGGCAGAATACGTGGATCAGAACTACAGTGATTTTGATATATACGGCGACAAGGCCGGGTTCAACGGATTAATGCTGGAGGCGACCGTATCGTTTGCCCCATAGTATCCCGTCGTCAGGCATCCACCGCAAGACTGACAGGATGACGGAATTTTGTTTCGGTACCGCGGATCGTTGTCACCGGCAGTGTTATCTGTCATGGGCCGGTTGCCGTCATCAACTTTGCATCACGGGTTTTGCTGTATTCTCGTTACCCGGAGTGTTGAGGTTAACTCCGATAAGCCCAACCATAATACCCGGGTGACGAGACAGGATTGAAGGCTTATGGCTTTCCTGCCGCTGCTTCACTCCCTGCTGTCAAGCACTGTTCATCACTTGCTTAAATGCTGTTTCATGGCAGGATGCATTCCCTCCTGGGCCAGCGTTCAGCGCCATGAATGCAATCCATTCATGCCGTAACTGTGAAGGATTATTTGTTTATTCAGTTGGCAGGGGAGTGCGGGTTGGCAAGTGTCCGGTTGATCTCATCCAGCCTGTTCTGTGTTTCGGGTTCCATGCTGAATATCTCACTCAGCTTGTCGCAGGCATAATTGCTGCAGAAGGCACAGTTTTCGATATGGAGCGACCCAGCACATTTCCTGATCTCGCAAGTGAGGCAGCCTGAGAATATACGTCCGGTCTCTGACCTGCAACCGTCGCAGTCGCCGACATCTTCCGGCTGAATACTCATGCCATACTGGCTCCTGTACTGCTCAGCGATGGATTGTCGCATCTTTTGCTGCACCAGCGGATCGGGCTCCCGTGTGGCGAGGTTAATGGGACAGCTGTCGCATATCAGTCCGCAGTACGATATCCTTTTCAGGGTTCCGGACATCAGCAATGACAATAAAGACTAAAATTAAGCAATATTTCTGCTTTCGGTATATCTGTAAACCATGTTCTGTTCAGATAATGACCTTTCAGAAGGCTTTCGTTCGTGAAAAGAATCCCTATTCAGGAGCCGGGATTACGGTGCCTTTCCGGCAGCGGTATATGTTTTCACATCGCGGTCGATGCCATTATTCGTGCCACCTTTTTCAGCCCAGTCAGTTGAAATACTGTTTCATGGGTGAGGGAGGGATACAGGTTTCACATTTTAGGGATTGCCGTGCAATGGATGTTCAGTTCCATTCCTTTACGGCAGTGATAAATGTTCTCAGGTTTTCCGTTGACACCTCGGGAGGCATTCCTCCTCCGCATGACCAGATGACACGGGTATGGTCGCTGACGGAGTCCATGGTTTGTTTCACACTGTTGCGCACATCCTGTGGTGTGCCATTGGCAAGGACATCGCGTGGAGGAATATTTCCCAGCAAGGTGATCTTCCTGCCGGTAAGCTTCTTCATCTCGTCCATAGAATGTTCAAAGCTGAAATTGAACAGGTTTACACCCATATCATTCAGGAACGGAGCGCAAACCAGTCCATGGGCATCGTTGTGAAAGAACTTCACCTTCACATCGAAGCTGTCGAAGATCTTTTTCAGATAGGGATGGGCTAACACCTTATAGTCGGGCTCACCGAGAAAACCTACCAGGTCATCCAGCAGCAGGATGCCGTCAATATCGGGGAATGTTTCCATCTGGAGGGTCAGCCAGTCGATGATAAAATCGGTGATGACCTGCATACCTCTTTGCGTTTCTTCCGGCATCGTGGCGACGGCCATCATGAATTCGGTGGTGCCGGTCAGGAAGGAGGCAATGTTGAGAGGACCGCGGGTAACGGCAAATTTTATCAGGTGGCCGTTGGCCTTTATCCTTTCCTCGTTATGTTGGAGGCGCTTCAACACAAAAGGAAGGAGACCGTCGGTTCTGACATCGGGTTTTGTCAGCGACCCGAGAGCAGAGCCGTCATCGAAGATTTTGCCGGGGTAGGGAAGGTTATGCTCTGACCAGATCATCTTGCTGCCGAAAGCGGATGGTTCGGTACACATACCGAATTCCGACCAGAATCCTGGCAGGAACATTACGTCAGGGAATTCCTCTGTCACCCGTTTGTTGGCTTCAAACCAGATCTCCGCATTGACATAATAATCGAGGACAGACACATTAAACCATCCCGGCAACCACGGGCTGTCAATCAGAAAGCCAATAGATTTCTGGTTTTGTGTTTCACCCCTGATGACGTTGAGCAGGGTTTCCCATTGTCCTGAATTCATATATTTAGCAGTTTGTTAATCATATTTATGGTTTTCAGATGCCCGGCACATAAAAAAACTTCAGGTTTCTGTAATGCTCCAGTGTGTTGGCCGGTTTTTCCAGTCCTGCCGGGATGGGTTTCCGGGAGAATGTCTGGAAATACAGGACACAGGCATCCCTCCACCATTTTGCCTCTTTCTCCTGGATCGTCAACAGTGATCTCACATGGCTGAACCGTTCCTCATCAATCCATTCCTTCGTCTGTTCCCACAATATCCGGAGAGAGCCGGCTCTTTCGGCACCCGAGTAGTAATGGTAGCACAGTTCATTCCATAACGTGTTGCCCGACGTCAAGGTGTGGTTCCAGGGCAGATGATGGAACCAGAGAAGGAGTTTTTCAGGGCAGGTATGGATATTTTCGAATGAATCGCGTACGGCGGAGAAGTACTGGCTCACCGCATTGCTGCCGCCGGAGGTGCGGTCAAAGCCGATGCCGGCGCTGTCTGCCCGGTGGTAGTATACCGATGTCCAGTCGGCCCGTCCCTTGTCAACCCATGGGCCGGGGCCATAATGATGCCCTGCTCCCATGAGATGATGCAGTCCAAGAGGAGTCATATAATCTACCGCTATCTCACGCGATTCTTCCATGATTTTAAGGATTGTGCGGACACATTCACTGTTGTTGGTGAATGTCATCCTTATCCATTCATCGGCAATCTTCATGGGATCGAGGTATGGGTCCCAGGCCAGGCGTCCGAAGGCATACCAGTTAGCCTGGGCAAAGGGATGGCCCGTCCAGTTGCGTTCGGATCCTGTGTTTGATACTCCTGCCATGCCGGTCAGATCGATGGATTCCAGCGATCCGTCGATCACCCGGGCTACCGTCGATCCTTTGCCCCGGGCATATGTGTCTGACATCAGGAATTCATGATAGAGGCTGCCGAGGTATACAAGATGGGTGGCAAATCCCAGGTATTCCTGTGTGATCTGGAATTCCATCATGAGGGGGGTGGCGGGCATTGCTCCGAAAAGGGGATGAAACGGCTCACGGGGCTGGAAGTCGACGGGCCCGTTCTTCACCTGTACGAGGACATTACTCCTGAATTTACCGTCAAGGGGAGTAAACTCATTATAAGCTTGTTTGGCCCTGTCTTCCGGTACATTATTATCATAGACGAAGGCTCTCCACATCACCACCCCGCCGTGTGGTTTCAGCGCGTCGGCCAGCATGTTGGCCCCGTCGGCATGGCTACGGCCATAGTCCTGCGGTCCCGGTTGTCCTTCTGAGTTTGCCTTTACCAGGAACCCGCCAAAATCGGGGATATAGGTATATATCTCGTCTGCCTTGTTTTTCCACCAGCGGATCACATCGGGGTTAAGCGGATCGGCTGTCTTCAACGATCCTGTTTCCACCGGTGCGTTAAACCTTGCTGTGAGAAAAACCCTGATGCCATAGGGTCTGAACACATCGGCCAGGGCGGCCGCTTTTTGCAGGTATTCTTTTGTGAGTACCAGGGCGTTGGCATTGACATTGGTGAGAACGGTGCCGTTGATGCCGATCGAGGCATTGGCCCGGGCATAATCACGGTACCGTGGAGATA
>JAXDBV010000270.1:0-7294 GCA_034678415.1 Bacteroidales bacterium
GGTAAAGGGTATCTCAGACAGGAAAGCATCCCGTCAAAGGTTGAATACGTAAAAAATCCATTTACCAGCGAACCCGACATACCGGTAATATACGGCACCGGATTCATCAGGCAGACAAACCATGAAATCACCTGCGATATTGATATTTTCGCATCCTCATTTTTCATGTTGTCACGCTGGGAAGAATATGTGTTGCCTTTCCGTGATGAACATTACCGCTTCCCCGGGGAACGATCCCTCGCCCATACACATGGATTCCTCACCAGGCCGTTAGTGAATGAATATGTTGAAATGCTCTGGAAGATGTTGACAGTCCTGGGATATTCATACCCGCGAAAAACCAGGAGATTTCACATCAAACCTACCCATGATATCGATGAGATACGTTTCTGGAACCTTAAACGAACTGTATCGCTGCCGGGAAATATTGCGGGAGACCTGTTAAAAAGGAAGTCTGCCCGACTGGCTTTTAAAAGAATGACCGGTTTTATTGCCACGCTTCTTAATCCTTCCAGGGACCCCGATAATTATTTTGAACGATTCATGGATCTTGCTGAAAAAACGGGTACAAGGGCAGATTTCAACTTCATTGCCGGCGGCACATCTCCTTATGATCCGGGCTACCCACTGAACAACCGTTTCTGTCAGCTCTTATTTGATTCCATCATCAAACGGGGCCACAACATTGGAATTCATCCCTCATATCATTCCTTCAGGCATCGGCAAATGCTGGAGGCTGAGCTGGAATTGCTTAGGGCTCTTTCGCATGCCCCGGTTGAGTCATCCCGTCAGCATTACCTGAGATTCGAAGTCCCAGCAACCTGGCAGATGCTGGAACAAGCCGGAATTAAAAAAGACAGTTCCTTGTATTACCCCGGATTCCCCGGCTTCAGGTGCGGCACCTGCTATGAATACCCTGTATTTGATTTTATCCGTAAAAAAGAGCTGTATCTTACAGAACACCCCTTGCTTCTGATGGACAGATGCTTATTAAATAAAACCATGGATGAAGCATCATACACGGTAAAGAATCTTGTTGAAATGACACGGAAATACGAAGGCACGTTCGTTTTCCTCTGGCATAACCGGAACTATCAGTGGCCGGGAAAAAACTCCATTGAGTCATTGTTTAAAAAAGAGCTTTATGGACTCTAGGCACGGACAGGTGTTGATGGCTGTATGCAATTATTTCAATCCCGACAACAGGGTTTTTCGTGCTGCGGATACACTTCAGAAAGAAGGATACCGTGTAACGGTGCTGGCTTACCATAAGCCCGGTCTGCCGGAAACCGAGGTGTTGGGTTCCGGATTTCAGCTCCAGCGAATAAAAATTTCCCTTCCCTTAATAAAACCAGGCCGGATTGCCAATTGTCTCATGTACCAGCTGTTTAAGTATAAAGCCCGGAAAACAGCCCGGAATTTACGTCCGGATTTTATTCACGCACACGACTATAACGCATTATTCCTTGGAAAATACGGGAAAAAGAAATTCGGTTCAAGGGTGATATATGATAACCATGAATATTTCCAGGATCTGCGCTACCTGCACAGGTATCCGTTGCTCGTAAGGAAATTGATTGCCGCCTATGAAAGAAGAATGCTCAGAAAATTCGTGGACCGGTTTATTGTGGTTTCGCCGGGGATCAGGGATGCATACCGGTCAATGTACCGCGGGGAAATACATATCGTAAGGAATATCCCCGATATAAGGGAGGATGCAACGCAAGAGGTTCACAATAACGACGACCTCCGCACCTTCTTGAATGAGCAGAACCAACTTCAAAGGAAACTGTTTCTGTACCTCGGCACCAATACTCAGCGGGGAAGAGGGCTGGATTTTCTGATCAACCTCCTGGAGCAGATCGGATCTGAATATGGACTGGTAGTGCTGGGCATAAAGTCAGACAGTGAAAAGGAAACGCTGCTGAAAAAACTGGAAAAACAACATCTTCTGGAAAGATCATTTATCGGCTATTCTCATCCCATCGCTGTTTTGAAAAAACTGTCCGGTTTCTTTTTCATGGGCGTGTCGCTGATTGAACCCATTTATTTCTCTTACCTTCATTCTTTGCCCAATAAACTATTCGAGTATCTGCATATGGGGCTGCCGGTGTTATCTTCCGATATCCCCGATCAGGGTGAACTCATCAGGAAATACCATTGCGGGGTGGTGGTTCCCTTCGATCTGCAGGTGGCAAAACAGAAAATCATGCAGTTCACCCCTGATCCGGATGCGGTAGAAAACGTAATTGCAGACCTCAGCTGGGACAAGGAAAGCAAAATCCTGCTGGATATTTATGAATACTGAACTGAGGGGAAGCATCCTCATTTTTCAACGGTTAATCCCTTTATACAGGGCCGCTTTTTTCCGTTGTTTGTACAAAGAATGCGGTACGGTTGTCTGTTACAGCAGAACAAGAAAAGGAAGCAGTATGCAGTCTGCAGAGATAAATGATATCCCGGTCATATTGTTGAAGAGAATCATTTTCCCCATATCCGAATCGTTCGTATACCAGAGGATTCTGCCGACACTGTTCAGGATCCGGCCACCGGTGGTGGTGAGCGAAGGATCGCCCAGTTATCTTACCTTATGGATGTTATTACTATACAGGTTTTTTTTCAGGTATAAACTGATCATCTGGACACACGGCATCAGGTTCTATGAGTTAGACAAGCCCTTTACATCCATGAGGGGCAAAGTGCTTCGCTGGCTCTATAATCAGGCAGACGGATTGATCGTTTATTCGGATTCCAGAGCAGCTGTCATCAAAAAATACATCCATCGGCCGCAGAAGGTGTTTGTAGCCCGCAATACCATTGACACCAGTGAGCTTCTCACACTCTACTCCCGTCATCACGCCGCAGGAAAAGAAAAAATCAAACATGAACTGGGTATTACCCATCATAAAAATATTGTCTTTATCGGACGGCTGGTTCCCAGGAAAAGAATTGACATTCTGTTGAAAGCCTTTGCTCTGATTCCTGTTACACGGGATATCGGTTTGCAAATACTGGGAAACGGGCCTGACGAGGCGCTCGTTCGGCAATATGCTGAAAAATATCCCAACATCCATTACCATGGCCCGGTATACGACATGAACCTGAACACCAGGTTCCTTTATGCTTCAGATCTTATGGTAATGCCCGGTTACGTCGGCTTATCCATTGTCCATGCATTTGCCATGGGATGTCCCGTGATAACCTGTGTGTCTTCGACGGGAATCAATCTTCATTCCCCGGAAATCGAGTATCTGAAGAACGGTATCAACGGATTGGTGTGTGACCTCATTCCCGGGGAATTAGCATCCCTGACAGTATCATTGCTGGAAGATGACAACAGGCTTACATCCCTCTCCCGGCAAGCCTTACATACCGCTTACCATGAGGCAGACCTCAAACATATGCTAACAGGATTTCAAAACGCATTCTCATTTATGAAAAACCTTTTATAGAACCATGAGCTTCAGAAACTGGTGGATATGGATGAAAAGCAAACCATGGTCATTAAAATGGTTTATCATTATACTCTTGATCAGGCCTGTAATCGATAATTTCTACTACCTGAAAGACATATCCCCGTTTCTTTCCCCCTTATATATTGTCGGATTATTAACACCGGTATTATGTATCTACGGGATCTTGAGGAATAAAAAAACCCGTTCTGTTATTGACAGGGTTTTCGGATGCTGGTCTTTTTTTGTATTGTTTGCATGCATATTTCTTTTTCTTTATGAGCCAAATAAACTCTCCGTCCTGCAGTTCTTCCTGAAACTTACCCTGCCGGTCTATCTGTTCTATTTTCTGAGGGTTTTCATAAAGACAAAAAGCGATATCATCGGTGTCATCTTTACCTTCATCATCTCCAGTGTGGTTGCGATGAGTATCCTTCTATACGAAATCATATTTAATCCCATATCCGTTCAAATCAGCAGGGGTGTTGAACGCTTCCAGGGAGGTTATGCCGATGTTATGAACTATGCCATTTATGTTTCATTTGGATTTCTGGGTTTTGCCTTTCTCTTTCTGAAAGAGCGGTTTTTCAGAACCGGGAAAACAGGCCTGATATGGATCTTTATTACCCTCGGAGTTGTCGTAACAGCCTTATTGAAGATCAACCACCTCATGACCATTATTGTGGTCGGCGTAACGCTCGTGTTATTGTTACTTTTTTCTTTCCGTACCCGGAAAAGTCTTGTTTTTGTTGTTTTCATAGCATCTTTCATTGTCATTACTTCCTTCGGTGAGAAAATATTCATTGAATCCGTTGATCCCTTAATTGAAAAGGATATTGAAATCATGGAAGGGGAAGGAAGGGAGGAACAGCTGTTTCATGGCCGATATGGCCGCTGGGAGTCCCTTTGGAATACCTTTACCCGTGAGCCGGTGATTGTCCAGTGTTTAGGATATCCCTTGTCAATGAAATATCCCTATGGCTTAATCGGAGGAAATGTTCATAATGATTTTCTCAGAATTCTCTTTTTTACAGGATACATTGGATTCATCTTTTATCTTTTGTTTCTGTATATGTTATACCGGAAAATCCGGGTCCTTTCACCTCCCTTTGCATTTTTGGCATTAGGCAGCCTGATGGTTCTGTTGTTATACTCATTCAGTACCTTGCCAACCCTTTATCCTCCGCTCATGTATCCCTTGTTGTCGGTGTTCGCATTTTTATCCTTGCCGCGTCCATACCTTTATGAAAGCACCCGGAAAAGATAATATCATCATCATAGGGAAATTACCGCCACCTTACATCGGCACCACGGTATGGATGGAGATACTGCTGGAAACTTCCCTTAAGGTGCACTTCAACCTTCATTTCCTGAATACCAATGCGAATAAATCCCTCGGGGATTTTGGCCGGTTTTCTGTTAAGAAGGTTATGGCCAATCTTGGATTTTATATCGCATTATATAACACGATCCGTCGAGTAAAACCTGCTCTTGTCTTTCTACCCGTCAGCCAGACAATCGCCGGATTTATTAAGGATGCCGGTTTCATTTTTATCAGCCGTCTTGCAGGCCGCCGGCCATTGATCATACTTCACGGAAGCAACTTTCTGAACTGGTACAACATCACAAACCGGCTATCCCGGTTACTGATCCGTAAGACATTGCATCATTGTTATGGCGCAGTGGTACTCGGCAAGGCACTTGTCCCGGTCTTCAAACCATTTTTCCCCGATGATAAAATTTTTGTCGCACCCAACGGGGGCAATTTCCCGGTTTATAAAAAGGAACAACGGGAAAACCATACAATAAAACTGTTATATATTGGCAATTTGTTCCCGGCCAAGGGCCCCGAGGATATTTTGCAAGCCCTTCGGCTGCTGGATGCCCCGGTATTGCAGCAAGTCACTTTAAATATGTACGGGCTGGCACCGCAGCCTGCGTTTACGGATCGCCTGGAAAAAATGATCCTTGATTACCGCCTCCCGGTTAATATTGCTCCGGCAGTTACCGGTGAGCAGAAATTCAGGATATATTATGCATCCGATATCTTCATCTTCACCCCCAGGAGTCCTGAAGGATTGCCTTACACCATTATCGAAGCCTTATCGGCATCTCTTCCTGTCATTACCACCGGCCAGGGAGCCATACCCGATGCGGTGGAAGATTCAATCAATGGGTTCATTGTCAGGCCTAATGCCCCGGAGGAAATTGCACAGAAAATCAGCTATTTTGTACGCTCCCCCGAAATGATAAAAAAAATGGGGGAGGCCAGCAGGCTGAAATACGAATACCAGTTTACCGAAGAAAAAATGGCCGATGCCTATAAAAAAATCTTTGAAACCGTGATTCATGGAGTCCGTACCAAAGGAAAGTAACCGTTTGCTGATCAATTTTTGCGGGGATGTGCTCCTGGGTGAGATGCCGGAGAACTATAAACGGGGCATCAAAACCAGGATCCGGGAAAAGGGTATAAATCCCTTCCATTATGTCAGAAACGAGCTGGCTGCCGCTGATCTGAATGTAATCAATCTGGAATGTGTTCTTTCCGATACATCTGAACGACAAAAGCCTTTTTCCGAATTCCTTCGTGCCACTCCCGACACGGTAAGGATCCTGGTGGAAAACCATATTCATGCAGCCAACCTGGCTAATAACCATACCCTTGATCACGGGATACTGGCTTTTCGTCAAACCCGGGATCTGCTTCTGGAAAATGGCATTCAGCCGTTCGGAGAACACCGGGATGCCTTTCAGAACGAGCCTGTAATCATTAAAAAGAAGGGAATAAAGCTGGCCTTCCTCGGTTATTACCTTGAAGAAACCCTGCCTCACGATGAATTCATCCGGTTAACCGAAACCATAGGCCGGTTGGTGGAGAAAACAAAAAAACAGGGATATCTCGTGGTTCTTTCCCTTCACTGGGGGCATGAGTACATCCATTTCCCAACCTCACCAATGATAAATGCCGGAAAACACTTCATGGAATGCGGGACAGATATCATCTATGGCCATCACAGCCACCGCTTAAACGGAGCTATGATGTACCGAAATTCATTGTTCGCGCCTAGTCTCGGCAACTTTGTGTTTGAGGATATATTACCCAATAACAGAATCACCGCTATCCTCCAGGTTCAACTAGACGAGAGCGGAGTGATCAATCATACCCTCATTCCCTGTTTCATCAACAGGAATTTTCAACCCGTTCCTGCACCTAAACATTCAGCATACATCAACCGCCTTAATGGACTGTTAAGCATACTCCTCGAAGACAAACAATACGTGGAGAAATATGATCGCAAGGCCAGAAAAATGATAAAACACGGACATCTGATTAACAGGCTTAAAATCCGGTTCATGGTTCTGCTTCGATTTTATGTGTATATCGCCTTTTTTAAAACCTTACTGAAACATACCTTCCGCATATAGCGCTGTTGTTTTGCATTTGCTCTCAGTCATCACATATGCTGCGCATCGCATTAATAATTTGTATTCGTCTGTCCGAAGCCATGCAGCTGAAATATGTTCCTGACAATTTTAATACCCTGATGATCATAACAACCTTTGTATTGTCACTCATGCCACACAATGGAGTTACTTTAACTGTACCCTATGGCCGTTGAGGATGCATTATACAGATATCTCAAATCGTACAAGGTTGCTCCTGACTGGATAAAACTGCTAGTGTCGTGGCCTGTATACGTGATACCGAGACATATATTGCTCGGAAGGGAATATTCCAGGATTACGGAGTTGTCCAGGTTGTATGAATTCGTTGAAAGAATTAATATAGAGGAATATCAGCTCCTTAAACTCCAAAGCATTCTGAAAGATGCGTATACCCA
>JAXDBV010000271.1:0-7928 GCA_034678415.1 Bacteroidales bacterium
CTACCAAAAAAATCCCCGCTTACCTTTTCGCTTTCGTTGCCGGCAGGTTTGAAAAGATAGAGAAGGAAATGAACGGCAGGAAACTTGTTATGTATCACCGTGAGAATGATCAGCAAAAGGTCGGGCATAATGCCGGAGACATTTTCTCCCTTCACCTTCATGCTCTGGAATGGCTTGAAGGATATACAGGTATCTCCTACCCTTTTGATTCGTTTGCCTTCATTCTGATTCCTGCCTTTCAGTACAGTGGTATGGAACATCCCGGGGCTGTTTATTACCGTGCGTCCAGCCTGATGCTTGAACCGAATGCCACGCAACAGGAGAAGTTACGCAGGGCAAGCCTTATCGCTCATGAGACCGCACACATGTGGTTCGGTGACCTGGTCACCATGAAATGGTTTGACGAAGTATGGCTGAAGGAGGTATTCGCCGGCTTCATGGCCGACAAGATCGTTAACCCGGGCTTCCCCCTCATCAACCACGACCTCCTCTTTTTCCTGGAGCACTATCCCCTGGCCTATGAGATTGACCGCACAGCAGCACCCAATGCCATCGCTCAGCATCTCAACAACCTCACCGATGCGGGGAGCCTGTATGGCAACATCATCTACCATAAAGCTCCAATTGTTATACGTATGCTGGAGGATCTGATCGGTGAGATCGCACTTCAGCAGGGATTACGCGAATACCTTCATCGGTTTTCCTACTCTAACGCCACATGGGATAACCTCATAGCCATACTGGATTCCTGCTCAGAAACCAACCTGCGCACATGGGAGGCAGCCTGGATCAAGGAAGCCGGAATGCCGGCTTTTTCTTTCCATATCAACCAGGAACCGGACGGAACCCACACCCTTAACCTTATACCGTCCGATATTCAGGGAAAAGGAAGGGGATGGCCTCAGCCTCTCACGGTTGTAGTAAACGATGGGAACCGGGATATGTACTTGCCGCTTACCGCAAGCAGCGATCCTCTGTACATCCCGACAGGCATGAAGAATCAACCGGTCTATATCCTTCCCGACAGATCCTGCCGGGCCTATGGTTTTTTCCGCCTCGATTCCACCAGCCTGAGATATTTTCTGAAAAACATGCCTGACAACGTTCTGCAAAGAGGATCCTGCTGGGTGAACCTGTGGGAAAACATGCTTCAGGGTAATCTGCGTCCGATCCACCTGCTGAATGCCATCATGGCCGGTCTTCCTCATGAACATAACCAACAGATCACTAATCAATTGCTGAACTACCTGTCCTTGCTTTACTGGAAATTCCTGCAGCCCGGACAGCGGGAGGCTGTTAGCGGGCCGCTGGAGGATCTCCTCTGGAAAGGAGCGGCAGGGAGCAATCAAAGCGGGATGAATATTGAGTTCCTGAGGTATTATGCACGGATCGCTCTCACACCGGAAGGGATCAATAACCTCGGGAGGTTGTGGAACAGGAAGCGGCTTCCGGAGCAGCCTGTGCTGTATGAGAACGATGAGATCATGCTTGCTCAGGAGCTGGCCATACGCGGTGTTGCAGGGTATGAACAGATCCTTGACGAACAGCTGTTGCGGATCAGCAATCCCGACCGGCGCAAAGAAATGGCATTCATCATACCTGCCTTGTCGGCAGACAAAACGGTGCGCGATCGCTTTTTTAACTCGCTCAGGGACGAGAAAAACCGTGAACATGAACCATGGGTGCTGTCCGCGCTGCAATACCTGCACCACCCGTTACGCGCTGCCGAAGCCATAGACTATATCCGTCCTTCCCTCGATATGCTTGAAGAGATCAAGGCGACCGGCGATATCTTTTTCCCAAAACGCTGGCTGGAGGCTGCCTTCTGGGGTCACCAGGAGCCGGGAGCTGTGGAAGCCGTACAGCAATTCCTTGATGAGCATCCCGACTATCCCCTTGATTTGAAGGAGAAAATCGTACAATCGGCCGATCTTACCGAAAGGGCCGTGAAAATACTCGGGCAACCCGCCAAGGATGAATAATTCCTGACAATCCATAATAAACTGCATCAATTCCTTGTTACTAATTGAAGTTTTTGATATAGGTTTGTAATAAAATGATTCTTAACAAGGGAAGATATGAAGAGCAGTAACGGGATAATAGTAACACTATGTTTCTGTTTTTTCTTCATTCTTTCTGCCTGTGAAAAGACGGATGATGGTAAAGAACAGTATGATATTACCTGGGACACCACGGTTATCGTCAATATTATCCTGGATGGAAACTCCATCACCGTTGATCCGCCCAATGCCGTGGTCAGCGGTAGTACCGTCACTGTCAGGTCAGGCGGTACCTATCATATCAGCGGTTCGCTTGCCAACGGTCAGATCGTTGTAAACTCCGATTATGACGGCACAGTAAAGCTTCTGTTCGACAACGTCAATATATCCTGTTCGTCAGGGGCACCGGTGTATATCAAGGATGCCGAAAAAACAATCATAGAGTTGACCGGAGGATCGGTCAACGTTTTAACAGACAGTGAAGCATATTCCACAAAAAACGGGGAGCCCAATGCTGCACTGTTCAGCAATTCCAACCTCATTATTACCGGTGCAGGTTCACTCATAGTAACCGGTAACTATAACGATGGAATATCAAGCGATGACGGATTAATCATTAAGCGTGGCACAATCCGTGTAACGTCAAAAGATGACGGGATCCGTGGAAAGGATTATCTGTTCATTGAGAAAGGGGATATAACGGTTCATTCGAACGGTGACGGACTCCTGTCGGATAATGACGAAAGCTCCGCCACAGGTTATATATCCATCGACAGCGGCAGGATAACCATTGTCTCTAAGGGCGATGGGATCAGTGCACAATCCCGTCTCCTGATTAAAGACGGTGATTTTACCATCACATCCGGGGGAGGAAGCAGTGTTACACTCCCATCAGGTGCATCGGCCAAAGGCCTTAAAGCCACTGAAAGTATCACAATTGAAAAAGGCACATTCTCCATCCTTTCGGCCGATGACGGTATCCATTCCCATGGTAACATCACCATCAACGGGGGTACTATTAGTATCGCTACCTCAGATGACGCGGTACACGGTGAGGTCGCTGTCACCATCAATGGAGGAACAACCAGTATAACACAATCCCGTGAAGGGATCGAAAGCGCTGCCATCACCGTGAACAACGGCAGTGTATCATTAATAGCCTCTGACGACGGATTTAACGCCACAAAAGGAAACCGGGTGGAATATAACGATGGAAGCAGCCTGTCGATCAACGGAGGATTTATTGTTGTGAACGTGTCAAACGGTGACGGGCTCGACAGCAACGGGAATATTCTGATCACCTCAGGAACGGTCATTGTTCACGGCCCGCGGTCACAACCCGAAGTGGGATTCGACTGTAACGGAACCTTTAGTATGAACGGGGGTTTCTTTCTCGCTACCGGGCCCAATGCGGGACATATGATCGAGGTGCCAGGCGCTTCCTCTTTACAGTATTTCGTGAAGATCACTGTTTCATCCACATTGGCCCCGTCAACCCTGCTGCATATACAGGATGCCGCCGGGAACAATATTGTAACTTACCAGCCTGTCAGAACCATTTACTATCTTGTGTTATCAACACCGGATTTTAAAAACGGATTATCCTGTTCAATCTTTACAGGTGGCTCTTCAACCGGAACCCTCACCGACGGAATATATATCGGAGGTACTTATTCCGGAGGCACGCTTAGGAAAAATTTTACCATTTCTTCCAAACTGACCAACATATCTTTCTGATAATTTATGATATATCATATCATCATCGGTTTATTAGAAAACACCTGAATACCCCTTTCCGGTCGCGCCGGCAATCCTGTTGTTCATTTTAATAAACAGATAATACACCTGTATTTGTGCACTATATGGATCAACCGTCGAAAATGCATTTCACTTCTGATACAAAGTTCTTTATATATGAATTCCGGGTGATTTTGAATTCGTTGTGAATGCACAGGGCAAAATAAAAAGTATTAACCACAACGGGCAGCTTGCTGCCGTGAGGGTGGAGCAATTAACTGCCGGATTGTCCTCTTTACCTGGTAACCCCTTTTATCTCCTTATTTCGCCATTTCATATCCCCTGTTCCACTCTTTCTCGATGTAAGGGATTCCTTTCTCCATCCATGCGGGGGCTGGCGCATCCTTCAGGTAATGATCGAAGAATTGCATCATGCGTATACTGAAGTCGACGCGGTTACCCCATTTTCTCACACCATGAGCTTCTCCGTTGTAGTTTAGCATCCAGGCGGGTTTACCCAATCGGCGCATGGCCATGTACAGCTCTATTCCCTGGTACCATGGAACCGCCCCGTCCTCATCGTTGTGCAGGATGAGCAGAGGAGTATTGATGGTATTCGCGGAAAACAGTGGGGAGTTGTGAATATAATGAAACGGTTTTTCCCACAGTGTGCCCCCGATGCGGCTTTGTGACTCCTCGTACTGGAACATTCGTGACATACCGCTCTCCCACCGCACTCCTCCGTAGGCACTGGTCATATTGCTGACGGGCGCTCCTGCCTCTGCAGCCCTGAACATATCGGTCCTGGTTATAATATAGGCTGTCTGGTAACCACCCCAGCTATGTCCCTGTATCCCAAGCCTGTCCCTGTCAATAAAAGGGTAACGGTTTACCAGGTATGTGGTGCCGCTCACCACGGCATTATAGGCACAGTGCCCCGGATAACCCGTAGTGTACGGTATATCGGGTATGAAGAAAAGATACCCGTTGCTTACACAATAGGTCCTGTTCAAGCTCGATGACAAGGGGCGTGGTGAACTGTAAGTATGCAGAACGTCTGACATGCGTTCGTAGAAATATACGATCATCGGATATTTCTTCGACGGATCGAAATTCTCAGGTTTGTACAGCAATCCCTGAAGTTTCTGCCGGTCGAATGATTCCCATTCCACCAGTTCGGCCGTGCACCACAGATACCGGCTTTGCTGCGGATTGGTCACCGAAATTTTTCGTTCCTCCCTCATCCTGGCATTCCCTGTCCATAATTCAGGATACTCTGCCACATTTCCCCGTTGCCATAACAGGCGGTCAACGTTCTTTGCCCTGGCCAGTCCTGTATAGGAGTAATCACCGTATACGAGAGCTTCCGGTACGGATGCCTTGCCGATATCAACTGTGAAATATCCTGATTTCTTATAATAGGAATGAAATCCCCGGAGCCATATCTTCCCCGTAAGGGGCAGAAACTCATCCTCCTTGTCCAGATCCACAAAGCGGTATGTAAGGGTATCAACTCTCCCGCTGGCTGCGGTAAGATTGACCGGTTTTTCCCTGAAGAAAGGATCGATCTTCCAGATATCGAACCGGTCATACACAAGAATATACCGGTCCTCTTTTGTCCATCCTGCTATACCATAAGGTTCGGAAGGTTCAGGGGTATCCATCAGTTCATTGAAGAAGCTTGTTCCGATGGTTCCCGTGAGATTGACACCTACTTTCTTCTCTGTTGACCATGCATACCAATTACTGTCTGCCGGCTCGTACCAGTACAAGTACTTACCTCCCGGTGAGAGCTGAACCCTGTTTCGTGTGGCGGTGATTACCTTTTCCCTACGGCCGGTCAGCACATCCACCAGGTACACATCGCCGGTTCTTCCGCTCTCCCATGTGATCAGGCGGCGGTAAGGGTTGAAGGCATACCCTGCGGCAACCGCTCCGTTCCCCTTCATGATCGTTACCAGCTCTTCCATCGACTCATCCGCCAGCTGAATCATCTTCTTCTGCAGCAGGAGGTAAACGGCCAGATAGGATCGTTTACGTTCGTTGTCTGCCTGCACCTTCTGCATAGGTTGTATCCATGGATCGTCCCATTTCCAGACATCGACCGAAACCTTCTCATCCTCCGGCAGGCTGTCCCTGACCTCAGGGCGTGGCCTTGGGCCGGTGCCGAAAAACAAACGTGTGCCGTCGTCAGAGAAGTGTATGGGTTTATGCTCGCTCACACACCATCCCGATTGCATGCCTGCCGTCAGCGTATCAACCACCTTGCGGGATACCGTTTCCCCGTCATTCCAGTAATACAGTGAAAAGATCTTCGTTTTGACAGTATCATTGGTATGAATGAATGCCACCTGCCGGCCTGAACGGTCGTTCACCACGCCCCTGGCTTCACCATCCTGGTTAAAAAGGAGTTTGACCTCCATCGTCGCTGTCTCAAAACAGTACACCCTGGCATGGGTGATGCTGTCGCCGGTGAGCTCGATAAAGCTGATCCTGTCACCAGCTTTGGAAATCGAATAGTCGGTAATGTCAGGGTAGCTGAAAAACTGATCACGGGCCAGGTTCAGTATCACCAATTCAGAACCTTTGGCTTTTCTCAGGGCCCTGTTCTCATCCCTGATCTTTTTCTTTTCAGCCTCGACCTCTTTCTTCTGCTCCACACTCATTTCCTCACTAACTTTCAGTGTATCCATCGCCGGCCTGGCCTTTTCATATTGGAAGGTGATCCAATCAGACTTTTCTTCGGCAACCTTGTACGATTTCACCCTGGGGAAACGGGTAATCGTAAGATCCGTCAAATCCCATATACCGAGAGAATCCCCGGGCATATCATCAGGCTTCTTTTTTTCGATCCTGGCTTTCCTAACCTGTTCGAAGGGCGGTTGGATTTTAAACACCAGGGCATTGCATGCAGGGACAAATGACGCCTTGAACCCGCGAGCCACGGAATCGAGGCGTCCTGTAACGGTATGGTACAGGTACAACCAGCCGTCACCTCTACCGGGATTGATCTCGTAGCTGATCCATGCCCCGTCATCAGAGATCACCTGGCCACCCAGATCTTTCCATTGATCGTATACCGTGTGATCCAGCGGTATCTTCTCCTGAGCACCCGCCGGGATACTTGTCAAAAGAAATAGTGTAAGAAAAAACACGATTCGTTTATTCATAAAGCAGAAAGAATTATGTAATAAATCATTGAATTATCTATCATTAAATTCAGTAAATAAACGCACTGGTAATATCCTCTGCGGTTCATAACGTTCAGAACTAAACGTTGAATGTTACGTTATCCGTTATTTTATTATTTGTACAACAATTTCAGTTTGTTCTTGCTCTCACGATGCTTGTTACCACTCCTGCCAGTGCCACAGCGGCCCATGCACCTTCAAGGACAACGAAAGGAAGATAATGGATCATCAGCGATGCATAGCCTGCCAGCAAGGCTCCCGCGAAATTCATAAGTGAGTATACCCGGCTATCGGCGCGAAGTAGTTTAAATAGAACCAGTATGAACGACAGCAGGAGAAGTCCCACTCCTGAAGAGCCAACCAGTACCGACACATCCATATGGCTTTTTATTTGTTGATAACTAATGCCATCAAAGTCTCCCGATGCTAAAAATATAAATTTATTTTCAATATTTTTAACAGTTTAATAAAACCTTTGCTGCATGGAATTTACAAATCTTATGGAATTGTTCACAGAGCTATACGGTGACGGGACCGGCGGGATACGTGTATACTTCGCACCCGGCCGTGTGAACCTGATCGGTGAACACACCGATTACAACGGAGGATATGTCTTCCCATGTGCTCTTGATTACGGTACCTACCTCCTTATACGAAGAAACAATGTAAACCTGCTGCGCTTTGCCACCACTAATTTTCCCACACGCGCAGAAATTGCACCGGCTGATATCCATCGGAAGCTGGACAAATCGTGGGTAAACTATCCCCTTGGAGTGATTAACCAGTTTGCCGGCAAGGGATTCCTGCCCGCGGGCATGGATCTGCTGTTCTCGGGTAATATTCCCAACGGGGCAGGACTCTCATCATCGGCTTCCATCGAGATGGTCACTGCCGTTGCTCTGAATGATATGTACCAGGCGGAATTATCCATGGTGGAGCTAGCCCTGTTATCACAAAATGCGGAGAATGTTTTTGTGGGTATGAACTGTGGCATCATGGA
>JAXDBV010000272.1:0-4290 GCA_034678415.1 Bacteroidales bacterium
CCTGCCATTCTGTTTACCGGTGTGATCGTTGTTGTCTCCGCAGGCCGGTTCACAGGTATCTCCTGCAGGTATGGTATCTCCGCGTCGGCAAGGGTTATAGGCTCCCTGAGCCCTGCCAGCACCTCAAAAGCTCTCTTCTGGTTCTCCAGTGCCACAAGCCCGTAGGCATGCGACTCGGCCATTTTCCGGTACTTCTTTTCCGCACCGGCCAGGCCGGCAGCCTGCTGCCTGAGCACCGCTGCCCTGGCATAGCGTTCAGCCGCCATCCTGATGTAAGATTGCACACCATCAACTTCACTGGCTGGCCGGCTGCTTAATGATGCATCCAGCGTTTTCCCGAACAGGGCATATTTGTCATCATTTACCAGCTGGTAATAGTCCATCGCCTTCAACCGCAGATCAAACACGGTAGTTTTTTGTTTTTCAATCTTCAATTTCAACCGTTTCTGCTCCGACGGGCTTTTTGCTGCATCGGCCTGTAACACCAACTTTTCCAGCTTGGTCTCCTCACTGTTTGATTTGGTCATCAGCTTGTCAGCCGTCTTCACCACCTCGTCCATTTCTTCCAGGTTCTGAAGATCCTTCATCCTGAATAGTTTTCTGAACTCTTTCTGACGGTAAAAGGTGGCGACGAAGTCAGCGGATGGCTCGGGCGGTGCTTCGGGTTCCATCTCCCCCGTTCCTGCCTCTTTCCCTTCTGACCGGCTTGCAGGATGCGACGGTATTTCCATTTCCCCTGCTCTCATGAAAGCGTCGTTAGCCCGCTGCTGTGTCCTTCCCTCTTCCTGTTCCAGCCTGTTGATCTCTGCCTCCCCTTCCCTTCTCAGCTGCGGATCAGTGGCTGACGCCAGCTCTGCCCGTTTCTTTTCAGCCAGCCGCCTCAGTGAATCAGCCTCCGACTGAATCCTCAGCGCCTCTTCCACTGCATTGTCATAATCAGTAGCTGGAGACTCCGCCGCCGTTTTCCCCGGCTGAGCCAAAGGTTGTATGACGGCTTCTTTCCTTTCCGGTGTCACATACCCGGCCGCTGCTGCCGACGGATCAATCCGCGTTTCACACATCTCAATATAACTCTCAACCAGCAGATCCTTCTGTTCCTGTTTTTTCCCTTCTTTCATGTATTTCCTGAAATGCGCAAGTGCATTGACATAATCCGACGACAGAAAATACGCTTTCCCAAGGTAATAAGACACGTTCTCCGGTGCCTCTTCGGAGGCCGCAAACTGAAGGTATGCAATAGCTTTTGGCAAGTCCCTGTTCAGCTCCGTGTAACAGACACCGGCCAAATATGCATAACCGGGATCACGTGGATAATATTCGAGCAGGCGGTTCAGGAAGAACAACGCCTCCGTATATTTCTTTTCTTCGAACTTCGCCTTGGCCTGGACGGACATCTCATCCCTGGCCATTTCATCCTGCTGCGCTGTTACTAACATGCTGCAGGCCAGGCATAACACCAGATAAACGCTAAATACCTTTTTTATTTTCAACATAGTAGAAGTGTATCAATCATTGAGTGGGATAAAATATAACGAAATGGTCCGGTTGCAGAAAATAAATATTTAAACAAAATATTCATTCCTCGGTTCATTGAATTAAACGGTAAACGATGCAAGTGGGAGCTGTTTTGCCGTCCACATCCCGCCGGCCGGGATTGTTGATAAAGATATGCCGTATAACCGGTGTAATTTGTTTAATCTTCGTAATTTTAACCATTTGAAACACGTGGTATGAAAAAACTGAAAAAAGGAGACCGGGCACCGGCATTTTCCGGAACCGATCAGCATGGAAAGACAATATCACTGGATGATTTCAGGGGGAAACAACTGATCCTGTATTTCTATCCAAAAGATGATACACCTGGCTGTACTGCCGAAGCCTGCAACCTGAGGGATAACTACGAGGAACTGATCCGGAAGGGATTCTCCATTGTGGGAGTAAGCCCCGACGGGATGAACTCCCACCGGAAATTCACTGATAAATACCAGCTTCCCTTCAGCCTGTTGTCTGATGAGAAGGCCTCCATCCTGAAGGCGTATGGTGCCTGGGGAAAGAAAACCATGTACGGCAGGTCATATGAAGGCGTCCTGCGTACCACTTTTGTGATTTCCGGCGACGGGATCATTGAAGAAGTGTTCGAAAAGGTTGACACCAAGGATCATACCCGGCAGATACTTGATGCACTGAAAAAATAGTCAAACATAATTAAGCAAGCGGATCATGGAAACCAACATCAACAAAGAGAAGCTTAAGGCATTACAGCTCACCCTTGACAAGATTGAGAAAGGTTATGGGAAGGGAACCATCATGAAGCTGGGAGATAAGCCGGTTGAAAATATACCTTTTATATCCTCGGGATCTATTGCGCTTGATGTGGCGTTGGGTATCGGAGGGTATCCGCGAGGGAGGGTGATTGAGATCTTCGGACCCGAATCATCGGGCAAAACCACCCTGGCCATCCATGCCATCGCCGAGGCACAGAAGGCCGGTGGCATCGCTGCTTTTGTCGATGCGGAGCATGCTTTCGACAGGTTTTATGCAGCCAAGCTGGGTGTTGACCTGGAGAACCTGCTCATCAGCCAGCCCGACAATGGCGAACAAGCCCTTGAGATCACCGATCACCTCATACGGTCGGGCGCTATTGATATTATCGTTATCGACTCGGTTGCAGCCCTCACCCCCAAGGCCGAGATCGAAGGGGAGATGGGCGACTCCATGATGGGTCTTCAGGCTCGGCTCATGTCACAGGCGTTGCGCAAACTCACTGCCAATATCAACAAAACCAATACCTGCTGTATGTTTATCAACCAGCTGAGGGAAAAAATCGGAGTTATGTTCGGAAACCCTGAGACAACAACAGGCGGCAATGCACTCAAGTTTTATGCATCGGTCAGGGTAGATATACGCAAGCTGAACCAGATCAAGGAGGGAGAAGAAGTGACAGGCAGCCGCACAAGGGTGAAGATTGTGAAAAACAAGCTGGCTCCCCCGTTCAAAAAGGCGGAATTTGATATCATGTATGGCGAAGGTATCTCCAGAACAGGCGAGATCATTGACCTGGGTGTCGACCTCAATGTCATCAAGAAAAGCGGCTCCTGGTTCAGCTATGGCGAGACAAAACTGGGACAGGGAAGAGAAAGCGTGAAACAGATTCTGAACGATAACCCTGAACTGGCCGAAGAACTAAAGGTAAAGATTATCGACGCCCTGCAGAAGAAACCTGTGTAACCCCAGGCGTACCATTTTAATCCATCCATATGAAAATCACGATCAGGATCGTCGCAATCATCCTGGGAGCAGGAATGATTGCATGCACACCAAAAGAAAAAGCCGGTGAACCGGCTGAGGCACCTCTTATCGGCAAGAAAGAGATGACCCTGCAAAGCGACCTTATGACACCCGAGGTACTGTGGTCATTCGGACGAATCGGAGAGGTGCAGCTGTCACCCAACAAGAAAAACATTATCTATACCGTGACCTACCACGACATACCCCAAAACAAGGGGAACAGGGAGATCTTCCTGATGAACCTGACCGACAGGTCACGAAAACAGCTGACCTCGACACCGACCGGCGAATTTAACCTCAGCTGGACACCCGACGGACAACGGATAGGATTCCTCTCGTCCGAGTCAGGATCGGTTCAACTGTGGGAAATGGATCTCATGGGAAACAACAAAACACAAATCACGAATATTGAGGGAGGTATTACAGGCTTCAGCTATTCACCCGACCAGCAATGGATCCTCTTTATCAAAGAGGTGAAGCTCGACCCTACCGTGGCCGATATCTACCCCGACCTGCCTAAAACATCGGGCAGGATTATCAACGACCTGATGTACCGTCACTGGGATAGCTGGGTAGATAGTTACGGACATATATTCGTGGCCAGATACACGGGTCAGGGTGTTGAAAATCCGAAGGATATCATGGAGGGTGAGAAATGGGAATCGCCCCTGCGTCCTTTCGGCGGTATGGAACAAATCGCCTGGAGCCCCGACAGTAAGTTCATCGCCTATACCAGCAAGAAACTGACCGGAAGGGATTATACCCTCTCCACCAATTCCGATATCTACCTCTACAGCCTGGAAACAGGAGAAACCAAAAACCTGTCCCGGGGAAACATGGGTTTTGACAGGGCTCCCCTCTTCTCCCCCGACGGTAAAAAGATCGCCTGGGAAAGTATGGAACGCGACGGCTATGAATCAGACAAGGTCAGACTGTTTGTGCTCGACTTTAAATCAGGGATCATCACCGATTATACAAAACACCTGGACCAGGATGTCCAGA
>JAXDBV010000273.1:0-10436 GCA_034678415.1 Bacteroidales bacterium
ATCGGCTGCAATCCCAATGTGTTTTTTTACTTTAACTTTAACACCGGCTTCAGGCTTACCGACAGGATCACACTAAAACAGGCTGCAAATTTCACTCATTTCTCCAATGGAGCGGTAAAAATGCCCAACACCGGGTTCTACATGCTCGATTATTACGCAGCTCTTCTGTATGATTTTGATGACCACCCGCCCGCTCCTTACCGGCACGAACTCCCGGCAATAGAGAAAAGGAATCAAATGTTTTTCCAAATAGCCTCCGGCGCAAAACAGGTGTATTACAAGCAGGATCATTACCTTATGGCAACCCTGTCGGCCGGGTATTACAGGCTGATTGGCAGAATAAACAAGGTAGGCGGGGGCGTCGACCTGTTTTATGATGCTTCCCTGGAAAGAAATGAACCGGGAGGACTGCCCTTCGCCTGGCTGATCAGACAGGGATTTTTTGCAGGGCACGAACTGCTGATTCACCGGTTTTCTCTCGTTGTTCAACAGGGCATCTATGGATACCGCAAAATGAACCTTCACCAGAAATTTTACTCCCGCCTGGGCATTAAGTACCATCTTATGAATGGACTGTTCCTGAACATTTCGCTGAAATCACACTGGGGGAAAGCCGATTTTATAGAATGGGGCTTCGGTTATTTGCTGAAATAACCCGCGTAGGATGACAAAAATTTTAAATCCTTTTAAAGGATAAAACACTTTCATTAAAAAAATAATCCGGAACATTAATAAAATTGAAATGATAACTAATTTAATTTAATGATTTACTTAAATTATTAATGAGATTATTAATATAATTAATACTTTTATTAAATATTCAACTTTATGGAACACAGCCTCTATCCCGATTTTGTTGCCAGGTTTTACGACCTGATCTATAGCCGGATCAGAACAGGGACGGATATGGAATTTTATCTGGATCGTATTTCTGCCGTGAGGAATGCTGTCCTGGAAGTGGGTGTGGGTACCGGACGTCTTTTCACTGAGGCAAGAAAGAGGGGTGCGGATATTTATGGGATTGATATAAGCCCATGCATGATCTCCATCCTGATGGACAAGCTTCCTGCGGAGGATCGTAACAGGGTATGGTTGCAGGATGTTCTTCAGCTGAATACCCCGATGCGTTTTGATCTTATCATTGCCCCCTTCAGGGTATTTTCACACCTTCTCGACACCGGTGATCAACTGGGTGCCCTGTCGGCTGTTTATAAGCACCTGAATCCAGGCGGACAGTTCATCTTCGACCTCTATGTTCCCGACATGCATATGCTTTCCAAAGGTATTGCAGACATGGTCGATTTTCATGAAGAATATCAACCCGGAAGATATTTCAGCCGGACCATCAACATGCATGCCGATATTGTTCATCAGCTGAGCCATGTCTCCATGCGTTTTGAATGGGATGAGAATGACGGGTCTCATATGGTGAAGGAATGGGAAATCCCCATGCGATTTTATTTCCACTATGAAATTGAGCACCTTATAGCCCGGTCCGACCTGTCACTGATGGAAATACTGGGGGATTTTAAAGGGCACAGCCTGGGTACGGATTCAAAAGAATTCATTATTATTTGCAGTAAATAAGCGTATCAGACACCATTTATTAACTTTGAACCGGTGTTTGTTTATAATTTTACTTTTCTTACCCTAACCGGTGCAATGTATGGCTGAATCCCCACAGTTAAACTTCGTTCATAACATCTATCGCAGGATGTTCAGTGAATACCTGACCTATGCGTACCAGGGATTATTTACTGACCAGGTAGGCAGCAGCCTGATAATCCTGGCTGAAAACCTGTTGAAAATCGCACAGGGAAGCCGGCGGACAAAGAAAAAAGTGTTTTATGTCCTTGTGGAATGTGTACAGAACATTACCCGGCATCAGGAGAAAGACGAGGAGGATCGGGAAGACAGTACCGGTATCTTCGTCATACAAAACCTGGATATTTGCTTTAACATGACGCTGGGGAACCTTGTTCTCAACGAACAGATAGCATCCCTGAAAAGCAAGCTTGACCAGGTGAACAAACTGTCAAGAAAGGAGCTGACGGCGTATTATAAGACACTGTTGCAGGACAGTATCATCTCTGAAAAAGGCGGGGCGGGCCTGGGTCTTATTGAGATAGCCAGAAAATCAGGTAACCGCATCGAATTTATGTTCCACCCGTTCGACGAGAATCATTCTCATTTTTACATGTCAACGAAAATTGACGATCCTGATTCTACCAGTCACACCCTGGTGTCCAATTTTAACGGTGTAAAGGTTACACATAAACTTCACGACCTGATGAGGGAGAAGAAGATCAACCTTCTTTTCAGAAGCGAATTCTCCAGGCAGAGTTCTGTGGAGATCGTCACTTTGGTGGATAATCTTGAACATGAGAGCACGGGGTTGTCAAAAGCCAGGAAGAAGATATTCAGTATCCTGGTTGAACTGCTGCAAAATATCTCCAAACATGGTGCCTCACTCGACGAGGTCAGCGACGAAAGGACGGGATTGCTCATCATGGGAAGGGACGGAAACACCCACAGGATCATCACCGGGAACCCCATCAGGAAGGAGGAGGTGAGAGCCCTGGCACTGCATATCGACTTCCTCAACAAGCTCAATGAGAAACAGCTCGAAAACCTTTACAGCAAGGTGCTGCTTGAAGCCGACCTGAATGATGCGGTGAAGAACGGACTCGGATTAATTGATATACGACTGAAGAGCGGGCAATACCTTGACTATTACTTTGACCCGCTCGACGAGCATCATATGTTTTTTACCATTCAATCCACCATTAGCCTGTGAACCCGCGCCGGTTTCACCGCCAATAGCACTGTTGTGAATTATCATGCACATGAAAGCCGTTATATTTGACCTTGATGGTGTGATTACACAGACTGCGCTCGTACACAGCAAAGCCTGGAAAAAAATGTTTGACGAGTATCTGCTCACTCATTCACAGAGAACGGGGAGTCCATTTATCCCTTTCACCCATGAAAAGGATTATCTTACCTATATTGACGGGAAACCCCGGTATAAAGGTGTTGAATCATTCCTCCTCTCCCGCGGTATCCTTCTTCCTTTCGGTGAGCCTGGCGATGATCCTGACAGGGAAACCATCTGTGGATTGGGAAACCGCAAAAACCGGTTCTTTCATCAGGTGGTGGAGAAGGATGGGGTAGATATCTATCCTTCCACGGTGGAATTTGTAAAAGAATTGATATTACGAGGCATTAAAACAGCGGTTGCTTCTTCCAGCAAGAATTGCAGGGCTGTTCTGGAGGCTGCCGGCATCAGCCATTATTTCCCTGTTCGTGTTGATGGTATCGTATCCGCAGAGATGGGCCTGGCAGGCAAACCTGAACCGGATATTTTTCTCACCGCCTGCCGGTTAATGGGCTGTACGCCTGAAGAAACGGTGGTGGTGGAAGATGCTGTATCGGGCGTTCAGGCTGCGATAAAGGGAAGATTCGGGCTGGTTATCGGTATAGCGCGGGAAATGAATGAGGAGGAACTGATATCAGCCGGCGCACACCGGGTGATAAGCGATATGAAAGAAATTGGCGGTGTGAGAGGACTGGAGAAATGGCTGGAAAAGATGAAAAAGTGAAGCGTTTTTTCCTTAAGAATGTCACAGGTTATTTATCTTGCTGCAGTCTGGCACGCGACAAATAATAGAGAGGGATCCCTGCAAGGGTGATGGCCAGTCCCCAGCCTGCATATACCGGCTTCCTGATAATGAGGGCAATACAAAACACGATGCCCATGGTTACATACAGGCCGGGCAGGAAAGGATACCCAAATGCTTTATATGGCCGTTCGGCTTCTGGCCTTGTCCGTCGCAGCACAAAGATCCCGACGATGGTTAACACGTAAAACAGTACTACCACGAAGGCAACCATATCCAGCAGGTCACCGTACTTACCGCTCAGGCAGAGGATAGAAGCCACGACGCATTGTGCCCATAATGCCCAGCCGGGCACCGCATTTTTGTTCAGCTGTCCGGCTTTTTTAAAGAACAACCTGTCCTTTGCCATGGTGTAGAAAACCCTTGCCCCGGAAAGGATCAGCCCGTTATTACACCCGAAAGTGGAGATCATCAGCATGATGGCAACGATATAGTTTCCCGTATTGCCAAAGATGGCATTAGAGGCTGCAACAGCTACCCTGTCTTCGGGTGCAAAGGCAATGTCATTCACAGGCAGAACACTAACATACATGATATTGGTGATCACATAGAGCACTGTTACCATCAATGTACCAAGGAACATGCTCAGCCCGATGTTTCTCCTGGGATTTTTTATTTCGCCGGCGATAAAGGTAGTGCTGTTCCATGCATCGCTGCTGAAGAGGCCGCCCACCATGGCAGCGGCAATGGCACCAAAGATGGCTCCGCCGGTAACAGACGTCTGCAGGATTCCCGCGCCGGTGCCGGGAATGCCCTTCAAAGACCAGCCGCTGGCCCAGTTGGCACTCCATACTTCCCTGTTGGAACCGAACATGAATCCCAGGATGATCAGTCCCACCAGCAGAAGGATTTTCGTGATGGTAAATATATTCTGGGTGATCTTGCCGCTTCTAATGCCAAGGGTATTGATGAAGGTGAGGAACACGATGAGAAGGATGGATACAAGTTGTGCAGGGTAAAGCCTGAGTGAGCCCAGCTGGACGATTATATTTTCATCCTTCAGTTCCAGGATGGGGAAGAAGTATCCAGAAAATTTTGAGAAGGCCACACCCACTGCAGCGATGGTTGCCGTCTGGATAACAGCAAAGAGGCTCCAGCCGTAAAGGAACGCAGCCATACGGTTATAGGCTTCCTGCAGGAAGATGTATTGTCCTCCGGCTCTGGGGAACATGCCGCTCAGCTCACCATAGCTGACGGCAGCCGTGACGGTCATAAATCCGGTGATCATCCATACAATGATCAGCCAGCCTGCGCTGCCCACATTACGAGCCATGTCAGCGCTGACAATAAAGATACCCGAGCCGATCATGGATCCGGCAACGATCATCGTTGCATCCAGCAACCGCAGCGACGGCTTAAAGGAAATAACCTTTTCCGGCATAGACATCTAAATATGGCGTCAAGATAATCAAATCAGGTAAAAATTCATGGCAGGCAAAGGGTATAAAAGATAAGGATGCATGACGATTCATTTTCTTGCGTTCTTCTTTTTGGGATGTTTCCCTTTTTCCACAGGCAGCCCCGACCGGCGCCAACCCCGGATACCCTCTTTCAATATATACACTTTATGAAATCCTCTCTCCGACAATAATTGTCCTGCTGCCAGACTTCTGCTGTTTTCCTCGCAATAGATGAAAAGCTCATAATCCCTGCCCAGGCTATCCGTCAATTCAAATAATTGATGGCTTTTGCCGGCCAGGACAGCTCCCGGTATTCTCGACCGGTTATATTCCCTGACCGTTCTCACGTCAATGACTACCGCTCCTGGAGTACGGTTTACTTCAATATAGAATTCATGCGCACCTAGCATCGCTATTGTGTCAGGGGGGCAAGCCCCCGCCAGGAACGAAAACAGGCCGAATAGACAGATCGTCAACTGTGCAGAACGGGGTATCATTCTCCGCAGGCTTTCATAACCGGTACTTGCTCAAAAGGTAAGAAATTTAAGAATTTGTTTGTTGCATCCGGCAGGATTTTCGTATTTTTATATTCCTTAACAACAGTATGAAATCGCTGATTGACTGTTTGTTGAATTTCTTTTACCCTAGGCTTTGTCATGTGTGCGGTGAGCTTCTCGTAGGGGGGGAGAATCTGTTCTGCACGGGTTGTCTCTATCATCTTCCCCGGACAGGCTATCATAAAAACCGTGACAATCCCGTTGCTGAACTGTTCTGGGGCAGGGTAAGGGTGGTGGCGGCCACGGCTTTTTTCCAGTATGAAAAAGGTAGTGTGTACCAGGATCTGATCCATAAAATGAAGTATAAGGGTTACAGGGAAATTGGCGCCGTGCTCGGCATGTATCTTGGTGCAGACCTGAAGGAGAGTGACGGCTTTTCATCCGTCGACTGTATTATACCCGTTCCCTTGCACCCGAAAAAGGAACGGAAAAGAGGATTCAACCAGAGCGAATGGATTGCCAGGGGTATCGCTAAAAGCATGGGCAAACCCATGCAGGTCGGGAACCTGGTGAGAATATCAGAGTCATCCACACAGACCAGGAAGTCGCGGATTGAGAGATGGGAGAATGTTCAGAGGATATTTGCTGTGAGATATCCTGAACGGATTGCGGGTAAGCATGTCTTACTGGTGGATGATGTAGTGACGACCGGTGCCACACTCGAGGCTTGTTCTTCCGTGCTGCTTGAAACAGAGGGGGTGCAGGTAAGCATCGCCACCCTTGCAGTAGCCTGACATTCCGTGGCTGCCTCACCAGGCGAATGGAGTATAATACACGGTGAATGCAAACAGGTTATTTCGCTGTCCGGTATTCAGGTACCATTCCCCGCCACCCGCATGTTTCCTGATCCTGAGGATAGAATAGGAGAAGCGAGCACCCATACGGATCCTGTCGGTAAGAGCATAGGAGAAGCCAGCCGTGCCCGACAAATCAAAAGGGCTGAAAGGTACGGTGTCAAACATGATGCCATTCTCATCTTTCTCGAGGCTGTGAACAAGGAAACCTGCAGCTATCCCCCCTTCTAATGTCAGGTGTTTATTATGTGCATATTGGGCCAGCACAGGAGCCTCAATATAGTGAAGGATCATACGGTAATAGGTGTTGGTTCCTTCCTGCCGGTTCCCGTCGCTGCTGCCTTTCTGGATGTATTTGATCTCCGCCTGGAGAGATAATGTACGAGAGGTTCTCTTTTTCAGGAACACCCCGCCGGTAAAACCAGCCTTGTAATACCCCTTGTATGGATCCCCGTCTACCTGACTGACAACAAGACCCGACAGGAAACCCGATGAAAGGGTCTGCCCCCGCAGCGGAAATATGATGAACAACGGGAAGACAACAGCGATGATGACAGGTCTCATTCTTTTCATTCGGATATTCTTACATGAACTATGTCGCCGTGTTCAGGACCGGATTTTATTCATGTTAGGTAAACAGCTCAATATGGTGAAGGTCCCGGTCAGTGTGAATAAGTATCATTATATTGCCAAAGCATGGTTTTTCCACACGATTCTCTGGATGCACATCATCTCACACGCTTGATTTGTTCAGCTCTGCCAGCAGTTTATTCCTGAGGATCTCAACCCCTGCGCTGGCTTTCTCCCTGATAAAGACCGCGTCGGTGCCAAAGGGGACCTGAACCTCGTTAGGATCGATGAGAAATATTTGAACACCGCGCTTCACATAATGGATCAGTCCGGCGGCAGGGTATACGTTGAGGGAAGTGCCTATCACGGCAAAGTAATCGGCTCTTGAGGTGATCTGAACGGCTGTTTCCATAGCGGGGACAGGCTCACCAAACCATACTACATGAGGCCTTAATTGCGAGCCCTGCTCGCACAGATCGCCTTCCATCAGTTCCCATCCGTTGATATCATAGATAAGGTCGGGATGTTTGGTGCTGCGTGCTTTCCTCAGTTCACCATGAAGATGAAGAACCGAGGTGCTCCCCGCTCTCTCATGCAGGTCATCAATATTTTGTGTGATAATACGGACATCAAGGAATTTCTCCAGCTCTGCCAGGCCTGTATGTCCGTCATTTGGAGATGCTTCCAGCAGCTGTTTGCGCCGTTCATTGTAGAACCGGAGTACCAGGTTGCGATTTCTTTCCCAGCCTTCGGGGCTGGCAACCTCACTCACATCGTATTCCTCCCACAGGCCGCCCATTTCGCGGAACGTCCGCAGACCACTCTCGGCGCTCATCCCGGCGCCCGTCAGTACCACCAGCTTCTTTTTCCGTTCCATAGCTGTTGAGGGTTCAGCAAAATTACCAAAAACACCTTTTCCCCCAACAAAATGACGAGTGATTCTAATTTTATGGTCAGTCAAATCCCCGCGCTTATGAATTATTAGTAACTTTATTTCGCCTGTTATAAAATGTAATGTGCTGATAATCAATTGTTATACAGATATTTATGATTGACAGGACGACCATCGACAGGATTCTTGATACGGCCGACATTGTGGATGTGATACAGGATTTTGTCACGCTGAAGAAACGGGGGGTGAATTTCATCGGATTGTGTCCGTTCCACAACGAGAAAACCCCTTCATTTACGGTTTCCCCGTCCAAGGGTATTTACAAGTGTTTTGGGTGCGGTAAGGGAGGGAATGTGGTCAATTTCATCATGGATCATGAACGCCTGAGCTATCCGGAGTCGTTAAAATATCTTGCCAGGAAATATCATATTGAAGTAGAAGAAAAAGAGCCTAGCGAGGAGGAGCTGCGCCAGCAGGATGAGAGGGAGAGCCTGCAGGTGGTGACCTCATTTGCACGGAAGTATTTTTCAGATATCCTTTTTAACCATGCGGAGGGTAAGGCTGTAGGGATGGCGTACCTGAAAGAAAGGGGGTACAGGGAAGAGATCATCCGGAAGTTCCAGCTGGGGTACAGCAGGGAGGATAAGAATGCTTTCACCAGTGCTGCACTGAAACAGAATTTTAAAAAGGAGATACTTGTCAGGTCGGGCTTGTCTGTTGAGCGGAACGATGAGCTTTATGACCGTTTCAACGGGCGGGTGATTTTCCCCATTCACAGCCTCTCGGGCAATGTGCTGGGCTTCGGGGGGAGGGTTCTCAGGAAGGATGATAAGACAGCCAAATACGTCAACTCCCCCGAATCGGAGCTCTACCATAAAAGCCGTATCGTGTACGGTATTTACCAGGCGAGGAAATCCATTACCAGTCTGGATAAATGCTTCCTGGTGGAAGGTTACACGGATGTGTTATCACTTCACCAGTGCGGGGTGGAGAATGTCGTGGCCTCATCGGGTACAGCCCTGACACCCGAACAGATCAGGCTCATCAAACGGTTTACCAGCAATGTCACCATTCTCTACGACGGGGATGAGGCCGGCATAAAAGCTTCGCTTCGTGGTATTGACCTCCTCCTTGAAGAAGGACTCAACATAAAAGTGATCCTTCTGCCCGATGGTGAAGATCCCGACTCCTACTCCCGTAAGCTTAGCTATCAGCAGTTCATGGAGTTCCTGGTAAGGGAGGAGAAAGACTTTATCATGTTCAAGACAAGCCTGCTGATGGAGGATACCAGGAACGATCCTGTGAAAAGGGCAAACCTCATCACCGATATTGTCCGCTCCATCGCCGTTATATCTGACCGAATAAAACGTTCGGTATACATCAAGGAATGTTCTGTGCTTCTCGGTATAGATGAAAGAGTGTTGTACTCGGAGGTTTACAGGCGGAGGAGAAAAGCAGCCGAGGACAGGGCAAAGAAAATCACCAGCGGCGAAGAGGTATCTTTCAGGCTTACCACCGTTCCCTCATTTATTGAAGAGATCTTCAGCGAACCGCAGGAAAGGGAAATCATACGTCTCCTTCTCCATTACGGTGAAAAAGAACTATTCCCCATTGAGCATGAAGGGGGCGGGGAAGAATACATTACCGTTGCCGAATATATCATTAACGAGATACAGAACGACGACCTGGAATTTAAGAACCTGATCTACCGACAGGTCTTTGAGGAATACCTGCAGATGCTGAGCAAGGGTCAGTATCCGGACAACAGGTACTTCACCAATCATAACGATCAGAAGGTCAGGGAGATGGCTGCCGACATGTTAAGCAATCCGTATACCCTCAGCAAGGTGCATGCCCGTAAGGGTGCCTTCGTGGAAACGGAAGAGATGAAACTGAAGAAATCAGTGCCTGATACACTGATTGCCTATAAAACGAAGATACTTAAGCTGGCGCAACGGGAGAAGGAAAAAGAACTGAAAGAAGCGCTGGATGAAAAGCGGCACTACGAAGAGATCACACGTATCCAAAAGGAGTTTATGATCATCAGCACGGTCATCAATACCATTGCACACGACAGGGGAGGATGGGTGGTGGTCAACTGAAACCGGCGGGGAAGGGGTGACATATGGATTTTTTTTTCAGAGGTATTTGCGTAATTTGTGCCGATGGTTCCGGGAAACAAATTATGCAGGTTATTGTTTAATAATGTAATAATTCTTCCATGAAGTATCCACATTCATCCGTCGCTGTGATTTCGCTGTTCCTCATCACCTCTTTTGTCATTTCCTCCTGTATTCATAAGGAGAAAACAAAGGAATTCAATGTTGACAAAGAAACACAATCGATCGGCACGATATCGGAAAAGCTCAGGCAGGTCATTCATGAGAAAAAAGCCATATTTTACGGTGTGTACACACCGGTTGAAATGTCAAAGCTTTTTGAGCAATACCATATCGGCTTTGATCCTGCGGTGATCAATCCCATTGAGAATCGTGAACGTTATACCTCGAATGCAAAACTGGCGCTGAACATCGGGGTTTACG
>JAXDBV010000274.1:0-5562 GCA_034678415.1 Bacteroidales bacterium
CTTGGTAACCACGGCGATCGATCCTGTAAGGTCAGCCTTTTTCTGTGTCATATACCCCACCGCAACAACCTCATCCAGCTGTTGCACTTCCACTTCCATGACGGCTTCAAGATAGGTTCGTCCTCCAATGGGCATCTCCAGTGTTTTCATACCCACGAATGAAAAGACGATGGTACGGTCACCCGGGGACAGTTCAAGGGAGAACGTTCCATCGGCTGCGGTAAGAGTCCCTTTGGTTGTTCCCTTTATGACCACGCTGACACCCGGTAATGGTTGGTTTTCGGTGTCAATCACTTTACCCGTGACAACATTTTGCTGCAGCACAGGCAACGGCATTGCAGTGTACTGGATAAAGAGTAATGCTACAAGCAGAAGAAAGATCCGCCTGTAATACTCCATCCAACGAGAAGGAATTTTTAGTTTTTTCATACGTTTAATAAGGTTAGTTATTGATAAAAAAATCCCCTAAAGAGGTCGATAATGGTTAGGCATTTATGTGAAAAGTGGGATATAAAATGCTCAAACGTTTAACTCAGTTATACAAACTGATCGCTGGCATTTTCTTCTACTCTTACAATCAATATATTACACATAGATTCGTAGAGTAACCGGGGATCGTTAATAGATATTGAAAAATAGTTTTGCTTTATCGAGTAAACAAAAGTAAAATATTTTCCGTCAAAACAAAATGATTGCCATTTTTTTTATGGCAATGACGTGAAGTGAACGAACTGAGCATAGTTGATTTCATCCGGGATTTTACAGGAAGATTGCCTGATTCCTCCGGATGAATTTATATTTCCAGATCAACAAAAAACAGAAATCCCGGATTTCATTCACCCCCCGGCTACACCGGTAACCGGGATTACTTCCACGGAGGTTCCCGGCTGACCAGGATATACATGTGACTACGACAGAAATGGATTTCCCCTTCCGGTTGCATGTATGTGACTCCGTATCGACGGCATTCGAATGCTCATCAACCAGGGAAAAGAAGGGGAAAATAATTCGGTGCAATTTACCCCAATTCATTCATCGCAGGAGTGCAGTCATGGCAACGGAATAAAAGGACTTGAATATCCTCTCTCAATTAAATAAATATACGTCGCAGAAGCCAGACAGGATTTATAGTTAATGTGGTTGCCGGGTTGATGGCTTTCCATTTGTTACTGATATAATATTCCCCGGATTTGAGATAATACATGTTTCCGTTGACCACGGATTGTTATATATGATAATTAACTGACATATGCTCTGGCCTGATCCGTTGAAAATATGATTAATGAAGAATGATTCTTCTAACCGATATTTCTTTGGTTGTATATACCTTTACAATATATAATCCTTTATTCATCTCTCTGCCAAGAAGGATATTGCTGAGATCCCCATTGTTTTTACAGTACACTGCTCTTCCCGTGCAATCGCAGATTTCTACCTTGATAATGTTCTTTCCGGCAATAAACAATTGTCCCGTGGTCGGATTGGGGTATACTTCTACGTGTTCATCCGTTTCTTTTTCCTGAAAAGTACCCAGGGTGTGTTCAAGCAGGAAGGTTTTTTCGTTACCCGTAAAGGGATCATTGACCTTGGAGATGATGATCCGGTAATAGCCTTCCTCATAACTGCTCATATCGGTCGTGAAAACCTCCTGATCATAGGGGATATCAGTTGCCAAAACTCCCATTCTTTCATATCCGGGGAAACAGCTTTCATTGTAGGAACACTGCTTTTCCAGCACCAGTGTAAACCTTGCCGCAGTGTCAGGTTCCCAATCACCGGTTTTTTGCCATGAAATGGTTGCGAGCGACTCAGTACTGATATCAACATTTATATTTTCAATATATTGAATACCCCTGATGCGCATGAATTGACCTGACAGGTTAAACTGTACGGGGTTGGTGTATGAGCCGAGCAGGTTATACCGCACACTGCCGCATGTATTCACATTTTTTTCACAGGTTCCGCGAAAAGGTACATGCATCTTATCCCAGAATTCGGATTGCAGATTGTGGATCAGGCGTTTTGGACTGACCTTGGAGAATGTACCCTGCATAATATCCCATTGTGATAATTCTTTGGGTTTTATATTAAACGCATTATCGGCCGGCACTGCCGGTGTGGCATCCAGGTCCTGCCATCCGTAGAATTCACCAAGCCAGACCTTATTATAACGATGCCCGTTGCTTACCTCTGCCTCGTTATGAGCAGAACCCAGATACCCGCTTGACAGGGAAACTTCCTTGCTGGTGCCAAGCCATATGCTGGGTATGCCTATGAAGCGTAAGGCCCCTCCCACCATAGCTCCTGTTCCGGAACACGCAATAATGTTGTCGTCAAAATAATCATCGGCCGACAAAGCAGCTTTCAGGTTCCCGGGATGGGAGTTATAATGACCCTTTGTGAAATCGTAGGTAGCCCAATAGCCGGCATCATCATTCGGATAATGATAATTTTCTTTTACATATTCAAGAATACTGCGGGACGCCCAGTATGGATTGTTCATATCAGGCTCGATGCCGTACTCATCCCTAATGGCTTCCTTTACACGTGTGATAAAATCATCATATATCCCCGGGACAGCATTGATGCCGTATATAATCTCATCGTCATCGAGGTAGTATGTTCCTTCCGGTCCACCATCTTTTACTGTCAGGTGAGGATAAATAAAATGCCGGTATTCCCTTGTCCAGAATTTTATAAAAAACTCTGTTTTGTATTGTCTGATATCAGGGTACTGGTCTGCCAGGTAACTTACCAGCGTATAGTATTGCCTGGTACAGGAATCTCCGGCCGGATCAAGATATAAATGTTCAACGGTGAAATCCGGGACTCCGGTTAAATCGTTCACCCGGACGGAATTGGGTATAACCCCCTGATTCCCGGTGATGTCACTGGAATATGGATGGCAAAAGGTGTGGTATACAAACCCTCTTGGGGCAGTAACCTGCTGATTGACAGTTGAGGTGATTTGCATTCTCATTTCCCTGAAGCACTTCGGACCGGTATACGGCAGAAGGAGGTTATCAAGAACGTTCACCTGGTACATAACACACCGGCCCTGGGAAATTTTCTCTGCCACCCAAAGATACCCGTTCCAGAAAGCAATAAAATCAAAAACGGGGTTTGTTGCGGATTTGGGTCTTTCAAAAAAGAAAATGCCGCGGCCGGTCTCACCATCCAACAGATATATATGGTCATTCCCCACGGTTCCCCACAGGTAATCTGTTTCTCCGGTGGTCATTGATGTTAATGCACGGCATGGTTCCACCTCGCTGCCGCTTACCGCCTTTCCCGGGCCAGCGATTTGTTTTTTGATTACCGGCCGGCCGGCCAGGGCTTCTTCCCATTCATAAGGTCTGAGGATTGATTTCCCGTTCTTCTCAACCGCCACGGATTTGTCGTCCCTCACCGATATAACCGTGATCCCCCGGCGAACACGCATGGTATGACTTAAAAAACTGCTCGGGTTATAGCTCACGTATAAATTTCCACCCTGTTTTGTCACTCCAAAAACTGGATTTGTTCCTATTTCGTATGCAGCGGTATTGAGATCCACATGCGATAAATCGTGTGCACTGATATCATACCTGTACAATAATCCTTTTTTCAACGTAGTGCCGTTCTGTTGAAACGACACATAATCCATAAAATACACCACATCACCCGAATTTTCCCTTGCGTATGCAAGTCCTCTCGGGTTGGATAGTTCAGCACCTTCAATTATGATATAATCCTGGCAGGTAAAATTCCCGCTCTCTTCATCAATCGCACATTTGTGCAGTTTCCCGGATTTTCCTTCAAAAACATACAGGAACCTTCCACCATCATTGTCCTGAAAATCCATTCCGACAATATCTTCAATAGCCGGTGACATTTCGTATGTTCCCACAACCTGTCCTATATGCTTCTGACCAAAGGTATGGCTGCAGACGAACAGCATACACGCCCCTGTCAGAAACAGAATGGTCAATGAACAGGAAAATTTCAATCTGTTTTTCGTCTCCATCTTTCTTGGTTTTATTCATCCAAACATCCCGACCCATACCGGGAGATTTTCGTAATTACAATACATTTGCCGTTTATCAGCTGGCTGAATACCCTTCACGGTTGCCGGCCAGGGTAATTCCCTCCTCCCTGACAAAGGGCACGCACCGGCTACACTTCGGGGTACGGTAAAAAAAATGAATGAACAGGAAGAGCATTATTCCAGGTTCTCATCCTGTTTTACAAGGATATCTCATGGAAGAGTCCCGTGGAAGTGGCATGAGACCTGTTCGGGCATCAGTGAAGCATCAACTCTGGAATAATAACGGCGATCCGGAGCATAACCCTCATATCCGTATCCTCACACCGTTCCTTCAAACAGGTAATGATCCTTGTTTCACCCGATGCATTACTGTTTTTATTAGTAATTACACCTGCAGGTTTCAAGGCTCTGTTTTGATTGCTGCCGGAGATTTTTCCGCTACATAAATAAGATATCATTCCACAGTGACAATGAGACCTCTGATTATTATGTAAAATACAACAAAAATACCTGCCGGAAACATTTTGTTTCCGGCAGGTATTTTATAATTATCTTCAGATTACAACCACCGTACCCTTGGAATACCTCACATTGGATACGCTCTGATCCTCTGTATCCACATTTGCTTTGACTTTGAATATGAACCGGTATATACTTTCCGGATCATACTGGGTATAGATATATGTGGTTGGAGCATCGGGAATCGCTGTTGAAGACACCTGGATATTATCCTTGAAGACAGTCATCTGGACTGAAACAGGAAGCAGGATATCATCCGGGAAGCTGGACGGCAGGGTCCAGGTGAAAGTTATTTCAGTCCCATCAATGGTATAATTCAGGTTTGTGACAGGATCAATACTCTCTCCCGGTTTATGTTCAATAATATCCCGGTCATAGCAACCAGTAATAGCAAACGCTGCTATGAACAGTAGGCATATATATAGGTTTTTCATCATTCCTGGGATTTTTAATCTGTTAATAGTTAATATTCTGAACATACACACCTTCTGACAGGTTAATCACATCCTGGGGTATAGGCAAATACTCATGTTTTCCACTGGTGAAGAAGGCATTGCTATTCCAGCTGCGTCGCTGGGCTTCCTTCTCGAAGTAGGCATTCAGCACATCGGCGGCGATGCCCCACCGTACAAGATTGAAGAACCGTGTGCCTTCACCGGCTAACTCAAGCCGGTCTTCAAACATATAGGCTTTCCATGCAAATGCATTATCCCAGGTACAGTTGACCCCGTCTTCATACAATGCAATATTATAGTTGAGAACCGGTGAACCATCGGCCATTTTCAGGCGTCCCTGGCTTTCGTTGGACCGCTGCCTGATCTGATTGATCACCGGGAGTGCCTCATCTTCCCTCCCCAGTTTTATCAGAATCTCTGCTTTCCACAACAGTACCTGTGCATACCTCAGCACTCTCCAGTTCATAGAATTACCGCGGTTCTGGTATTGAAGCCTTGAGAACGGGTGAACCTGTTCTTTCATGGAATGAATATAACCGTAGACATCAGGATTTCTTGATC
>JAXDBV010000275.1:0-4105 GCA_034678415.1 Bacteroidales bacterium
AAACGGTATAAACGGCCGCTGTATTCTTTATACAGGGTATTGAACGCCAGGAGATTACCTTTTGAAAGACTCTTAACAAGCTGTGATTCGTTTTCAACCTTGAGATAGCCCATTAATGCCATTTAAGTAAAAACAGATTGAATATTGACTCCTCAATTGTATGCATTCAACAGGATCCGGCTACTATTCAACATATACCCGTCAAACATAATCAAAAAAAACATGATTTGCATTGCATGTCTTTGCATACAGGTCCCTTGAAAATCTTACCAAGTTGTCATTACATTAATCACATTGGCGGATACAATGAACGGATGGACAAGCCTGGTCTTTTTCATCTATCCTAAAAGAAATCCGGTGCAAACAGGTGTGTGCACCGTTGAACGAAGTTGCCGTTGCATCCATTCCCGAGACATGTCAGAATCCATCGTTGATATTCCAGAAATTATTTATGGTGGTGGGACAAAAGCATCAAAGTCTGAACGGCTGGAACGATAAAACAATTATAACATTCTGTGATTACTGATACCGCTGAATGTCTTGCGGGGCGTTTCAGGGACGGTATCATCCCCCACAGGTCATTCCTGCATCCGGAATGTTGATGTATGAAAAATTAACCCGTTTATAGCGAATGCTGCACCCGGTTGCTGAAGATAACCCGGGCACGATTACTCGGCCTTACGACTCAATATCAAACCGTCGGGAAGCCTTTCGAGGATTTTGACTTCCGGATGTTGCCATTTCTTTTTGTTTCCTTCTACACGGTTGCTTTCTCCACTTCCTGACAGATGCTCCAGGAATTCATCATGACTGACAGGAGACCCATTGCTTTCAGCATTTGCTGCTGCCACTTCCTTTTCCATTATTTTTCTTGCAGTTTAAACATATTCTTCCTTTTCATACTTCACAATACCATTGTATAGTACCCCGAACAGATAAAAGGTAACCGTGTATACGCGGCTTTTTTTAAACAAATGAATTAAAGCTACCGGAAATGACTTATGTTCTGATGGTTATAATATCACATCCGAAAAAGGATTGGCAGAGGATAAATATCCGGTAACGGGAAGGACCGTGAACATGCCATACCTCGAATAACCGTTATACCGGTTGATATCATCTATGAAATGACCGAATCCGGCTGGTGGCCTTCCTTTCAAGCCTCCCGTGCCCGCGGGAGACGTGGGGACCTGCACGTTTCATGGATCAATGCCGGACATGTACACGCTGTGCCCAGGCATGCCCCACGGGAGCTATTAACAAAAACAGGCTTTTATTGCACGCGGAAATCTGTATTACGTTTCACAATGAACACGCGGGCGATTTCCCCGGATTTATCAAACCGTCGTACCACCACTGCCTGTTCGGATGCATGATATGCCAGCGTATATGCCCCGAAAACAGGTTTCACCCGGAACAGGTGGTGGTGAAGAAGAAATTCTCCGCGGAAGAAACCGCTCTTATCCTGAACAACTGCCCCATTCCTGAGATCCCCGCTCGCACCCGCCATAAACTTGAAAAATCCCTTCTGATGGATGACTATCCTCTGTTGTCACGCAATCTGGCACATTGTATCCAACATCTTCAATATTCCTGAAAACGAATGATCATCATTCACCCGTCCCGGTTTCCGTCAGTTTCAGGACTCCGCATCCTTCAACATCCTTTCCCGGGGAGAATCATAAAAATTCTTCTCGTTGTAATGGTACATGCTTTGGCACGCGGATACACAGGATCAGTCATTGTTCGGGAATCCCTGTTCTGAAGCTTCCTCCTGTAATCCCTTTCATATCACCTGCCAAACGAACCCCGTTTTGATGCAGACGCACCATTATCCCCGGCATTATCAACCGCACCGTTGCAGTTGCCCTGGCAACCATTCTCGTTATGACTGCCAGGGTAACAGAAAAAACCAATATTATTTGCATATTTGCCTGCAGGGATACCAATAGAATTTTGTTTACAGGCACAATATTTGAAACCTGCCGTTCTTTAACGGGGTATACCTGTAAGATTTTTTCATGCATTAAACAATACACAATAGTTCATGACACCTTGCACTGAAATTCAATTGAACACCTGCATAGGGCAGAACGTTCATTCCCTGATTGTCCGTTTCCGCGGATATACTCTTCTCGCTTTTTTAGGTGGGGTGTTCATCCTCGGCATATGTTCCTGCGATAGCGGATCGCGCTGGCTGAAAGGCAACATGCATACCCATACTTTATGGAGTGACGGCGATGAATTTCCCGAAAAGGTAACAGGGTGGTACAAAGCAAACGGGTATGACTTTCTTGCCATAACCGATCATAATATTTTACAGGAAGGAGAAAAGTGGAGGCGTTTCCCGGAAAGTGATACCCTCCTGCTACAGTACCTGGAGGACTATGGAAATGAAGGGATTGAAGTACGGCAGGACACGGCTAATGAAGGGTTCGTGGAGGTGAAGTTGAAGACGCTGGATGAGTTCCGGTCGCGTTATGAAGAGCCGGGCAGGTTCCTCCTCATAAAAGGAAACGAGATATCCTGTAAACATGCGGTCCATCTCACGGGATTCAACCAGGATGAGGTGATACCTCCCGCGGAAGGCAGTCCTGAAGAAAGGAGCCGGATGATCAGGGAAGTAGTCAGAAAGGTATATGATTACCGGGCTTCATCGGGTTTGATCACCTTCCCTGTTCTTGCCCATCCCAACTTCAGGTGGGCCATCACGGCGGAGATGATGATGGAGGTTCCTGAATTGCGTTTCTTCGAGGTGTATAACGGTCATCCGCAGGTGAACAACGACGGTGATATCTTTCGTGCAAGCACCGAGCGCATCTGGGATATTGTTCTGGCCGGCAGGATCAGCGGGGGGAATGATCCCCTCTACGCACTGGCCACCGATGATGCCCATCGCTACCACGGCGGAGGCGCCGGGCCCGGCAGGGGATGGATCATGATAAAATCGCGGGTCCTGTCGCCACAGGCTATTCTCCAGGCAATGGAAAACGGAGACTTTTACGCATCCACCGGTGTCACTGTTGAGAAAATAAAATTCAACGGCAAAACCATAAAGGTGGAGATAAAACCTGTTGAAGGGGCCCGTTACCTGACCGAATTCATCGGCACCTTAAAGGGATTTGATCCTTCAGGCAGGCCAACAACCGACAGCACGGGGCTTGAGATACCCAATACCACAAGGGTATACAGCAACCAGATTGGCAAGGTGCTGGCCAGCAGTGAAGAGCTCAGACCGTCCTATACCTTTTCCGGGGATGAATTGTACGTGAGGATACGTATCACATCAACCCTTGATCATATCGATCCTCTCTCGGGAATAGTGCTTGGAAAACAGAAAGCATGGCTGCAACCCATAACAGGGAAATAGCCACGCATGGCTGATGGTAAATGTTTTCTTCGAACGGTAAAATCAGCCGTATCCCCTTCCCGCCCGGTCGCAGATAGGTATTCACATTCTTTTATTTGGCTGTTACTCATGCCTTGGTACATACAAGTCGATGAGGACGGGTTCACACTTACACAACAACCGGCGCCCTTGTAAACCTCAACATTTTACCGTATCAGCCATTGAAATTACAATACGGATAAAAAAAACCGGGAAGCCTGGTGCTTCCCGGTTTTTTTGAAAAGATTTCAACAACTAGCGTTGTTTCACCATTTTAATGGTTTTGACCATAACACCGTCATTTCCGACCGCCTCGGCATAGAAGGAGCAGTAATAAACGCCGTTTTCGAAACGGGTGGCATCCCACGTAACCTCCCATGTCCCGGCGATCACATTCCTGTTCATGAGAACATCCACTTCTTTTCCAACCAGGTCAAATATCCGGATCATGATGTTGCTTTCCACAGGAACCATGAAGGTCAGGGTTGTTTTATCGCTGAACGGATTCGGGTAGTTCTGGCTGAGCATGAATCCCTCTGCCCCGACCGGTATGATACCGGTTATTTCCTGGCACACGTCGCCGATCCCGTCGCTGTTCATATCTTCCTGGTTCGGGTTGGCCATCATCATGCAGTTATCGGTCTGGTTAGGCACCCCGTCGCCATCGAGGTCATCATCGCAGACATCTCCTTTCCCGTCGGTATCCATGTCGGCCTG
>JAXDBV010000276.1:0-3289 GCA_034678415.1 Bacteroidales bacterium
AAGACAATGCATTTACCCTGTTCCCCTGCCAGACGTTTCAGCAGGTGTATCATCTCATACTTACGGGGCAGGTCGAGGAAGGCGGTGGGTTCGTCAAGAAGGATGACAGGGGTATCCTGCGCCAGTGTGCGGGCGATCATCACGCGCTGGCGCTCACCGTCACTGACCTCCCACAGGTTCTTATGCACCAGGTCACCCAGGTCGGTCCATTCAACAGCCCTGGCCACGGCTTCCCTGTCATTGTTTGTCATGAATCCGAACCAGCCGGTATGGGGATACCTTCCAAGCCTGACCACATCTATAACACGCAGGTTGCCCGACGATACCGCTCCGGTTGATACATACCCTACCCTGCGGGCAAAATCCCGCCTCCCTATGGCGTCATGAGGCACTCCGTCGATCATCACCTGTCCGTCCAGGGGTGGGATCAGGCGGACAATGGTTTTCAGAAGGGTGCTTTTCCCCACACCGTTTTTCCCCATCAGGCTGATCATCTCACCTTCCGCAGCCCGTACATTGATATCACCGTATACCGGCGCCCCGCGGTTATAGCCGATACACAACCGTTCAGTTCTAATCATATCGTTCACGGGCGTACCTTTCATATCCATGATCCGATCGTTTTGCTTCTCAGAATGATCCAGATGATCACCGGTATACCCACCAGCGCTGTAACGGCATTGATAGGAAGGATCTTCCCCGATCCGGGCATCTGAGCCAGTATATCGCTGGCCAGCACCACGAGTGAACCCACCACCATGGTTCCGGGGAGGAGCAGCGCATGGTCGGATGTCCTGAATATCAGGCGGGCAATATGAGGCACCGCAATGCCGATGAACCCAATGGGACCGCAGAATGCCGTGACCGTACCGGCCAGCAGGCTCGTACTGAAGAAAATGATGAAACGGGCGAATGATATGTTCACTCCCATGCTTCGGGCATAGTCATCGCCCAGCAGTAACACGTTCAGAAGTTTGACAGAGAGCAGTGACAGGAAGGTTCCGGCGACGATACACACCGCCATAATCCCAAGCTGCATGTGCGTTACACTGCCCAGGCTTCCAAGGGTCCATATGACGAAGGCTTTCAGTGCCGACTCCGTGCTGAAATACTGCAGGATACTGATCAAGGCCGTTGTTGCGCTGCCGAAGAGGATCCCCAGGATGAGAATGGTCATGATATCACGTACGCGTCCTGACACGGCCATGATAAGCAGAAGGATTAATCCAGCACCGATCCATGATGCCATGGCCATGGCCCATGAAGCGCCCACAGTGGCCAGCTGCTGCCCCAGGAATGTTGTCATGCCCATGACAAGCAGCGCCACGCCCAGGCTCGCTCCTCCGGTGATGCCCAGCACATAAGGACCGGCCAGGGGGTTGCGGAAGACCGTCTGCATCTGAAGACCGCTCACCGACAAGGCCAGTCCGGCGAGAACAGCGGTGACAGCCTTCGGCAGGCGAAACTGCTGCACAATCGACAACCATTCCTCCTTGCCGGCATGGCCGGTAAAAATGATCCTGATCACTTCCCCCACAGGGATCTTCACACTGCCAAACGTGAGATCAAGAAAGAAGAATACAAACAGGGCGGCACAGAGGACTGTAAACCAGAGTAACCACCGTCTGCGGTGTAAGGAGAGTGATATAGCTTCCTGACCGTACATCTTATGAATACAACTATCTTATCGTTTCTGACGAATTTTCCAATCCACAGGTAAATATTCTTTAGGGGAATTTACATAATTCCCTCTCATAGAATTACAGAATTAATTCATGAATAAATTCAGTAATTCTTGTTCATCACGTAACCGGAATTGGTTGACGGGACGGGGTGATATAACCCTTTGCCGGCTCACGGTATTCATCATTTTCGCATACTACTGTTTTACCGCCGTGGTGTTTCCCTTTTCCAGTATTTTCTTCAGGCGGCTGTTACGGGCGCCATAGGCAAAGTAGAGTACCAGCCCTATCAGCAGCCACACTGTGAACCCTATCCAGTTGCTCACACCGATCTTTGAGATCAGGTATATGTTGGTGACAAGGCCGAGCAGGGGTATCAGCGACCATTGTTTCCACACGGCAAGAACGGTGAACAGAACAAAGCATACAGCAAAGATGGCACCCGGGATCATCGGGAGGAAGCCGTTCTCACCGGGTACCTGTACGGGATGACCCGTCACAACCCCGGTTTTAAAAAGGATAAAAAACAATACAGCCCAGATGGGAAGAAGCCAGTACCGGCTGTTGAGGTAATATATCCTGAATCCCGTCCGTTTATTGTTTTTTTCCCCCCGTGCATCGAGGACGATCACCCCGCCGCACACAAGGATGAATGCGAACAGTGTGCCGATGGATGTGAGGTCGGTCATCTCCACCAGGTTGGTGAACAGGGCAGGCACAGCGACGATCAGCCCGGTGATGATGGTGGAGAAGGCGGGGGTTTTAAAGCGCGGATGCAGTTTGGCAAAGCGGGGAGGCAGCAGGCCGTCGCGGCTCATGCTCATCCATATCCTTGGCTGTCCCAGCTGAAACACCAGGATCACGCCGGCCATGGCGATCACGGCACTGAAACTGATTATGCCGGCGAGCCAGTTGAGGTGTAGCTTCTCAAAGACATAGGCCAGAGGATCGGCCACCCCCAGCTCACTATAGTTCACCATCCCTGTCAGGACGAAGCTCACCGACACGTAGATAACGGTGGTGATGAGCAGGGCCAGTAACATTGAGAGGGGCAGGTCGCGGCTGGGATTCTTGCATTCCTCGGCCGTGGTGGAGATAGCATCAAAGCCGATGTAAGCGAAGAACACCCCTGAAACCCCTTTCAGCACACCGGGGATGCCGTTGGGTGCAAAAGGGCTCCAGTTCTCCGGCTTGACATAAAAAGCGCCTACTCCTATCACAACCATGAGAATGATGAGCTTGAGCAAAACCATGGTATTCCCCGCTACCTTTGTCTCGTAGATGCCTACATACACGAGAACGGTGATGAGCACCACGATGAGAAATGCCGGGATATCGGCAATGAGCCTTATTCCGAAGATCACCGGGGCAGAGACATAGGCATGGTAGGCATCGCTCAGGGGCCTTTCGACAGATGCCAGGTCGGTACCCGCCGCCAGCAATCCCGTCACCTCGTGATACCCCCGGAAAGCGGAGAGATAGTCAATGCCGAGATATTCGGGAAAGTGCACGCCCATGCCCTGTATCCATGTGGTGAGGTATTCCGACCATGAGATGGCAACAGCAATATTTCCCACCGAGTACTCCATGATGAGTGTCCACCCAAT
>JAXDBV010000277.1:0-2850 GCA_034678415.1 Bacteroidales bacterium
AACCATCGAGGCTGTTCAACTGGCCCTTACCCATGGATACACTGCCGTGATCAGCCACCGTTCGGGAGAAACAGAAGATACAACCATCGCCGATCTGGCGGTGGCACTCAACACAGGTGAGATCAAAACAGGTTCCGCCTCCCGCTCCGACAGGATCGCTAAATATAACCAGCTGATAAGAATTGAAGAAGAACTCGGAGAGGCCGCCACTTATGTTGGCAGAAACTTCCGGTTCATAGGAAAATAACCGGCTTATATCGGTACCTGGAAGGGGGTGCGTTTATTATCACCCCCTTTTCATTCTGTTGTATCCGCAGTTACGACATAAATTTGCCGGGGAAAATGAACCATCCTGGTTAAAATGGGTTTCTATAACCGGGGAGCCGGTGCATGAGCATTAAAGAGTATCGGAACCAACGGGGTTCCAAATAATCGTTAATACCGGGTACATCATGGAAACACTCAAGGAAAAATTTGCCGGGATTGCGCTGCCTCAGGCTGATGAGGTGAAAACCCTTATTAAGAAGCATGGGAATAAGGTTATCGGTGAAATTACCATTGAATCAGTTCTTTCGGGAATGAAAGGGATGGTAGGCCTGCTGACGGTGACCTCCAACCTTGACCCGGAAGAAGGTATCCGTTTTCGTGGTTATTCCATCCCTGAGATACGCGAGAAGCTGCCCAAGCTTCATCCCGACGGGGAGCCAGTCCCAGAAGGATTGTTCTACCTCATGCTGATGGGAGAAATCCCCACGATGGAGGATGTCAGGGCTATTACGTTCGAATGGCAGCGCCGTTCACAGGTTCCTAAACATGTGTTCGACGTGATTGATGCCATGCCGGCCACCACTAAGCCCATGACACTGTTCAGCATGGGTATCCTTGCCATGGCTACCGAGTCGAAATTTATGAAGAGCTACCTGGAAGGCATGCCCAAATCAGCCTTGTGGGAACCGGCATTTGAGGATATCATGACCCTCATTGCCCGGCTGCCCCGCCTCGCTTCCTATATCTACCGGTTGAAATACCACAGGAATGTACAGATCGATCCTGATCCTTACCTCGACTGGGCGGGTAACCTGGCGCACATGATGGGGTATGAGAACGAAGAGGTGAAACGCCTCCTCCGCCTTTACATGGTTCTTCATGCCGATCATGAAGGAGGCAATGTCTCCGCCCATGCCACCCACCTGGTGGCATCAGCCCTGAGCAACCCCTACTACGCCTTTGCCGCCGGGATGAACGGCCTCGCCGGTCCCCTCCATGGTTTTGCTGCACAGGAAGTGATACGATGGCTGCAGGGTATGATCGAAGATATCGGGTATGTATGCGACTCCAAGGAAAAGATCAGGGAATATGCCATCAAAACCGTCGAGGAAGGAAGAGTTATCCCGGGATACGGACATGCCGTGCTCAGGATTACCGATCCCAGGTTCATCGCCCAGAGAGAATTTGCACTGAAATACCTTCCCAACAATCCCCTGATACAGGCCGTTGGTTGCTTGTATGAGGTTGTTCCCGAAGTGCTGAAAACCTACCAGAAGATAAAAAATCCCTGGCCAAACGTGGATGCCCATTCCGGCGCCCTCCTGCTGGCATACGGTATAAAAGAGTATGATTTCTATACCGTGTTGTTCGGCGTTTCACGTTCACTCGGCGTACTCTCCCAACTGGTATGGGACAGGGTTTACGGGCTCGGTATCGAACGACCCAATTCCCAAACCCTCGAATGGTTCAGGAAACAAGCAGAGTCATAATACATCTTTCCCGCGCGTTACGGGCATTCTCAGTTTACGAACTACCTTTGTCCTTTCTTTATCAGAATGATGTAAATTATATACATTATATAATATATATCACCTTGGGGGTGTTATAGTATGTAATTCACATAAATAATTATGTGTTATTTTTGAGCAAATACCCCCAATGAGGTCAGTAAAACTCTTTATATCAGTTTTTTTGTTGGTATTCTGTCGAGGTGCTTTTTCCACCTCCCGGCAGAACTTCCCCGAGTTGATCTCGGTGAATGAGGGATTATCACAGTCATTTGTAAACTGTATATTCCAGGACAGCAGGGGTTATCTTTGGATCGGCACCTTTGACGGTCTCAACAGGTATGATGGCCGTCATTTCGAGATATTCCGTTCATCGGCTGACGACTCCCGGAGCCTTTCCGACAGCTATATCACATCTGTCACCGAGGATTATGAGGGCAATATATGGGTAGGCACACGCAACGGACTGAACCGGTTTCTGACGAGGGAGGGAATATTCCAGCGCTACCATTTCAGCGATTCTGCTTTTCAGTATGGGGAAGGGAATATCATTCTTAACCTCATGCCTTCAGGAGATAAAAGTATTCTCATTAAGACGGAGCATTTTCTGCAACGGTTCTTTTATGAGCAGAACAGGCATATTACCTACCAGTTTCCTGTCGAAAACCAGGGTGTTGCAAGATCCACACAAACGACTTCGGCCCTTTTCATAGGCAGGGATAAGAAAATATTCGCCGGGTACAGGGGTGGGTTGATGATTTTCGGCACCGATTCATTATCGGGGGGCATCACCATACTTCATGCGAGTTCGTCAGTAAAGAACATCACTTCCATTACGAACGATCCTGACGGAAACATTCTCCTGGGTTGTTCCGACGGATTATACCGGCTGGATACCATCACATTTGAACCCGTGAGATATGCACCCAACGGTTTCAGAACCCCTAAGTTCATGTCGGATAACATTCTGGGACTCTATGTTGGCAGGGACGGGAAGCTGTGGATGGGAACCAGCAGGGGGTTTCTGTGTTATGATCCGGCCGACGGCAGCCGTTTCTCATATAACCGTATCACA
>JAXDBV010000278.1:0-14725 GCA_034678415.1 Bacteroidales bacterium
CCCAGGAATAATTGAAATAATCTTCACTTCCGGTACCGAAGAATGATGGGAAGGAATCGTTGTCAACATAAATTTTTTCGTCTCCCTCACCCCACCAGTTACCATAACTGGTTGGTGTGTTGCATGAATTATATAGAGAAACAGATGTTCCAACTATTCTGCCCTGACCAAATGCTAAAAGAAATGGGATATCTTTTGGAGTTGTATTAAGATTATCATTAATCCTCCAGCGTGCATGAAAATGCATGGATTCTCCATCTTTCCATTCATAGCCACTGACCCGTAATCCTGCGGTAAGATGGATGTTACTATCTGACTGATTTTCAATTTCAATTCTTGCCGATCTTTTAAAAGGCATAACAAAACGGCATATCATTGTTCCATCAGGCAATACAGAAAATGACAGCGACCGGTATGGATTAATCCCAGGAGAAGATCCAAAAAAATCACCTATCGGAGATTGTATCTGTGGTACTGAGGCATCATCAAAATAAACCTTGAGAATAGCTTGTCGTAGCAGAAATTCCTGGTCAGATGGCTCAAGTTTTAACGAGAAATATTCAATAGCCCTGGCACCTTTAATCTTAACTAATTCTTTTTTAGAATTAGGGGGAATTTCCAGCTTTATTTCATTAATATTTGCATCATAATATTCCCAGTATTTATCAGGATCAAGGAATATATTTTTTACTTTTTCTATTTGATCTGAGTATGTAATTAAGTCAATGGGGTTAAATGTTTCAATAATAACATCTGAGCTATAGATACGAGCCCCCACATGGTAATAATGAATATCTTTAATATTGCCGATCCATTCAATCCGGCATCTTCTTGCAAAAGGAATCGGGAAATACAATGCATCGAACTGCCGGAAAATATTTTCATAGTTTATGTGCCGAGGAGAAATCTCATCTATCATCCTCCAAAAAAAATTCTCTGCACTGCCGTCATATAATGGAGAAATGGAATCATCCAAGAAAATACGTATCCTCCCTTTTATTCCTGCAGTCCATAACCTGACTATTACTCCGGGTTCTTTTATGTCACAGATCAAATATATTCCAATCCCGTTTTCATCAGGCTCTTTAACAACTTCTTCAAAACCTGGTATTGGTTCATTTCCACTTCCGTCCCGATTCGCAAACCATCCCTGTTCTGAAATACTTGTACTTCTTCTGTCATACGAAGAGAATTGAATGGTCTTATAATCCGGACCTGATAAATCAACATGTCGCTTCAAATCAATCATTTCATTCAAAAGAGTGCCTGTATTTATCTTTTGGCTTAAAGCAACGTTACCAAACAACTGAACTAACAGGTTTATTAATATTAATAGATTAATTTTCAGTAGATCCATTATTTTAAAAATTAAACATTCACATTTGGCACAATATACACAAATAATATAACCGGGACTTGGTTCCTTTAAATCAAAACATTTTAAGTGTTTTCAGTTTATAATCAATTTTCCTTATGACACTTTTTGATATCTTCAGGTTTTCAGGCAGGTATTCCTGTGCCCTGATTAATGAAAATCCCATTACCTGGCTTAACCACGGTGAATTCATTAAAACAGGCATTTCCTTAAATAGAATTTCTCTTGTTTGACAATTAGTCAGCAACTCACTTAATTTATTTTCCATGCCAGGACAAATATCTTCACGTGCGGTATTATTGTTTTTAACCATAAACATACTGTCCGTATTTTCATCTGTATAAAGTGATAATCCATCATGCCGGTATTTAAAATGGTAGTTTCATGATCCTAACCTGAGCAATAGATTTTCTCCTTCCATCCGTGAAGAAATAATTCCATCAATATTATTTAATTCATTGTCACTCTCGATTACCTCATTGTTACATGCTCTGGGGAGAGTGACCTCAGCAATAGTGTTATCAGGTATTTCTACATGAAGTACAAACCATGGCGTCTTCGTCACCGTTCCTCAGTTTTTTTATAAGGAACTCCTCATTTAAAATGGAATCCGTTTTCAATCGGGGAGATGTTGCGCACTTATTCCATGAAAGGTAATAAAAGTGTTCCACATAAATGTATGATCAATGAACAGAAAAAGACGGCGCTCCACCGTCTTTTTATTTGACCTAACCATTAACCAACAAAACCAAATAATTCCTTACATCTATAAGACGATTAAATAAAGATATACCCTATGGTATTTAAAGAATTTTCCGGGATATATTACGATAGACAGGCAAAATTCAATAAAAAACTTGTAAAAATCCGGAAATCTTTAATTCAGAGTATGATTTAAGATTTTGGTCGCAAAGGACGTTAAGCCTGCCAGCGTTGCAGAAAGCCTTAATCACCTTTGTCAAACATGTCTGTTTTCCAGCACCTGCACCACCTCCTCAAGCCTGATGTTGCAGGAGGCAAGAAGGACAAGGGAATGATAGATCAGGTCGGCTGACTCCTCCAGGATTCTTTCCCTGTCTCCCTTCACTGCCTCAATGACCAGTTCCACCGCCTCTTCTCCGGTTTTCTGTGCTGCCTTCTCCACCCCTTCTTTAAACAGCCTGGCAGTATAGGATCCTTCAGGCATTGATTCTTTCCGGTCATAAATCACCTTCTCCAGCGTCTCAAGGAAGGAAATACTTTTACGGTTATTCTCGGCAAAACAGGTATCCTGTCCGGTATGACACACAGGCCCGGCCGGTATCACCTTAATGAGCAAGGTATCACCATCACAATCGACCAGTATTTCCTGCACGGAAAGATAATTACCACTGGTCTCTCCCTTGGTCCATAACTGCCCGCGGCTACGGCTGTAAAAACAAACCTTGCCCTCCGTTACCGTTTTATCGTAAGCTTCCCTATTCATATATCCCAGCATCAATACCTTGCCGGTCCTGACATCCTGGATGACGGCCGGTACCAAACCATCGGCTTTGTTAAATTTTATATTGCTCATCTTTAATATTTCTTACTGGTATATTATTTTTGTTTAAGTAGTCTTTAAGTTCTTTAATATTTATTTCAGAAAAATGAAAGATGCTCGCAGCCAATGCCGCGTCTGCCTTCCCGATGGTAAACACATCCCTGAAGTGTTCCATCTTTCCCGCTCCTCCGGAAGCAATTACGGGGATATGCAGCATATTTGACAAACGTGCAAGGGCATAAGTGGCAAATCCCCTTTTGGTGCCATCGTGGTTCATGGAGGTAAACAGTATTTCACCGCACCCTCTTTCCTGGCCTTCATAAGTCCATTTGTAGAGCTCTTTACCCGTTTTTGTTCTTCCTCCGTTCATATACACCTGCCATAATCCTTCCTCAAGTCGTGCGTCGACTGCCAGCACAACAAACTGGCTTCCATAACGTGAGGCGATCTGTCCTATAAGATCAGGGTTTTTCAGAGCAGCCGTGTTGACACAGATCTTATCGGCACCGGCCGTAAGTAAACACTCGGCATCGTTCAGGTCACTGATGCCTCCCCCCACGCAGAATGGAATGTTTAAATGCGCGGCAATGCGTTTGACCAGGCCGGTAAACACCTTCTTCCGCAGGTAGCTGGCGGTAATATCAAGATACACCAGTTCGTCAGCGCCTTCCTCGGAGTAACGTGCACCCAGTTCCACCGGGTCGCCCGCATCCCTGATGTTGATGAATTCAATGCCTTTTACCGTGCGCCCGTCTTGTATATCCAGACAGGGAATAATTCGTTTTGCCAGCATATAAGATCGCTTTATTGATTTATAAATTCCTTAAGTTCCGATATTGTGACACGTCCTTCCAGCAGCGCCTTCCCGATCACCACGCCATAAATGCCTTCCTCTGCCATGGCTTTAATATCGCTGATGCCCGACACGCCTCCACTGGCTATGAGCCGGATGGAAGGAACAGCTTTCATCACCCCGCGGTACAAGTCGAGTGAGCTGCCGGCCAACATCCCGTCTTTTTCAATATCGGTGCATAACACATATATCACACCTTCTTTTTTCCAGGCCCTGATGAAATCGGTCAGGGTGACCGGTGTTTGTGTTGTCCATCCGTGGCAGGCAATAGCGCCGTTGCGTGTATCGGCGCCAAGGATAAAACGTTCGGCACCGTACCGTGTGAGCCATGAACGGAAGACTTCAGGATGAGTGATGACGATGCTTCCGACAGTGGCCTGGTATGCCCCGGCGTCAAACACCGATGACAATGCTTCACGGGAACGGATGCCTCCTCCGTAGTCAACCAGTAATCGTGTCTGCCGGGTGATGCTTTCCAGGATACTGAGATTGGTGAGGATACCGTCGCGGGCACCGTTGAGATCCACCAGGTGCAGTCTCGTGAATCCCTCATTTTCATACTGCCTGGCCTGCTCAACAGGTGACAAGGGATAAACGGTACACTTGCCAAAGTCACCCTTCTCCAGCCTGACACATCGTCCGTCCAACAGGTCTATGGCAGGGATAATTTCCATCATAAATTGATAAAGTTTTTCAGTAATTGTTCACCGGCCATCCCGCTCTTTTCCGGATGGAACTGTGTGGCAAAAAAATTGCCTTTCTCCAGCGCAGCACCGAAGGGCTGCACATAATCCGTAATAGCCACGGTGTTTTCCCCGGGTGTCACATAATAGCTATGAATAAAGTACATATAGGTTCCTTCCTTTATATTATTCATCAGGCGGCCACGGATATTTGTCACCTGGTTCCAGCCCATATGGGGAACTTTCTCGCCACAGGCCGGCCTGAGCCTTACCACTTCTTCCGGGAAGATACCTAGGCAATCCACGTTTCCTTCTTCTGAACGGGAGCACATGAGCTGCATGCCAAGGCATATGCCAAGGAAGGGTTGTCGGATGGACGTCAGCAGGCTGTCGAGGCCCGTCCGGCGAAGGTATTGCATAGTGGTGGCAGCCTCACCCACCCCGGGGAAAACGATCCTGTCAGCCGCAAGGATATATTCCGGATCAGCGCTCACCACCGGCTGTATCCCAAGCCTCTTCAGTGCCAGATCAACCGATAAAACGTTTCCTCCCGGATATTTGATGATAGCCACCTTCATTTCTAGATCATCTCTTTTGTTGACGGTATGGTGTTGAGAAACGGTTCCTTACGTATGGCCATACGCATGGCTCGTGCAAAAGCCTTGAACACTGCCTCGATCTTATGGTGCTCATTACGTCCCCTGGCTGTGATATGCAGGTTACATCGTGCCGTATCGGTGAACGATTTGAAGAAGTGGAAGAACAACTCTGTGGGCATATCCCCAACTTTTTCCCTGCGGAAAGTCACATCCCATTCGAGCCAGTTCCTTCCGCCGAAATCAAGAAGTACCTGGGCCCCGGAGTCGTCCATGGGCAGTGCAAACCCATAGCGTTCGATGCCTCTCTTGTTTCCCAGAGCATTGTAAACCGCTTCTCCCAGAACAAGAGCCGTATCCTCGACGGTGTGGTGTTCATCCACATGCAGGTCCCCCTTGACATTGATATCCAGGCACATGCCTGAGTGACGGGCTATCTGGGAGAGAAGATGGTCAAAAAAGCCCAGGCCGGTACTGACAGTCCCTGTTCCGTTGCCATCCAGGCGAATGGTAACGGTAACATCGGTCTCAGCAGTTTTCCTTATCAGCGTGGCCGAACGTTCTGTTGATCCCAGGTATGTAACAATATCTCCCCATCTTTCCGCAACCGGTGCACAGCTATCCTTCATCTCAGACAATACCTCCCGGTTGCCGTCGGTCCGGATAATCAGAGCCTTGCATCCTGTCTTTTCAGCCACCTCTAGTATGGAGAGCGTACCGCCAATAACACAGGAGGCAGCCCTGTCAACGGCATTATTCTTCAAAAACCTTTTCAGGACAGCAAATCCTTTTTCAGCATCTTTCCCTTTTAACAAGTTTACCGGTATGCATTCTCCAAATGTTATTCCTTCATTATTCAGGATGCGCAGCATAAGGTCGTGAAGAGATCCAAAACTTTTCCTCAGTGATGAACCGCCATCCTTCCTGTCCTGCAGGATGATCATTACCGGTTCAAAGTCCATCTGGTGGACGATACGTGTAAGGGCGTTGATGCATCCCGGCAAAAAATTAAAATTCCTGAGTGCATTGATTCCGGTCGATTTGCCCGGACGGGAAACCAGAATGGCATCCCTCTCAATGATGATGGCTCTTTTTGGTTTCACTTTATTTGTCTATTTCTTTTATACAGTTAACCAGTATCTTGTTTTCTTCAGGTGTTCCGACGGTGATCCTGAGGCAGCCTTCGCAATGCCGCGATGTGCTGCGGTCCCTGACAATAATTTTATGGTCACGCAACCATTCAAATACCCGTGCATGATCAGTGAAGCGCACCAGGAGGAAATTAGCTTCCGAAGGAAAGACTTTTGTGACCATCCGGAGCAGTGACAGCTGTTCCGTCAGCCATTGCCGTTGTTTCCTGATCGTGTCAACCCAGGCACCTTTTTCTTCCACATGGCCGGTCAGCTGAACAGCATACTGGATAGTCAGGTTATTGAGATTGTACGGATACTTGACTTTGTTCAGCAATGTGATGATTTCTTCAGAGGCAAAGGCCATGCCGAGGCGTATACCGGCCTGTCCCCAGGCTTTGGAAAAGGTTTGAAGGATCACCAGGTTTGGCCGCTGCAGAAGATCAGGAAGAAAGCCGGGGAAGGATGAGAAATCCTGGTAGGCTTCGTCAATCACCACCAGACCGGGGAATTTATCCAGCAATGGATATACTATTGCGGGAGAAAACACATTCCCTGTGGGATTGTTGGGTGAACATAGAAAGATGATCTTTGACCTCTCATCGGTCATGTTCATTATGGTGGAAAGATCGGAGGCAAAATTTCTGTCCAGAGGTATCTTTCTCACCCCCGCATCCTGTATCCTGGCGCATACTTCGTACATGCCATAGCTGGGATCCATGGTGAGGATATGGTCTTTCCCCGGGTTGCAGAAGATCCTGACCAGAAGGTCGATGGCCTCGTCACTGCCATTCCCCAGGAAGATATTATTCTCGGGCACTGCTTTTAGGACTGAGATCAAGCTTTTCAGTTTCCTCTGAAGCGGATCAGGATACCTGTTGTAACCGGTGTCAAACGGGTTCTCGTTGGCGTCGAGAAGAACGGCCTGCGTGCCGCTGTATTCCATCCTCGCGGATGAATAAGGAACCAGGTCAAGGATGTTATCCCTCACCAGGGATGATAATGTAAACCGGGCGTTCATTTTTTTCTGTTTAACCTGATCATGATTGCATTTGCATGAGCTTCCATTTTTTCTTCCACTGCAAGCTTTTCAACAGCCCGTCCAATCTCCCCGATACCCCTGAAGGTGAGTTTCTGAACGCTGATGTTTTTCATGAAACTACCGGTGGTCAGTCCGCTCCATGCGAGGGCAGAGCGGTTGGTCGGCAGGGTATGATTGGTTCCCGTGGCATAATCGCCGGCACTCTGGGCTGACCAGGGGCCAATAAATACCGAACCTGCATTCATGATTTTCCCCATGTACGATTCCGCATGCCGTATGTTTAAAACAAGATGTTCAGGAGCATAGAGATTGGAAAAACCGATCATTTCATCAATATTATTCATAAGTATGAGACGGGATTGTTCCAGGCTGGCCATGATGATCTCTTTTCTTGGAAGGCCGGCCGTTTGTTCTGAGATCAGCCTTGTTACCGCATCCAGCAGCCGTTCGCTCGTGGTAAGCAGGATGACCTGGCTGTCTCCTCCATGTTCGGCCTGTGACAGGAGGTCGGCAGCGGTAAATGCTGCATCGGCTGTCTCATCAGCGATGATGAGCAATTCCGACGGGCCGGCCGGCAGATCGATGGCAACATCCATGGTAACCGCCAGCTGCTTCGCCATTGTCACATACCGGTTGCCCGGGCCAAATATCTTATATACACGAGGTATAGTAAACGTTCCGTATGCCATGGCAGCGATGGCTTGCGCCCCTCCAACCCTGAAAATACGGTGTACCCCTGCATAACGGGCGGCATAAAGAATGCCGGGGTGAATCGTGCCGTCTTTTCCCGGTGGGGTGCAAAGGATAATCTCACGACATCCGGCCACAGAGGCAGGAACAGCCAGCATGAGAACGGTGGAGATCAGCGGCGCTGACCCACCCGGGACATAGAGTCCAACCTTCCTGACAGGCACCTCTTTCAGCATGCAGCGAACACCCGGTGAGGTGGTGACCCACCGGTCCTTCCGGAGCTGCGAACGATGAAACCGCATGATGTTCCCGGCTGCAAGGTGAACCGCATCCCTGAATGCGCCTGTCGTACAGGAAGAAGCATTTTCTATCTCCTGTTCTGTAACTTCAATGGAATCAATGACGACATGGTCATACTGCTCCGTCAGACGGCGCAGAGCCGCATCACCATCCTTCCGGACCTCCTCCATGATGTTCCTGACCTGCGTCTCCAGGCCTGACACACCGGCTGACGGCCGTGTACACAGCTCCGGCCATATCTCCTGTTGCGGATACCTGATGATTTCCATTATATGATCATTTTCTCGATAGGTATGACCAGTATTCCCTGTGCTCCGTTTTCCTTGAGCTTGTCAATCACTTCCCAGAACTCATTTTCACTGAGCACGGAGTGCAGGGAGCTCCAGCCTTCCAGCGCCAGGGGCATAACCGTGGGACTTTTAATACCCGGAAGGATACTGATGATCTGTTCCAGTTTGTCGTTGGGTGCATTCAGAAGGATATACTTGTTATTATCGGCCCTCATCACAGCCCTGAGACGGAACAAGAACTTCTCCAGTACAGCCGCTACCTCCTTTTCAAGGTTTCTTCCGGCCACGAGCACCGCCTCGGAGTACATCACCGTTTCAACCTCCCTGAGGCCGTTGCTGGTAAGGGTGCTGCCCGAGCTGACCACATCGAAGATGGCATCGGCCAGACCGATGCAGGGAGCTATCTCCACCGAGCCGCTGATCTCATGTACCTCGGCATGTATCTGTTTCTTCCTGAGAAACGATTTCAGTACCGAGGGATAACTGGTGGCAATCTTTTTCCCTTCGAAGAATGATAATCCCTCGTATTCTACCGACCTTGGTATTGCCAGTGAGAGACGACACCTGGCAAAGCCGAGCTTCTCCATCACCCTCAGGTTAAATCCTTTCTCGATCAGCATATCCTCACCCACGATACCGGCATCAGCCACCCCGTCTTCCACATACTTCGGAATATCATCGTCTCGCAGGTACAGTGTCTGTAAAGGGAAATTCCCCGACTGGGAAAACAAGTTACGACTGTTATTCGTGATCTGGATCCCGGCTTCGGAAATAAGTTTCAATGATGTATCGCTGAGCTTACCGCTCTTTTGTATCGCGATCTTCAGTGCTTTCATTGGCATAACTGGTTTGTTGTTAACATGGATATTAAAAAAAAAGGGTTGCAGAATCTGCAACCCCTGTTCATTATAAGGTTATTCTTCTGCATACCATTCCCGCTCACCGGAGGTGATGATGGAGATGATATGCATGCGTACGTGCCATTGTTGATCGTTGAGGAGGCAATATTACAAACATAATCTGATATATTAAACAATTTTCTAAAAAATATGCTGCCTGTTTTCGAATTTTCATCCCTACCCGAATTATTCCGTGCTAAAACAACCATCTTTTCCCTGTGCCTGCAGGCTGAAGTTGATGGTCTTAAGAATACTATTTATTTATAATGGTGAAATCTTATTGTATTCTTGCAAATATTTATTCTACCTTTCCTTCAACGGGATGTAATTCCTGTTTTCATACACGTTTTTAAACGCCGGTCTGATAATTCGTTTTGCCGAGAAGGTCAGTTCTTCGATGCGGTGTGAGCACCATCCGGCAACCCTGGCCAGGGCAAACAGTGGTGTATTGAGTTCCTTGGGTATTCCAATGCATGAATACACGAAGCCGGAATAGAAATCCACGTTCACGCATACTACTTTCCCCTGCTGATTACCTTTGAATTTTCTGAATACCTCCGGTGTAAGTTCCTCCACAAGTGAATACAATTCATATTCTTCATACCGTTCTTTTTCGAGGGCCAAGTCTTTTGCTTTTTCCCTCAGCAATGTGGCCCTGGGATCCGAGAGGGTATAAACGGCATGCCCCACACCATAGAGTTTACCGGAACGATCATAGGCTTCCTTGTTGAGTATTCTGAACAGGTAGTTTTGCACCTCTTCCCTGTCTTTCCAGTCCTTCACATTGGTTTTGATGTCATCCATCATATCCACCACTTTCAGGTTGGCACCTCCGTGCAAAGGGCCTTTCAGGGAAGCGATGGCCGAGGTCACCGCAGAATAGATATCCGTTTCCGTTGAACTGGTAACCCGCAAAGTAAACGTGGAATTGTTTCCTCCGCCGTGATCGGCATGGAGCACAAGGGCAAGGTCGAGCAGAGCGGCTTCCAGTTGTGTGTATGAATTCTCTCCCTTGATCAGGTGGAGAAAGTTCTCGGCAGTAGTCAGTGCCGGCTGGGGATGACGAATCGACAATGTCCTGCCCTGATAGGCATACCGTAAAGCCTGGTATGAATAGGCAGTGATCGTGGGAAATTTGGCGATCAGGTTCAACGATTGCAGGATCATATTGCTGAGCGATGTGTTCTCCGGATCATCATCGAGGTTGTACAGTCCCAGCACCGATCGTGCAAGCATATTGAGGATATCCTGGCCCTTCATGGACAAGATCATGTCATTAATGAACTTATCCGGCAGCGACCTGAGGGAAGCAAGCAGAGAAGAGAACTCCTCCAGTTCCTGCGTATTTGGCAACCTGCCCGCAAGCAAAAGAAAAACGGTCTCTTCAAACCCGTGCCGCTTTTCATTCTGGAACCCGTGAATAATATCCTCTATCTCTATTCCCCTGTACACCAGCCTTCCTGGAATAGGTACAACCGTATTGTTCTCCCTTACATACCCTATCACATCGCAAATATTGGTCAATCCCACTAAAACACCCGTGTGGTCCTTGTTCCTGAGGCCACGCTTCACCTCGAACCTGTCGAATAATTCACTGTCGATCTTACAGGCGTTCCGTACTGATTCCTCTAGCTTTGCGAAGAAGCCGTTGTCTGTCAAACGTGTAACATTATGGTTTTGTACCTCGGTATCAATGATTCTTTTGTTCATAAAATGGCTGATGTTTGTGCATTATAACTGTTAGCTTCTGATCTGTCCGTTTCCCTCAATGATCCATTTATAGGTGGTCATTTCCTCGAGAGCCATTGGCCCCCGGGCATGCAGTTTTTGGGTCGATATGCCGATCTCGGCACCCAGCCCGAATTCGCCCCCGTCGGTAAAAGCAGTGGATGTGTTTGAATAAACCGAAGAAGCATCAACCAGCTTGAAGAACAGGTCCCTCCTCTCACGGTTCTCGGTGATAATGGCCTCACTGTGCTTTGAACCGTACTGATCAATATGTCCAACGGCCTCTTCGAAGGATGCCACTGTTTTGACAGCCATCGTATAAGAGAGGAATTCCGTACCGAAGGATTTACCGGTAGCCTTCCGCAGCAACCGCTGCGTGTATTTTCCTTTCAGGGCCATGTAGGATTTTATGTCAGCATAAATGATCACGTTGGCCGATGCGCATAATTCCACCAGGTACCTGAGGTCGTCCAGGCGTTTCTCATGGATGATAAGACAATCGAGGGCATTGCAAACGCTTACCCTTCGTGTTTTTGCATTGTTGATGATGATCCTGCCCTTTTCCCTGTCTCCGTATTCATCAAAATAGGTATGGCATACGCCTGCCCCCGTTTCGATAACGGGAATGGAAGCGTTCTCCCGGACAAAATCAATCAGTCCACGCCCTCCGCGCGGGATGATTAGATCAACATATTGGCGCGCTTTCAGCAGCTGGAGGGTCTCCGTCCTCCCGGCCGGCAACAAGGCCAGTATATCTTCACTGATCCCGTTCCTGCCCAGCACTCTCTTTATAATATCGACAATAGCCGTATTGGTATGCAGGGCATCGCTGCCACCCTTGAGTATGCATGCATTGCCTGATTTCAGGCAGAGGGAAAACACGTCAAAGGTGACGTTGGGCCTGGCTTCGTAGATCACCCCTATCACGCCGAACGGTACGGATATTTTCGATATCTTCAGCCCGTTGGGCCTCCGGGTTTCCGATAATATCCTGCCGAGAGGGCCTGGTAAGCGGGCTACGTTCCGAATGCCGTCGGCTATGTCTCCCAGCCTCTTTTCAGTAAGCTGCAGACGATCGTACTTTGGATCCGCGGTGTCCATCCTGGCAAGATCCTTCCCGTTCTCGGAGAGGATCAGCCTGGAGTGTTCCACGGCAGCATCGGCCATCTCCAACAGCGCCCTGTTAATGGTTTCCGGATCAATGATCCCCAGGGTACGGCTTGCCTTGAGCACTCTTTTAAAGACCGGTGTCACATCCATTGATCAGTTGTTTATCAGTATTCCAAATCCGTTATTGTGCTTTATATCTTCATTTATACACAGGTAGTCATAGTGAATGAACGGTTTCCCAAGCTTGGTGCCGAGGTACCGGGCTGTTTCGGTGGAGTCAAAATTTGCCTTTCCCAGTCCGAGGCAGCAGCCCTCTTCATCAAGGATCCTAACGATATCACCGCATCTGAAGTATCCCTCCACCCTGACGATGCCCACCATCAGCAGGCTGGAAGCTTTGTCCCCGAGCAGGGCCAGCCTGGCCCCATTATTGATCACCACAGCGCCTTTGGCAAAGGCATCGGAATGAGCAAGCCATTTCTTAATGCCGTTCTTCTTATGCATACTGGAGACAAAATGGGTATACGGAACCTTTTTTCCCTTGATAATATCCGGGATAATGGAATCACGGTTCCCATTCGCAATAAAAACATCAATACCTTCCATCGCAATTTTCCGCGCAACGGTGTATTTGCTGATCATCCCGCCTCTTCCAAACCCGGATTTCCCGTTTGAAATGTAACGGATGGCATCATCCGACTCCGGACGGATCTCACGGATCAGCCTGGCCTCTCTGGAGCGGGGATCGGCATTGTATACCCCGTCAACGTTGGTGAGCAGGAACAACGAACCACAGTCCATCATGGATGAGATCAGCCCTGACAACTCGTCATTATCGGTGAACATGAGCTCATCAACCGTTACCGAATCGTTTTCATTCACGATGGGAAGGACATCATTTTCCAGCATGGCGGAGATACAGTTCTTCATGTTGAGGTAATGCTTGCGGTCCATGAAGCTTTCCTTGGTGGCAAGCAGCTGACCAACCGTGATGCCGAAATAACCGAAGAGCGACTGGTAGCTGGACATGAGCTTCACCTGGCCGATGGAGGCCCATATCTGCTTGGCAGTCACTTCATTTGTCTTCCTGGATGGCCGTACCTCACTCTGCCCAGATGCCACTGCACCCGATGATACGAGGATTACTTCCGTCCCCCTGCTGCGGAGAAAAGCAATATCCTCAACAAGGTGTAAAATTCGCACTCCGTTGAGCGATCCGTCATCCTGAGTGATGACATTACTGCCCACCTTGATGGTAATTCTGCTGAATAGAGGGTGAATCGTTTTCAATTCTCAAATAATATTAAATGAACGGGAAAACCAGGACGTACAAATAAATCATGAACAACAGTACCTGCTTCGCCTCTTACACCTTTCGCGCCGTATGTGGCAGATACCTGTCCCGAGAAAATATCCATTGATATGATGTCATCAAATACAGAACCACAATCCCGGCGGATGCGTCCACTGATACACCGTGCAGATATGACATGGTATTCAGTATCCCCGGGTATCTTGTCCGGAAAGCATGCGCACCCGGTCTGGCTACTTACACATTCACCGGCAGGTTCTGTCAATTGTTTACCGGAAAACCAGTGTTTATGTCCGTATTGTTTAGGCTTGATCATTGTTATATTTTTGTCCGCGTAAACCGGGGCAGGGTAATAAAAAACCCGTCCGATTTACTCAGACGGGTTTGAAAATATTATCGGGTTACCATAGACCGTTCTCACCTCGCCTGAGCAAAGAATCCTGGGGGCCTGTGGAACCTGTTCAATTTCATGTTATTATTTTTTATCCTGGGCAAATATATGATATTTTTATTTTTATACAAATATTTTTATTAAATCAGTTTTACAAACAAAATGAACATTCAGCAAGAAATATAGAAAGGAAAAAGACTGCCGTGCCGGAGATGATTTTTCAGATGAAATAGTATTTTATTATCTATCAATTATATACAATGATTCATCCGGCAAATTCCAACATCGAATCCAACAATGTACAGGGATTATATTTAACTGAAAAATCCCGAATTATTTCTCCGCAATTCTTTCAATAACTAATAAATATACAATATAAATGAATATAAATACATAATGTTTATGTGACTTTCAGATATTTAACAAACCGACTCACAGGGGATAAATTGAACATAACGCTGTCTCTGTTTTTCCGTTGCTACTGTCCGCCCCGCCGGTTAAAGCATAACGGATGGTGATGGTTTTAAAGCAACAGATGCAATCTTCATCAACGCTTCCTAAAAGCAATCATAAATTGTGCAGGATACTCAGATGCTTGCATCAACATATTGTTTACGGCCGACTACTACAGACACTGCGGGGTATTGCCTCCCTGAGGGGCAGTTATCCCTGTCATGAGTGGTATCCGGTAATCGTGTATGACTGAAGGGATATTGTTCTGAAAAAAATAGTTGCATGGAATGTTCTTTCATTCATAAAAAAGTTACTTTTAACGGTTCTGATTAATGGGACCATTGTTGTTGA
>JAXDBV010000279.1:0-19274 GCA_034678415.1 Bacteroidales bacterium
AGATACGGATGAAGCCTGAATATGAGGTATGCAGGAAGCTGGCGGAAGAGCATCATGTCAGGATCAGTGATATTTATGATGAAGTGCGCCGGCAGGCGGACAAACAGGAACCGTAGGCCATGAGCAATCCGGAATACCAGGCCTTACTTGATCACCTGGAGAGGTATGGCAAGGCAGCCGTCGCTTTCTCGGGCGGCACCGACAGCACCTTCCTCCTGGCGGCAGCCGTTGAAGCCTATAAGAATGATGTGCTTGCCATAACGGTTGATACTCCTTATACCCCGTCCGGCGATCTGGAGGACACCCGGCATATTGCAGCAATGCTCGGAGCCCGTCACCGGGTACTGACATTGACGGTGCCGCATGAGATACGTGATAATCCTGAGAACCGTTGTTATCTCTGTAAGAAGCACCTCTTCACCGTCATCAAGGAAGTGGCAGCCGGGGAAGGATTCACCGTTGTGTTCGACGGCACGAATGCCGATGATCCGTCTGATCACCGCCCGGGCCTCAGGGCCCTGGAGGAGCTGAAAGTTGTGAGCCCTCTCAGAGAGACAGGCCTGGGTAAAGAGCAAATACGGAAGATGGCCCGTAGCATGAACCTCCCCAACTGGGACAAACCGGCCAATGCATGCCTCCTGACACGCCTGCCTTTTGGCACGCCTGCCGATCCGGAGCTATTAAGAAAAATCGACCGGGCAGAAACCTTCCTCCATGACCTTGGATTCCGTAACATCAGACTGAGGGTTCATCACCGGATAGCCCGACTTGAACTGCCCCGCGAATTGATACCTGTCGTCATCCGGCCCGAATATACCGGCAGGATCATCCCTTACCTTAAAACGCTCGGATTTGATTATATTACCCTCGATCTTGAGGGATACAGAACGGGTAGCTTTAACCAGAAACAGAATGAATGAACCATGAATGCAAACGAGATCAGGAAGCTTCTGAAACGGGTACAGGACGGAAAAACAGATATTGAAGAGGCCTTCTGCCGGTTGAAGGATCTGCCGTACAGTGATCTGGGATATGCCAAGGTGGATCATCACAGGGAGATCCGTGTGGGATACCCTGAAGTGATCTACTGTACCGGTAAGTCGGTTGACCAGGTCAGGGGAATTGTAAAGAACATGCTTGGCAGAAAGTCGAATATCCTTGCCACAAGGGCTACCCGCGAAATGTTTGATGCCGTAAAGGCGTTAACACGCAAGGCGGAGTATCTGGAGGCGGCGCGTATTATTCGCGTTGTACAGAATGCTCCGACGGCCGTGCCTACCTATATAGCCGTTGTCTCCGCCGGCACCTCCGATATGCCGGTGGCCGAGGAGGCCGCCGTCACGGCCGAAACCTTTGGCAACAGGGTGGAGAGGATTTACGATGTGGGCATAGCGGGTATTCACAGGCTGATGGACAAGATGGAGATCATCAGGGGGGCAAGAGTGGTGGTGGTAGTGGCAGGCATGGAGGGAGCCCTCGCCAGCGTGGTGGGTGGACTGGTGGATAAGCCCGTCATTGCCGTGCCTACCAGCATCGGTTATGGAGCCAGCTTCAGCGGCCTGTCAGCCCTCCTGGGCATGCTCACCGGATGTGCCTCGGGTGTCACGGTTGTGAACATTGACAACGGCTTCGGGGCAGGTTATGCCGCCAGCACGATCAACCGGTTATAAACTAACCTGATGGACCGGACGATCCTTCTCTCAACGGCTTACCTCCCTCCTGTCAGGTATTTCACCAAGTTCCTTATCCCCGGCAAGGTATTCATTGAAGCACACGAGAACTATACCAAACAAACCTACCGCAACCGTTGCTCCATCTGTACAGCCAACGGACGGTCATTCCTTATCGTACCTGTGGTGCGGGGCAGCTTTCATAAAGTACATATAAGAGACCTCCGGATTGATAACAGCACACCCTGGCAGACAAACCACGAACGAGCCATCGTTTCGTCGTATAACCGTTCACCCTTCTTCGAATATTATGGAAACGAAATCCTTGCAGCCATCCGCAGAAAGGAAAAGTTTCTTCTGGACTTCAACTGTTCCCTCACCAATTTGCTCCTGGGGATATTGAACATAAAGCAGGGATTTGAACTAACGACCAGTTATTCCGCAACAGGCACGGAGGGAACACTTGACTACCGCGACTCTATCCACCCGAAAAAAAGCACAGGTGATCCTCATTTCATCACCATACCGTACATACAGGTATTTAATGACCGGTATGGCTTTATTCCCGGGCAGAGCATCATCGACCTGCTGTTTAACATGGGCCCCGATTCTACCGCATACATGCACCGCTGTATAAAAAAACAGGGAGAACACCCTGTGTGAACTCCCTGTATAGCTGATAATTATTCCGTTCAGAACCTTATACCGACGGTAGCTACAAACTTATTCCTGTTGGAATTGAGAAATGCTCCATCCGGTTCCATTTCATAGAGGTAGTATCTCTCCTCGTGCAGGGTTCGGGCATAACCCAGATCAAAGTAAAATGCATTTTCCCTGATGCCGATGCCGGCCGAAAGGGTTGAATATCCTGCCTTCTCATTTTCAGAATCGGGCTTGTATGGGCTGCCGAAATGGGCATATCCGCCGCGGAATGCGAAGGTTCCAAACCTCACTTCACCGCCAAGCCGCAGGTTCTGTGTGGCACGATAGGTATCCTGTATCATCGAATTATCGGCATCAAAATCAATATCGGATTTCCGTTCACGAAACCGCATGGCAGAATAATCAACGAATTCATAATCAAGGCTGAGCAGCGCAAATTTCTTAAACTGAAGGCCTACACTACCAATGAATTTCATCGGGGTGATCAGTTTATAGTGGACAATATCCGGGCCCAGCTCATTGCCATTCTCATCAGTCGGTTCAACAGCATAGTTCACGAAGCTCGACGTCATGGTGTTGAAGTATTCATCTTTCATGTTGTAGAAGGTGGGCAGGTGAAAGGCGGCCCCCAGGCGCAACAGTTCAATGGGTTTGAACAATGCCCCTGCCTTGAATGTATATCCGAAGCCGTGGGTTGAAATATTGCGCCGGAACGAAAAATTATAATGATTGTCATTTTCCACCCAGTTCTCGGTATGATCGATGATCGTTTCATAGCTGACAGACTGCAGACCCAGGGTGGCTCCGAAGTAAAATTTATGGGCATAGTTTCCCCCGAAAGTGAATACCCATTCACTCTTCCTCCCCTTGTTATCCAGCACATGCTTCTGGCTGGCGCCTAACGGTAACAGGTTATCGTCATAATCGAAATTGGTTCCCGGAATGGTATCGATCACGTAAGCGTCAAAAGCCAGCCGTTCCCAATATGGATCAAGGAACTCCGGGTCGGTACCGTCCAGGTCGCCTCCGACATGATCGTTGTACATGAAATAATCGAACATCGAGATGCCCATCCTGTTGTCCCCGGCTGGTCTTGTTCCTTCTATCGGTATCAGCTGGTTATAGTCATTAAGATTGCTGTATCCGATACCGAAATTGATATTTTTTATGTTTCCGTTTCCTGATTTCAGGGTACTGACAAATCCAAGCTGTCCCACGTTAAACTGATAGGAGAAATCTTTAGAAGTGTTCTCCAGGAAATCGGAGGTTGAGGTGTTATATAGAAGGGTGGGTGAGAAACTGAAATCCGTCTTCTGAAACACGCCGATTCCGGCAGGATTATAGCTCAGTGAGGTGAAATCACCTCCCAGGGCTCCAAAGGCTCCTCCCATACTCACGAACCTGGCGGTTCCCCCGTTCAGCGATTGCGTGAATCGCAGTGCATCCACCAGGTTCTGTGCCGACAGCGCTGATGATAACAGCATGAGCAGCACAATATATGTAACTCTCGTTTTCATCTCTGACATTTTTTGGTTTAGATATAACTTTTGCTTTACGGTTTGATCCGTCAATGACCGTCAAATGCAACAATACATCTTTTATTAGCTATTTTATCGTCTGTGTCCTCCTGATGATGAGGATGATCTTGATGAGCCGGACGAGCTGGAGCTGCTCCTGCTGCTTGATCCCCCGGAATAGCTGCCGGAAGACCTGGATCCCGACGAACCCGAATAGGAACGTCCGCTGGAAGGACTGCTGTACGATGACCTTCCTGAGCTTGATGGCCTGGAATAGCTCGATCTGCCTGATGAGGAAGAGGAAGGTCTGGAATAGACCGACCGGCTTCCTGAGTTACTGTAACTCCCAGAGCTCCTGTTATATGAAGGCCTTGTATAATTCCTCGGCTCGGTATATCTCGGTGTATAGCTCTTTGTGCCGGATGATGTGCCGGTAGAAGGACGTTGCACTGCAGTTGATCTCGAAGAGGTGGTCGCCCTTGTATAACGGCTGGGAGAACCCTGTACGGTACCTGAAGACGAACGTGTATTGGTCATCGTACGCGTCTGAACCCTGTCCTGCGTGGTGGTACTCCTTGTATAGGTCGCCGGTCTGCCTGACTCGGCAGGGGTCCGCCTCACATCTGTCCCCGTATTCAGACTCTTGGTGATGGTTGTTGCGCTCGTTCTCCTGCCGGAACCGATATCCGTTGCCGAGGCCACAGGCCTTGACCCACCAGTTTCCCTGTTCGTCACCATCCCGCGACGCCTGCCTTCCACAGGATCATGGCGTAACCCGCCATAGGAGTGATAACGGTTACCATAGTAACCGCCGTAATAATACGGTGAATAATAGGATCCGTAATAGTAAGGCGAGTAATAGTCATACATGTAGTACGGACGGTAATACCACGGATTTGAATACCAGGACCGGTAATACCAGGGATTGTAAAACCCGTAATTCCACGAATAATAGGAACCCGGCCAGTAATCAAAGTAGAACGGGTCATACCAGTAATCATAGAATGGGCTGTAATAGCTTATCCCGTAATAGGGTCTGTGAAACCGGTAAATTCTCGTATAATAAGGAGAATCCCAGTAGTCATTATAGTAGTTATTCTCAATGTATTGGGTCGGTTCACTTCCACTGTAATCATCATAGTAAAGCGTATCATCATCAATGACCATTTCCCTGGTGCCCGATGCATTGGACTGGTAGTTATCAATGGCAACATATCTGTCATCCGGAGAGGACTTTCCTTTGTGCTCAACCACAACCACTTCTTCATCTCCCGGAGTGTAATAGATGTCATCGTACCCTGATGTGACGAAGAAGCCGGTCGAACATGATGTGAACATCAAGGCTGCTAATGCTGTTATGAGAAATCGTGCTTTCATCTTTTTGCCTCCTCAGGTTAAGGTTTTGTTCTTTTTTTAATAAAAATATACAAATACCATACCAATTATATCACTGAAAACAATAATCCGAAGCGTTTACTGAAATTTTTCTAAAGATAAAAATAAAAAAAATTTCACAACCTAAAACAACCGACCCGGTTAATGTAACGGGTCGGTGGCAGAACCATGCAGTTTATGGTATCGCTACCTTCTCTTTGCACCTGAGGTACTCCTGTCGTCCGGTGATTTGCTTTTTGTTTTGCCGGTGCCTGAACCGGATGATTTCCTGCTCTGAGATTTTTCCTGTGACGAGGGTCTGGCAGCAGTGCTCTTCTGCGACGAGGATGGTCGGTTAACGGCGGCTGCCCTGCTGGAAGGCACAGGTTTCTTCAGAGTGGTGCTCCGCTCATCCGTTGATGGTGTGTCCATCCGGTTACAGGGGCGGGTTGTTGATTTGATAGCTGTCTTGTCGGGCCGTTCAGCCGATGGTTTGCCGGGTTGCCCTGTACGGGTTCTGACAGGTGTTTTATCCCCGGAGGGGCCGGCTCCCGGCTTGCCATCATCCCAACCGGTTCGGGTACGGGTGGGTGTATTATCTTTATCTGCCGGATCTTTTCCGGGTTTACCGTCATCCCATCCTGTACGTGTGCGGGTTCGTGTGGGTTCATTATCCTTTCCCTGGCCACGGTCCTTATCACCGGCGTTATCCGGGCGTTCTGTTCCCGGCCGGGTGATGGTTCCCGGAGTTGAGCGGCGTCCACCGCTGCCCTGGTCAGGACCGGCGACAGGTCTGTCATACCTGTCGGTGCTTACATTAACACCCCTGCGGTAGGTTCCTTCTCCCGTCCATCCGGAAGGGCCCCTCGTGTAGGTTTTGTAAGAATAATAACGATCCCTGTCGCTGTAGTAATACGGGGTGTGGAACACGGAATAGCGCGTTTCAACCACCCTGTAGACAGGACGTACATAATAGTAACTCCCCCAATACCCTCCATAACCGGCATAATAGTAGTTCCGGAAGGGCGGGTATCCAATGTTGAAGCTGATATGTATGCCCCTGTGATACGGGTAATAAAAATCATCCCAGTAATATACCGGAGTGTGGTAAATGATGGCGGAATAGTATGGTGTATAATACCAGTATGGGAGACCTAAATAGATATTTCTGCCCCAGTAAGGCGAATGATCGTACCAGTAAATATCCGTGTAGATGGGATCGAAATAGTTCATGACGATACCCACCACCGGCCTGTGGAACCGCCTGATGCGCGAAGCATAGATGTATCCGTCATGATGGAAGTAATACTGGCTGCGGATAACCACACCTTCCTGTGCATGAGGAGACCGTTTCCCGAACCCTGATGACCGGGTCATCACCTCAGGAGAAGGGTACACGTTTTTGACCGTCCCGAAAATGAGAGCAATAAGTAACGTGAGTATCAGTTTTGTTCTCATGATGACCTCCCTGTTTTTTTACTTATCAAATTTATGTTTTAATTTGCAACATTCATTTAAAATAATTCAAATACTATACCAAAAAGTTTATGGCCAAGGAACTAACGACACGGAAGGAAAACTACGCTCAATGGTACAATGACTTAGTAATCAAAGCCGATTTGGCTGAAAACTCAGCCGTAAGGGGTTGTATGGTGATTAAGCCCTATGGTTACAGCATATGGGAGAAGATGCAGGCACAGCTGGATCGCATGTTTAAAGCCACCGGGCATGTGAATGCCTATTTCCCCCTCTTCATTCCTAAATCGTTTTTCAGCCGTGAGGCAGCCCATGTGGAAGGATTTGCAAAGGAATGTGCCGTGGTAACGCATTACCGGCTGAAGAACCATCCGGATGGCTCGGGTATCGTGGTTGATGAGGATGCCCGTCTCGAGGAAGAGCTGATCGTCAGGCCTACCTCCGAAACCATCATATGGAACACTTATCGCAACTGGATACAATCATACCGTGACCTGCCCATTCTTATCAACCAGTGGGCCAATATTGTGCGGTGGGAAATGCGAACCCGTCTCTTTCTACGCACCGCCGAGTTCCTTTGGCAGGAAGGGCATACTGCTCATGCCACCATGGATGAAGCAATTGAGGAAACGCAAATGATACTGAAGGTCTATGCCGACTTTGCAGAACAATACCTTGCACTGCCGGTGATCCGGGGTGTAAAAACCGAAAGTGAACGCTTCGCCGGTGCTGTGCAAACTTATTCTATCGAAGCAATGATGCAGGACGGCAAAGCGCTGCAATCGGGGACATCACACTTCCTCGGGCAGAATTTTGCCAGGGCTTTTGATGTGAAATTCACCAATCAGCAGGGACAGATCGATTATGTGTGGGCTACTTCATGGGGGGTGTCCACCCGCCTCATGGGTGCTCTCGTCATGGCCCATGGCGATGATGACGGACTGATCATCCCTCCCAGGCTGGCTCCCATCCAGGTGGTTATCGTGCCTATCTACACAAAAACAGCCCAGTTAAAACAGATCACCGATGTAGCCACAGCGATAAAAACGCGGCTTGAGAAAGCCGGCTTTTCCGTCAAATACGATGCCCGCGACACCCATAAACCGGGATACAAGTTCGCCGAATATGAACTCAAAGGTGTTCCCGTACGGCTTGCCATCGGCCCGCGTGACCTCGAAAACCACACCGTTGAAGCGGCACGACGTGACACAAAAGAGAAACAGGTATGGCCGGTCGATAGCCTCGAAAAACGAATCGAATCACTGCTGAACGATATACAGCAGTCTATCTATAATAAAGCCCTCGCATTCAGAGAAAAAAATACCTACCGGGTTGACGATTACAAAACATTCAGGGATATCATCGAAAACAAGGGCGGTTTCGTTTATGCACACTGGGATGGCACCGCGGAAACAGAACAGTTAATCAAGGAAGAAACCAAAGCAACCGTGCGGTGCATACCGATCGATAACCCGAAGGAAGAAGGGAAATGTATACGAACAGGAAAACCTTCAAGAGAAAGGGTTATATTTGCCATAGCCTATTGATCAACAAAAAATAAAACCTTATGTCGCCCGATGAAACCAGTATCAAAATCCTTGATACCCTAACCGTTAAGGCTGCAAATAAACAAAAGGTGTTTGATAATACCCTGATGGTTTTCAACTACCTTAAAGAAGTATTGCAGGAATTAAAAGCCGAGCTCAATAATAAACTGAAGGATTATGACAAACGGATCTGGCTGGATTTCAAGGACGGCGGAAAATTCGAATCGGAACTGAAGGTGGCCGGCGACCGTCTGATCTTCAGCATGCACTCCAACATCTTTGAATTCGACAGAGAACATAAAGTATGGGAACTGCCTTATATACAGGAAGATATAACCCGGTCGTACTGCGGAATCATCAATATCTACAACTTCCTGAACGATTCGTTCAAATACAACCGTGAAGACGACCTGGGATACCTCATTGCACGCATATTCATTAACAAGGAAAACCACTTCTTTGTGGAAGGAAAAAGACAACTGGGATTTGGCTATAAATCATTCGGCAAATCCGTTGTGGACAACGAGGTGCTGAAAGAAATCATACGGACCTCCATCCTGTATGCCCTTGAATTTGACCTGCTCGTTCCGCCCTACGACACGGTCAAGCTGTCCTCGGTCGCCATTATGCAGAAGAAAATGCAGCGTTCACTCCAGGCTACGGGCAAACGACTCGGATTCAGGTTTAATACGGATGATATTTCAGAATAGTACCCCGTTGTCATCCGGTGAGATGAACAACCGTATTGTTCCGGATTTGTTATGATAGAATTAACATCATCGTCCCGTTCAATAAACAAAACAAACCATCATGAAAAACCTGACATTGTTTTTTCTGCTGATCGTTGCTGCCCTCGTCACATTCTCCTGCCGGCAGAAAGAGAAGGCGGCTGAACCGTCCGTGATACAGCAAAAAGTGAACGAATTTGCACTGGTTGACCTCTCATCCGACCTGGTAAACCTGCTTTCCGACAAGGAAAAACAACTCCTTCCTTACCTGTTCGATGCAGCAAAAACCATGGATGATATCTTCTGGCTGCAAGCCTATGGCGATCGTAGCCGGCTGATGAGCAGTATTAACGATTCTGCCGTAAAAGCATTCGTGGAGATCAATTACGGCCCCTGGGAACGGCTCAACAACAATATACCGTTCGTCGAGGGGGTGGGTGAAAAACCTGCAGGAGCCAACTTCTATCCACCCGACATGACAAAGGAGGAATTTGAAGCCTTCGAGGCTCCCGATAAAAACAGCTTGTATACGGTCATCCGGCGCGGAGACGATGGGAAACTTGTCTCCATACCTTATCATGAAGCATATGCGGATCTTACTGTGAAGGCGGTTGAAACCCTAAAAAAAGCTGCCGACCTGGCGGAAAACGAAGGGTTAAGAACGTACCTCAATCTACGGGCTCAGGCCCTGCTCACCGATGATTACCTGGCCAGTGACTTCGCCTGGATGGATATGAAAACCAGTAATATTGACGTGGTCATTGGGCCCATCGAAAATTATGAAGACGCCCTGTTCGGATATAAAGCCGCCCATGAGGCTTTTATCCTGCTGAAAGATCCTGTCTGGAGCGCAAAACTGGAAAAGTTCTCGGCCCTGCTTCCCAAACTGCAAACCACCCTCCCAGTCCCTCCCGAATACAGGAAGGAAGTTCCGGGCAGCGCATCCGATATGGGGGTGTACGATGCTGTCTATTATGCCGGCGACTGCAATGCCGGTAGCAAAACCATTGCCATTAACCTCCCGAACGACGAAAGGGTTCATATCGAAAAAGGCAGCAGGAAACTACAGCTGAAAAATGCCATGCGTTACAAATTTGAAAAAATCATGGTGCCTATCAGCGATATCCTCATCGCCGCTGACCAGCGCCAGTATGTCCGGTTTGATGCTTTTTTCGAAAATACAATGTTCCACGAGGTAGCCCATGGTTTAGGAATAAAAAATACCATCAACGGTAAAGGAACGGTACGTGACGCTCTCAAGGAACAGTACAGCGCCCTTGAGGAAGGCAAAGCCGATATCCTGGGGCTCTATCTCGTTTCCAGGCTGGCCGAGATGGGAGAACTCGACGATGCCGAGCTGATGGATAATTACGTGACATTCATGGCCGGTATTTTCCGCTCCGTGCGATTTGGTGCTTCCAGTGCCCACGGAAAAGCCAATATGGTAAGATTCAATGAGTTCCAGGAAATGAAGGCCTTCACTCGTGACAGTGTGAGCGGCACCTACAGGGTTGATTTCGCAAACATGACCCTGGCCATGAATAAAATGGCTCAACAAATACTGATCATACAGGGAAACGGGGATTACGATGCGGCAAAAAAACTGGTGGACGAGAAAGGGCTGATCACGGATGATCTGCAGAAAGACATCGACCGTATTGCCGCTGCAGGGATACCCAGGGATATACGGTTCAGGCAAGGCCTTTCCCTGCTGGGGCTGTAAATCCCTTTTCCATGTTATTAAACATCGGGCCCACAGGGCCCTTTTTGTTTTAAAGGAAGCCCCGGTAAAATAAACCTTCGGAAAAATTCGTATTTTCATCATTTCAGGCCTTGCCTCACCTGTCATGCAGAAAGAACACAAATACCGGAAGATTGTCTTATTGGCTTTCGCCGCGTTACTGCCTGCCCTCTCCCCCTGCCAGGAACGTAAACCGGTAAGGTATGACAGCTTGAGAACCAGTTATTCGGTCATCGACATCATTGATGACAGCACCCGTCAACGAACGAACCTGTTCTACGACTCCCTGCGCCTGCGTTTCTCCCGTAGCAAATTAACGCTGGCTCTCTATGACCTTCTCGTAAGAAGGAATAACGAGATGCCGCTGCAAAAAAGGCTTGGGAACCGGTCAGAGATCTATTTCAACAGTTACCGGGGAAAGATTATCCGTTCCGTGAAGGTGAACAAGATTGATGTGTTCGGCCCCAGTGTCTGGGATCCATCCCGGCAACCATCCACCCGTCTTGAGTCATGGCTGAACAAGAGCCATATCACCACACGCGACCGTATCATCAGGGATAACCTGTTCTTCTCTCCCGGCGACCCGATACAGCCATACCGGCTTGCCGACAATGAAAGGCTCCTGCGCAGCCTCCCCTTCATCAAGGATGCCCGTATCATCATGAGCCACCCGTCGGGCGATTCCGTCGACCTCGAGATCATCATCCAGGATGTCCTCTCGTCAGGCTTCGGTTTAGCTGTTGACGATATCAACAAAAGCAGGTATGAAGTGTACAGTAAAAACATCTTCGGACTCGGACACCAGATGTCAGTGATGTTCCATTATGACGGGGACTACCTGAAAAAAACAGGGTGGGAAACCAACTATGAGATCTCCAATTTTATGGGATCATTCATTAATATCAACCTCCATTACTATAATGCCTTTAACCGGGAAAACGCCGGGTTCATCCTGTACCGGAAATTTTACTCTCTTGACACGAAAATAGCCGGGGGAGTGGATATCCATTTCACTGAAACCCTTGTCAAACCTGATACATCCACGCTCTTTTATCCCTATAGGTACAACTATCAGGATGTGTGGCTCGGACGGTCGGTGCTGCTGAATGCAGGATCACGCACCCGGCTGGTGTTTGCCGCCAGGTTTATTAAAAACAACGTCTTCGAACGGCCCTATTTTGTTTCCGAACATGCATACTATAAATATCATAACAGATATATCACATTGTTGGGGTTGACATACAGCAGGGAAAACTTTTACCTGGGAAACCTTATCTATCAGTACGGACGTATGGAAGATATCCCGTATGGTCTACTGGTATCGCTAACCACAGGCCTTGAAACGAGTGAATTCTCATACCGGACATATGCCGCGGCAAAGATATCGGCCGGAAATTATAAAAGCTCCCGGGGATACCTCGCTGGAAGCCTGGCCTTTGGAGGATTTATCAAGGATAAAACCTTTGAGCAGGGAATCCTGCAGTGCCGGTCAAACTATTATTCCAACCTGTTCACTGCCGGCAGGTATTTCGTCAGACAGTTTGTTGACCTGGACTATACTCTTGGTATCCACCGGTTTACCGACGAACACGTGTCCATCGCAGATGAGTACGGTATCAGGGGACTGGTGAGCGACAGCCTTGCCGGCACACAAAGGCTGGTGCTCAACCTCGAAACCGTGGCCTTCGCTCCCAGGTATGTTGCAGGCTTCCGCTTCGCTTTCTTCGGATTTGCTGATTTCGGACTGATCGGAAACCCCGGCCTGCAAATAACCAATGACCGGTTCTATTCAGGCTTTGGGGTGGGCGTAAGAATAAGAAATGAGAACCTCGTGTTTCGTACCTTCCAGATACGGTTCGGTTTCTACCCCGATATGCCCGCGAACACACGATGGAACCCGCTCAATGTCTCTTTCGGAAAATCCTATGAAAAGGTGTCTCTCGACCCTGCCGCTCCTGACATTATCTCCTTCCGATGATCCTTTTCCCGTACTACAACCAATCATTGAAAATAATTGCGTACTTTCATCTCCGGCATCATAAGTTGCAACCATATCCATGTTCGACAAGTTCCTGAATTATATCCACGATCACGGGCTCTTCCGTCCGGATGATCGTGTATTGCTGGGCATCAGCGGAGGTATTGACTCCATGGTGATGCTGCACCTCTTCATCAGGGCAAAGTGTAATGTAGGGATCGCTCACTGCAACTTCCAGCTAAGGGGCGATGAATCAGAGGGAGACGAAGCTTTCGTGAGACAAACGGCAGAGGCGCTGAAGATACCGTTTTTCTCCCGCCGGTTCGATACCTCAGAGGTAGCCCGACATAAAGGAATATCCATTCAGATGGCGGCCCGCGAGCTGAGGTATGACTGGTTCGAAAATATACGATCGGATAGCGGCTATCATGCTATCGCACTGGCCCATAACCGGAGTGACCAGGTCGAGACATTCCTGTTGAACATCAGCCGCGGAACAGGTATTCGCGGACTGACAGGCATCAAACCAACATCGGGATTTCTTATCCGCCCCCTGCTCTTCGCATCACGAAGTAATATTGAACAGTATTCCGCAGAGCAGAAGATAGAGTACCGGGAAGATTCATCCAACCGTACCATCAAGTATTCGCGCAACCGTATAAGGCATGTAATGATCCCTGAATTCCTTCATGTGAATCCCCGGTTCGAGGAAACGGTGGAAGAAACCATCGTCAGGCTGAGAGAGGTTGAACAGATATACCTCTCCGCTATTGATGAGAAAAAGAACAACCTGCTGAAACAGGAAGGATCGTTCTATACTCTGAATATCAGTGAATTAATGAATCTGAAACCTCTCCGAACCTACCTCTTTGAATTTCTCAGGGGATTCAATTTCAGCCAGCAGCAAATCGATGATATCATTGAAAGCCTCCAGGCATCGCCCGGCAAACAGTTCATCACTCCCACCCACCGTTGCCTGAGAGACAGGGATCATCTGATCATCACTGAATACAGCGACACAGGCGATGAAAAACAGTATTATATTGAGGAAGATGTACGCGAGGTGACACATCCCCTGCGCCTTAAACTATTTGTGCGGAAAGCCCAGCCTGACGAAAAATTCATCACCGATACCTGTACCGCCTGCTTCGATGCCGACCAGGTGCTCTTTCCGCTTATCCTGAGAAAATGGCGTCGGGGCGACTATTTCTATCCCTTTGGCATGGATTCACTGAAAAAAATCAGTGACTTTTTCGTCGATAACAAGTTTTCTCTCTTCGAGAAGGAAAGCACATGGCTCATGGTATCGGGGAACAAGATCATGTGGATCATCGGGAAAAGGATTGACAACCGCTTCAGGGTCACCTCGCGAACAACCCGGATACTCGAGATCCACCTGCTCGACTGATTGTTCCTGTTGTGCTTGGATGGGCCACCAGATTTTCGTTAAACAGAGGACTACATTTTATTAAATATTGACAGCAGCCATTGTTTCAGAACACGGTTTGTCCCGGCATATTTTATGATGAAATCAATCAATTGCGGACAGGTCAGGGCTCTTCTCAGTGTGCCCGATAACCTCAGACCGGGTCCCATTCTGCGATAAATCTCCCGGTCATACTGGCGGTTAGCAGATGCCGAAAATTCATTGTCCTTAAAACATCGCTCAATATGTTCAGCCGCTATCCTTCCGCTCCTCATTGCATTGCCTATCCCTTCGCCGGTCAACGGATTCACGAGTGATGCCGCATCGCCGGCCAGGATAAACCTGTCGCCCGAGATGCTGCGGCGTCCATGGTACATGGGTATCGGACAGGCTTCCGGAGCGCCCGTCATCGCAGCACCTCTCAGCCGCCGGCCCAGGTATGACCGGCTGTCCAGCAGTAATTCAAAATGCCGGTAAATGGTTACACCTTTCTGCTTCAGCACGCGCAAGGGCAACCCTGTACCCACATTCGAGATTCCATCATGTCCGGGAAAGATCCAGAAATACCCGGGCAGGGACTCATGGATAAAATGGAACTCTATCGCCGCATCACCTTCCGGGTAAGGCACATCACGGAAATATGCCTTGCAGGCAATCCAGTTGTTATGATGCCCGGTCGGCGGTTCCTTTACATGCTTCCTGAAGATGCTGCTCATGCCGTCGGCTCCAACGGCCATCCTGCCCTTGAAAAAACGCTGACCCGCATACAATACGACATGGTCGGCAATATATTCGAAAGATTGTACCTTCATCCCCGTAAAAACACTCGTTGTCGTGTGATGCTGAACCATATTCAGCAACAGGCTGTCAAACAGTTCCCTTCTCATGATATATCCCGCCGGGTCACCATGAAATCTGTCGCGGAGGCTCTTCCTCAGGATATAATGGCTGGGTGAGGTGATCTCAAAACCGTACACAGGCTGCTTCGCCCGGCATAACTCGAACTCCATGTACAGGGCGGAAGGAAGCTGTTTCATCTGGCCAACCACATCCCATCCCAGTGCATCACCGCATACCTTCTCCCTGGGGAAGTGATCCTTTTCCAGCAAGGCCACCCGAAGCCCTGACCCGGCAAGAGCTATGGCACATGAACAACCGGCCGGCCCACCACCAACAATCAACACATCATAGTATTCCTCCGAAGCCATATCTGTTCCTCCATCAACAACTCATCAATAGTATCACTGAAAATATGAAAAATAACACATGCGCAATACAGATCTGCTGAATTTTCCTTACTTTTCATTGGATGAAACAACCATTTCCATTCACACCTATGAAACATATCCCATTCATATTCAGCGTATTCCTGGCCATATCCGCTGCCAGCGGGCAGGAAATGAAGCAGCTTGTCATCCTCCATACCAACGACCTGCATTCACACCTGAACGGTTTCTCCCCCGAATATAATTATTCTCCCCTGAGCATCAATGATGATAAGACCACCGGAGGATTTTCAAGGATTGCAGGCCTCATAGCAGAGGAGAGGAAGGAACACGGAGATAAACTGCTGGTGCTCGATGTCGGCGACTTCCTTATGGGTACTTTTTACCACTTCTTCGAGGAAGAAACCGGATTCCAGCTCAACCTGATGAAAAGCATGGGGTATGATGCTGTGTCGATAGGCAACCATGAGTTCGACTTCGGCCCGTCCATGCTCGCCAATATGATCAGGAACGCCCAGAAAAAAGGCTCTCCACCTGTCATTCTTTCGAATATTGAATTTAACGAAGAAGAGGAAGGCGATGATCTGCTGGAGCAGGTATACCGAGAAAATGGTATCCACCCTTTCCTGGTGCTCAGGAGAAACGGATTAACGATCGGCCTTTTTGCCCTGATGGGTGAAAATGCGGCCGACGTGGCTCCCAGGGCCAGGCCTGTCACCTTTGCCGACCGGCTGAAGACTGCAACAGCCATTGCCGGGCGGCTGAAAAAAGAGGAAAAGGCTGACGTTGTGATTTGCCTCTCGCACAGCGGTATCACCCTTGATAAAAATGGAAACTGGACGGGGGAGGATGTGAGACTGGCCAGCCAGGTGCCGGCCATTGACCTGATCATCAGCGGGCACACCCACACCCTGCTACCCCGGCCCCTGGTCGTCAATAACATACCCATCATACAGGCGGGCGCCAACGGCGGGCACGTCGGTAAGATCGTTCTTACGGTGACCCGGGGAAAGCTGTCGGTCGACTCGTACAGGATGATACCGATTGATGACAGGATACAGGGTGACCCGCACATCCATGCGATGATCGCTGCGCAGAAAGAACTCATCAGCACACGTATCCTCGGGCCGCTGGATGTTTCCTTTGACGAACCGGTCGCCGAATCGGCATACTCCCTCCCCTGGAAACCCGACTCCATTCTCGAGGAGAGCACCCTGGGCCCGCTGCTGGCCGACGCCATCCATTCCTATGTGAACCGCCAGCCCGGCCTGCATGCCGATATTGCCATGGTCGCGGCCGGCATGATACGCGACTCTCTGGTGGCCGGTAAACAAACGGTTGCCGACTTGTTCCGCGTAGTTTCCCTGGGCAACGGCGACGATAAAGTGCCGGGATACCCACTTTCCATGGTGTATGTTAACGGAAAAGAACTCAAAAGCATCCTCGAAATACTTCTCGTGGCATATAAATCAAATACCGATAATTACTTCTATTACTCCGGAATAAGAATCCACATCGCACCATGGAAGGGATTGCTCCGGAAGGTCAGGAAAATAGAACTTGCCGATGAAAACGAAAGTTACAGCACCATCGACTTCTCAAAAAAGAACACACGCCTGTATTCCCTTGTTACCAACTCTTACATACTCGAGTTCATTGGTATTCTGAAGAAAATGAGCTTCGGTCTGGTGAACGTGGTACCCAAGGATAAAGACGGGCATCCCCTGCCCTCCATGAAACAGGCAGTGGTCGATATTGACACCGTCACACCGGGCATACAGGAAGGAAAGGAATGGATAGCCCTGCTTAATTATGTCAGGGGATTCAGTGATGTAAATGGGAACCAAATCCCTGACCTTCCGGCGACATACAACACTTTCGTCCCCCGGGTGATTGCCCTGAAAAAAGAATAAATCCTCAGAACATTGTACCTTTATTCTCCCTTACCGATCGCGCGATGGCTGCCAGGTCATCGTGCGTGATCTTCCCGGTTATCGAAAGAAAAGCATTATCTTCTCCGCCCAGGATAATCACCAGTTCCCTGATAATGCCTTCCTTCTCATTGATCAGCATTCTTACATCCGAATCCTTCTCCCTCACAACCATCAGCTCTTCATACCTCTTTTTGTCGTAACTGCTGCCGATCTCTTCATAGAAATTGATCTGGTTGTTCAAACCCTCGTCTTCCACCGTCAGTATACGGACAGTTCCCATGTTCCTCATTATCTGGCGAATGTCCGGTTCTATTGCGGGAAGCAGGGCGGCCCAGCGAACAACAAATCCCGGGATAACCATTGAAACAATTCCCTTTGTACCTGAATATTTCCGGTACAGCTCCTTGCCTGTCAGATCCTGGGACGAAACAGGCAGAGAGATCATCATGAGGATTAATGCAATGATTTTCATTCTATCGTGTGTGTCGAGTTTTCAAATCGTATATAAGACGGATAAGCAAGGCTTTTCTTACAGCCGGTATTGAATTTTTTCAAAGAAAGCAGTATTTTGGTGAATACTATCATAAAGATAGTAGTGTCTTATTAAAATAAATATTATTATGAAACGCACACTGGGAATAATTGTATTTGCGAGTTTCCTGTCAGCGCTGGAAGGTCAGGAACCGGCTCCAATTGTATTGAATGCACCGAACCGTGAACGGGGTCTCCCGGTAATGAAGGCTCTTGATGTCAGGGCGTCGGTGAGGGAATGGTCAAGCGAGAAGCTTTCGATACAGGACCTGTCGGATCTTCTATGGGCGGCCAACGGCATCAACCGGCCGTCGGAAGGGAAACGCACCGCCCCCTCGGCCCAGAATGCACAGGATATCAGTATCTACGTGTTTATGGAGGAAGGTGCCTACCTGTATGATGCCGTGAAAAGCCTTCTTGTGCCCGTTGCCGCGGGGGATCATCGCGATCTTGCCGGTAAGACCGATGCTCCAGTGACCCTGGTACTGGTAACCGATATTTCCAGGTTCCGTGGTCCCGGAGGCCGGCCCCCCGCCACTCCTCCTCCCCCCGGTGCGCCTCCTGCCGGCGGTCCTCCTGCCGGCCAACCGCCTATGAGCCCCTCATCCGCCGATTCCCTCAAACTGGGCTGGGGAAATATGGATGCCGGGATCGTATCACAGAATATCTCCCTGTTCTGTGCCGCTACAGGACTGAAAACCAGGCCACGTGCCGGCTTTCCCGGCGCAACAGCCATGAGAAAATTACTAAATCTAACGGATAAACAATACATCCTGTTGAATCATCCCGTGGGATATCCAAAAAAATAGATACCTGTTCAACATTTAAAATTCTTATTTTCAAAGGACCACATCATCATTCGCTGACGGTATGCCTTACCCCGGCTGATTTTTCAAACCCGCGGGCGCCAAACAACGTATAATTATTAATATGCCTTTTCCTGAATTTCTCTGGTGCTGTACCGTCCCGGTTTGTGATTACCCCGTTTCTGCCTTGTCAGGCAGCGGATTCTCCGCGTGCTTATTCCGGCACCATCGTAAGGGAATCGATGGGTAAGCATGCGTCCGGAAGAGTACGACAGCAGTTAAAATGATGTTATCACCCAGCCCTGCGGGGATACATTGATCGGTATTGAAAGTGATAGCGAACGCCGGCTGTCTTATTTCCGCAGTGATTTCATCGTATTCCGCATCTCTTGTTCACCTTTGAGCGCGTAATACGGGAGAGGGTTGTCGGCATCAAACACGAGCATGTCAGCCGGGGGTTCGATCACCACATCGTTTTCCCTGAGTGAGCCGTCGGATGCAGTAACCGCATTGAGGTCCAGCCCAAGGTATCGGGCAAGGAAGCGGCAGGCGGCCACCCGTTTCTCATAACCATAATCGTGCTTTCCTTCCGTGAAATGGATATTTTCGAGGTTCTGAACTGCATTAAAATATCCATAGACCGTTCTGAGGTATGGA
>JAXDBV010000280.1:0-16255 GCA_034678415.1 Bacteroidales bacterium
TCAAATTTACTCCAAAAATAATAATCGTAGAGTCTGTGATGTTATAGCCACATCTTCCTATTTCATTCCCTAAGTAATCATAAAGAATTTTTTCGTTATCTTCTGTGTATTCTTCTATTCTTTGATCTGTTGTTATTATCGTATAGAATCCACCCATCATTAAGTTATAGCCTTTAACTAATTGCCATTTCCCGATTAGTTGATTGAAATCAGGATCGTCTTTTTGACAACTAATACCTAAAATGATAGTTACTAAAAGTGAAAATGTTATTTTTCTCATACTGTGAACTTTCTATTTCTCAAAAAGATGTCTGAAAATAGTATAAGGTTGCGTGTTTCTTACAAAATGCACTACAACTCGCTTATATGTACCATATCATCGTACTTATACAACATAAACGGTTGTATTTGTACCATAAAATTGCATATTATATTTCAATAATGTAGCATCACTATAAATCATCAAATGGTGATTTTATCTTCTGTAAACTTTTTTGCGATACATGAGTGTAAATTTCAGTTGTCCTGCTGCTTTTGTGTCCGAGCAATACCTGAATATATCTTAAATCTGTCCCGTTTTCCAGCAAATGTGTGGCATATGAATGCCTTAACCAGTGCAGAGTTGCCTTTTTCTTTATGCCGGATTTCCTTAAAGCATTCCTCAGTACATTTTGAAGGCTTGTCGGAGAATATGGCTCATTTTCCTTGTCTCCCCCAAAAAGCCATGTTTTTGGCCTGTATAAAGCGTAATACTCCCGCAGCATCTTAATTGTTTTGTCCGATATCGGAACATGACGGTCCTTATACCCTTTGGCATTTCGTATTATAAGCATATGCCGTTTCGAATCCACATCGGTTACCTTCAGGTTCAGCAGTTCACTCCTGCGCAATCCGCAGGCGTAGATCAAACTCAGCATAGCCCTGTGCTTAATATTTAAAGATGCTCCAAGTATGGCTTTTACTTCATCCTTGCTCAAAACATTGGGCAGCCTGTATTCCCTGCGCGGTCGTTTCAGCGAATCAACTTCAATATTGCTTTTACGGATCTCCCTGAAATAAAGTTTTATTGCATTAATAACCTGGTTCTGATACGAAAAACTGAACCTGTTATTTAAAATGTAACGGTCAACAAATGTGACAACATCCTGATTGTCCAGTTCCTCAATACTCTTGTTTCTGAAAAACGTTAAAAATACCACCAGCGATTCGGTATATGTTTTGACGGTATTTGTGCTGTAACGCCTGAATTTTAGCCATTCTGCAAATTTTTCTTTCTCGGAAAGAATATCACGGTTTATTTTTATTTGACTGTCTCTTATGGCCTGTCCTTCAATAGCACTACAGTCGATACGAGCTATCCCTCTGAATGATGCAAGTACCTTATCCAGGTCAAAATCCTTCCGGGGAATATACCATACGCTTTTTGTACTGCTCCATCGTGCGTTAAGCCGGTTTTTAAGTATTGTGATCAGCGAAAAATCCTTTTCAAAATTAAAGCATACCACCGGCTCATCCTTGTGACTGGATATATTTAGGATTATGGTCTTCATTTCTTTTGTGCAGCAATACTAATTGAAGAATCAGGGATTTCTTCCTAACCGGATCTGAATATCATTCTCATCGCATAACGATCAATAAGACTAAACCATTCAACCTTTAACATTGCTTGCCTCCGGCTGCACTACCGTCCCGTCAGTCACATGAGAAACATCCCTTGCTGAGCCCTCTTTACCCGCTTCACCTTGACCGACAAAGAATTTCAAGAACAATACTAAAATAATAAAAAATAAAATAAAAACAACATACAAAACCCGGCATATTTCTATTGAACAGTTTCTATCCCGGTATCACGGGCAACGGCTGATATACCAATAAAAATGCCAGGTCTTGTGAACATTGGTAGTCATACTTATATCTTATTCCGACCTTTATTCATTATTCCGACCACGTCTGACATGGCATGTCAGGCCAGGGCAGCCTTTCTTATGTTACCAACGGTCATATGTATATACATATATTAATTATTGTACAGACCGTCGGCAACGGAACCTGTACAAAAGTATATATCCGGCTCCCTTTAGCATATTTCATCACACACTCCTCCCTTACTTTATTTTTACTGTAAGGCTCTGAATACAGGAATCCCTTTGGAGGATCCGATTGAAACATCGTCCGGCTTTGTGGATATTATCCTTATCTCCGGTTAACATGGATGCCTTTTCCCCGGTTGCTCAATGGCCTTTCCCCGAAGGCATTCACGAGTAAGGGTTGGATGATATCCTGAAGGAAGCGGTATAAACAGTCTTATTGCGGATGGATGCGGATTCATGTCGTTGTATCGATGAGACCCGGCTTGATCCTGCCCGCCCGGGGGCGTTTAACCGGGAGGAAAGTGATGGTGATTAAGCAGGTACGGATGCCGTAAAAAGCCTAGAGCAGCTGACCGGCCTTGCCGTGCTGAACTACTCCGGTATGATCCGCATTAAGAATAATGGATATAATTATGTTGGCGCCAGGTGCGCCCACAGCCGGTTGAGGTTTATGGTTTGACGTTCATAACATAGGCCTCAGGCTGCTTCGTACCGGACAGCAGCCTCCAGATCCCAGCATTGTCGAAAGAGTTAAAAAAATTACTGTTGCTCCGTCCCGATGAGGTCGATCAGGATAACCCCTGTTGCGCCCCTCGCCCCATAGATAGCTGCTTCAGGTCCTTTCAGCACCGTGATGGATTTCACAAACCGCGGATGTATTTCATCGATGGAAGACACGGGCACGCCGTCGACAACAAATAACGGTTGATTACTCATGTTCACCGAAGTGATCCCACGGATCTCAATGTTTTTGCCCGTAACCTTTACGCCGGGGATCTGCCCCCTGATAAGATCATAAATATTCGAGTACGAAGAGTAATGCCCTTCAGTCATCACAAGTTTTCCCGGAGCAACAGACAGGTTCTTCTCTTTTACGGAAGAATATCCCACATTGATGGTTTTTTCATCCTCAGGGATATACTGGTTAAGGTTAAAGGTACCGTCAAGAACGAGGAGGATGGTCGCCTGACCTTCAACTGGTATCTCCGACGAACCCAGGTGTTCGGAGAACGCACCGATCATTCGGGCATCCGGGCGTACTCTGATCCTGAAAATGCCTTTATTGTCAGTGATAATACTGGTGTGTTTCCCGTCAACCAGGATCGCCGCACCGGTTACCGGGGTATGATCGCTGTCGGTTACAACACCCGAAACAATCATTTTTTGACCTTTCTTCTGCCCTGTAACCTGCACCAACGTTAAAAAGCTTAATAAAAACAGAAAAAGTATCCCGGGTTTCATAACATGAATTTATTGAAATAAAGGTACAATATTGTCCATCAAAAACCAAGATGTGTTTAACAGGTCCGAATCCTCTACCAATATGCTTAAACATCTGTGTGTGAGAAAAAGTTCAGTCTGCCCTGGTTACTCCTTTTCAGCGGTATGACATTACACAGGCAATTCTTAGCTAATTCAGGGTTACTTTATATCTTTACCATCTATAATTCAGGTTTCATTACCACAACGAATGAAGATCACTTCCACCGGCTCACGTGTCCTGATATTCTTCATCCTTCTAATGGTTTTCCTTCTGGCATACCTGTATGCTCCTGTTAACGGGAAGATACAATCCGTAGAACTGACCGACAGCGGTTCGTTCTTTTTCTTTGCTCACAGAGGGGTTTGTGATGACAGTCCTGAAAACAGTTTTGCATCCTTCCGTGCCGCCGATAGTGTTGGTATGAACGGGCTTGAAATGGATATCCGTATCAGTGCCGATACCGAACTGGTCATCTTCCACGACCCGGATGGTTTACGGATGCTGGGGTATAACCTGGTGATTGCTGAAACGACGTTTGAGCAACTGAAAAAAGCAAGACTCCTTGTTGATTCTGCACAAACGGGAGAGACGATACACTCACTGGATGAGTATTTCGATGCATTTGGCAGCCGTTTTATTGCTTACCTCGATATTAAACCTGTCAGGGGTTTCAAAAAATACCCGGTGGCACGAAAACTGGTGAGGCTGCTGATGACACACGATGCCACAGAAAGAACTATTGTGGCCAGCTATGACATCCGCTTCCTGGCATACCTTAAAATGATTCATCCGGGCATCCGCACTGCACTGGAAGGATTCAATGCAGGAAAGGAATGGATGTACGGCATCATACCCGGGCGTTACCGTCCCGATTTCCTGTCGAGCTTTGGCCGTCAGGTGGACAAAAAACATATGGAATGGATTACCCGGAAAGGACTTTTGAACCGAAGGATCATCTACGATGTCGACAGCACAAACTTCAATGCACTGAAAGAAACAGGGCTGAAATGTATGATCATTGATTACGGATCATACCTGGAGGAGTATTTACAATAACAGGGAAAGACAATACCATGAAAAACTATATCCGGCAGCAATACCATGTTCTGTATATCCTGCTTGTGTATATTACCGGTATCCTTTCGTTCACCCTTTTCAGGCTCATACTGTTCCTTAACGAATACGGCAGGATGGCTGATATACCGGCTGCCGACAGGACAGGAGTGATGGCCCGTGCATTCCTCATGGGTTTGAGGTTTGACACAGTGATCTCAGGATACATCCTCTTCTTCACATTCCTATTCCTGTCTGTAATGGTGATAGCGGGGATACGGAAAATCCTTCCCTATAAAGTGATACACTTCGTTATCATTCTTGGTTACCTGTTGTCTTTCCTCCTGTGTGCCATTGACATCCCTTTTTTCAGGCAGTTCTTTTCCCGCCTCAGCGTCACTGCCTTACAATGGGCTGATTCCCCGGGTTTTGTGGCAAAAATGATCATACAGGAACCCCGTTACTTCTGGACTGCCATACCTCTGCTGGTCATATCCATCATTTTTATATATCTTCTGAAAAAGATATTCAGGTCCTTCAGCAGGGCTGTCGCTCAGGGCGGGTTTCCTAAACCGTGGAGGCACATCGTTGCAGATGGTATGCTGTCGGTCACGGTGCTCCTTTTGTTGTTCGCCGGCATCCGGGGGAGGTTGTCGCAGAAATCTCCCATCCGTGTGGGCACGGCATACTTTTCCAACTATGCCTTTACCAACCAGCTGGGACTGAATCCCGTGTTTACCTTCATCAACAGCATGCTGGAATCGGGAGCGGATAAAAACATCCTGGAAACAGGAATAAGTGATGGACAGGCCATCCGTGAGGTGCAGCGTTTGCTTGGTATTCGTCCGTCCGGCGAATACAACTGTCCGCTGGCCAGGGCGGTAGTACCCGATACCCTCACGGGAAGAAAACAGAATGTGGTGATTGTAATCATGGAAAGCATGAGCACGGCCAAAATGGGAAGATACGGGAATGTAATGAGGCTGACGCCTTTTCTTGACAGCATAGCGCGGCATGGATATGTATTCGACAGTATTTATACATCGGGGATACATACCTACAACGGAGTGTATTCCACCCTGTTTTCATACCCCACTATTTACGATCACCATCCTTTGAAGGAGGTGAACATGCTAAGGTACATGGGGATCAGTAACGCACTGAAACCCCATGGTTATCAGAGCATATATTTCACCACCCACGATGACCAGTTCGACAATATAGGCGGTTTCCTGATGAATAATAACTTTGGCATGATCGTTTCACAGAAGGACTATCCGCGTTCGGAGATTGAATCAACGCTTGGTGTGCCGGATGATGTGATGTTTGGACATGCGGTACCCATACTGGATAAGATGGCGTCTGGAGGTCAGCCTTTCCTTGCCGTATTCCTCACGGCCAGCGATCACGGACCATACGTGATACCTGACTATTTCCATCCCCGGCAGGAAAAAATCAGGGATCAGGCCGTGGAATATGCCGACTGGTCGCTGCGCAAACTGGTGTACCTGTGCTCGGGGAAGTCCTGGTTTGAACATACACTGTTTGTTTTTATCGCCGATCATGGCGCACCGCTGGATGCCGTTTATGATATGCCCGTAAGTTATCATCATTCACCCCTCATATTTTTTTCACCGGCATTATTGGGTGAACCCCGTGTCATCACCAGCCCGGGAAATCAGGTGGATGTGTTTCCCACAATCATGGGAATACTTAAGTTGCCCTACATCAACAATACCCTCGGTATTGATCTCCTGAAGAAGTCACGTCCCTTCAGTTATTTCTCCTCCGATGACAAGATAGGTGTTATCGGCAACGGTTTTTTCCTGGTGATGAGACCCGGGGGAGAAGAAAGTCTTTACAGGTACCGGCACCGGGATACCGGGAATTACATTCATCAGTATCCTGCCATCGCTGATTCCATGAAACAGTATGCACTGGTGAACATGCAGGTTGCACAATGGATGGTAAGAAACAGGAAGACACTGTGCGGGGAATAAGGCCGGGTTAAGAAACGGTTGATGGCAGCAGACTCACCTAAGGCAGACAAGCGGATCATCCGGCGTTCCCCTTCACAGGCAGGATGTTCCACGTGGATGATATGCAGACGAGATTTTCGGCACCCCGGGAAGAATTGTCCCCGGAAAGGTTCGCCGCAGCTATGACCGGGAAATGACAAGACAAAATTTTCTGCATTGAAAAACAGTACCTTGTGCAGGTTTATTGATTGGAGCTTGATCGACAGTGAAACAAAGTGAACAATTTATACGTAAAATTACTTTATAAGCCCCTTGAATCCTGTTACAATATTCCAAATACTTTAATATCATACTACTATGAAAAAGCTTTCTCTGTTACTGGTTGCATTAACTGTCATTTGCATTGCATCATCCCAGGTTCCTCAGGCCTTCAGTTACCAGGCGCTGGTCAGGAATTCATCGGGCGATGTGGTAGTCAACCAGAATGTTTCTTTTGAGATCAGTATACTGAGCGGATCGGTGACGGGTGACGCGGTATATACTGAAAGACATACCGGGCAGACAAATGCCCAGGGAATTGTGGCGCTCGAGCTGGGCAAAGGAAATATTGTATCCGGCAGTATGAGTACTATAGACTGGCAATCAAATACATACTATCTGAAAGTCGCCGTTGATGTCACAGGAGGCACGAACTTTATTTTGACGGGTGTCTCTCAGATCTTAAGTGTGCCTTATGCCCTGTTTGCCGAAAAAGCCGGCAACGGATTCAGCGGTGATTATGCTGACCTGACAAATACACCGGACCTTTTTGATGGTACATGGTACAGCCTGACCGGCAAACCCGAATTGTTCTCCGGAAGTTATAATGACCTTACCGACAGGCCGGTTCTATTCTCCGGCAGTTACAATGACCTGGCAGATAAACCGGTTCTTTTCAGCGGAAGCTTTACTGAACTGACAAACACACCCTCCACTCTGGCCGGTTACGGGATCATCGATGGAGCTCCAATGAATCATACCCACAACGATGCTACTGCCATTACCGCCGGTTTTATGAGCGCTCCCGATAAGGTTAAGCTGGACGGTTTATCCAATTACGTTCATCCCTCAACCCATTCCTGGTCAATGATGACCGGTACACCAACAACCCTCGGTGGTTATGGTATTGCCGATGCCATGAGCACATCCCACGCAGCCAACGGTATTACTTCCTCCCATATTACAAACTGGAACACAGCCTTTGGGTGGGGGAATCATGCCACGGCAGGCTATCTCACCGGATATACCGAAACCGACCCGGTGTTTACAGCCCACCCGGTACAGGGCATTACATCAACCAATATCACCAACTGGAACACAGCCTTTGGGTGGGGGAATCATGCTCCGGCAGGGTACCTCACCGGATATACCGAAACCGACCCGGTGTTTCTTGCTCACCCGGCACAGGGCATCACTTCAGCCAATATCACGAACTGGAATACGGCCTTTGGCTGGGGGAATCATGCCACGGCAGGCTACCTCACTGCATATACCGAGACCGACCCGGTGTTTCTTGCACACCCGGCACAGGGCATTACATCAACCAATATTACCAACTGGAACACTGCCTTTGGCTGGGGAAATCATGCCGGATTATACAGGCCTGCAGCTTATGTTCCTGCATGGAGTGAGATCACCGGTAATCCTTTCAGCATCAGCACACCGGTGAATAATCAGCTCCTGAGATATAACGGTACTTCTGCCCGGTGGGAAAACTGGACCCCCGATTATCTCACGGCGTATACCGAAACGGATCCTGTTTGGATAGCTGACTCTTCCAGCTATTATATGAAGTCGAGTTTACAGATGTCGGGCCATGCCCAGGTACACTGGGACAACCTGACCAACAGGCCCGTCTTTTTCAGCGGGAGCTATACTGATTTAACGGATGTACCCGCACAGATAGATGAGGACAGGTCGGATGATGTCACGGTGACGGGCGATCAAACCATCGCCGGTGTTAAAACCTTTACCGGCACCATTGATGCCGGCAACAACACGATAATAAATGTTGCCGCCCCGGTCAACAGTACTGATGCTGTGAACAAGGCGTATCTGGATGCTGCCATTGAAAATATCTACAATGATTTTCTCAATGCAGGGTTAAATGGGATCGTCAGGGATATTGACGGGAATGTTTACAAAACCATAAAGATAGGCCTCCAGGTATGGATGGCCGAGAATCTCCGAACCTCAACGTACAGGAACGGTACCCCCATTCCCGAGGTGGATGATGCGGCTACCTGGAGTACTCTGACCACCGGCGCCTATTGCTGGTATAATAATGACTCGGCAACAAATGACATGCTCTATGGAAAATTATATAACTGGTATGCGGTGACCGATCCCGGCCTTTTATGTCCTGCCGGATGGCATATCCCTTCTGATCTGGAGGTACAGGCCCTGAGAGATTCCCTGGGCGGGACCGATGTGGCGGGTGGTATGATCAAAGCCACCGGTACATCTTACTGGCTGACCCCGAATACAGGAGCTACCAACGAGAGCGACTTCACCGCCCTGCCCGCAGGGCACCGTAGCTCCAGTGCAGTGTATAATAATATAACCATGAATGGTTACTGGTGGTCTGCCACTCAAATAGGAGTAAACGATGCATGGAATTACTATGTCTCATACAACTCTGCTGCCTTCTCCAGAGGAACTCCCAATAAAAAAACAGGATTCTCTGTGCGCTGTGTCAAGGATTGAAAGACCACAAAACATTTCAGTAAAAGGGATAACCATTACATAGCAGACCAGTTCATCTTATGCATGCAAACCTGGATGGAGGAAGTGCTTCTTAATGCCAGCCTCTGAACCAGGACCGTTGACCACGGTACATCAGTCGTGATCCAGGAACTCCCTTCCTTGCACCCGTCATAACTAAACAGGTCGAATCTTCCGATTTGTAAGAAGGTTATACCTCTGCAAGACCATAACTTAAGGGGTATTGAGCCCCGGGATTCCGTTGTCAAACATGGATTATCTGAGCCGTCTAAACCCGGAGGGCTCATATCATCTTTATTCACAATTACTTACGGAATTTATAAAAATTATGGCATGTATTTTGCACTTCGTTGGGTGAAGAGAATAAGTTCTTCTAAAACGTAAAGAAATGAAAAAGTCAGTTATCACATCGATCCTTGCAGTCCTGACAGCCGCCATGACGATAGTCAGCGCCCAGGACTACCCGGAAGAATACCTCGGCCTGCCGGGGGACAATCTTAACCTCTATGCCGTCATGAAGCTGTTCCAGGAATCAGAGACACTGGAGGCTTTTGAGAGAAACCTGAATGAAGAGAATTCCAGGATCAACAACCTCGACCTGAACGGTGATAACCTTGTTGACTATTTAACCGTTACAGACTATCCTGACGGCAATGTTCATACCATAGTATTAAGAGCAGTGCTTGGACGCAACGATTACCAGGATGTGGCTGTATTCACTGTGGAACGGTTCCGCAACGGTTCTGTGCAGATACAGCTCGTTGGCGATGAAGCCCTGTATGGTAAGAATTATATCATTGAGCCTAATTACGCTGAGACGCCTAACCCGGGTTATGTTGGGAAATACGGATACAGGCGTAACGTTACGGTGGTCACCACCTCGTATTACGATATTGCGGCCTGGCCCGTTATCAGGTTCATCTACCTGCCGACATACATTGGCTGGCGTTCGGCCTGGTACTGGGGATACTACCCTGTATACTGGAATCCCTGGAGGCCTTACTACTGGCACTTCTATTACGGTTACCATTATCACTGGCACCATCACTATTACGCGCACTATCGTTACTGTGACAGGTTCCGCTTCCACAGGTACCATGACTACTATTACAGCAGGATAAGGGTGCACTCACCCCTGGTCGTGATCAATATCAACAAGGGGAATTACAAGAAGACCTATTCTCGTCCTGAGATGAGACGGGAAGGTGAAGCACTCTATACAAGGACATATGGCAACCAGGGAGGAAGGGAACGGAGTAGTGCAGCAGTTGCACCACAGGCCAGAAGGAGTACCAGCGCACAGCCTGTTCGCACAGGCACCTCAACCCGTACGGCTTCGGGTACCAAGGGAAGGACTTCTGCAGCGGTAAGCAACCGGGAGAACAACTCCAGTGCAAATCGCAACACGGTGGTTGCGAGGCGCACGGAGCCGGCAGCAGCTGAAAGGGCCATCTCTACCCGCAGTTCAACCGGTCATGCCAGTGCTGTACGGACGCCATCCTCAACGACCGTTAAAAGAAACGCCTCCGTTTCATCGTCAGGCCGTCAGGCTGCAACTGTCCGCAGTTCCTCTGCTGGAACACATGGCCAGACAGTGACCAAATCAGCAACCGTACGGCATAGCAGCCCGTCACGCAGCTCACACGCCACTGTGTCGGCCAGGTCATCGGCTCCGAAGACAGCCGGCCAGAAAACAGCACCCGCCCGAACCTCTTCGAGACCTTCGGCGACTGTGAACAGATCATCAGGCCAGCAGAAAAGCACCGGCCACAGCCGGACAACACAACAACAGAGTAAAAGCAGCAGGGATTCGGGGAACAGCAGGACATCACGCAGGTAACCGGACTTTAATACATACCATCCATGGGGCACAGCGTTGCCCCATTTTTTTTACCATTAATAAAATTACCACGTTCGAATAGGATCATTGATATCTCCGGCAGTATATCCATAATTTGGTTTTCCTGGTCATCATTCCGGAGATGTGTATCATACCTGCTGATAATTATTAAGGCATGCAAAATAAAAAAACCCGGCAGTTTTTTATTGCCGGGTTAGTAATTAAAATGTGTAATATACCTTATTCTACAGTCATAAAATACGCAAAGTTGTAGCCGGTATATGTAATAAAGTCGGCAGCATTGTTTGGCACAGTATTGCCAAAGGAAAGAGCTGTAAAGTATACGGTGTGATTTACTGTTTGTGTAGCCCAGGAATGGTTACCGCTGATATCATATACAGCCATGATCCAGTAATTACCGGCAGGTATTTTTACAGGTGTTACATCCAGCGATACAATGCCATCTGTATTAACCACTCCCTGTTCACTGACGGTTACCAGATCACCCGGAACATTATTGTTATCCTCATACAATGCCATTTGCACCCGGGCACCTGTATTTCTCCCAATCAGGTTGAGAGATAATAGTGTGCCGCTTTGCAGCAAAGTGTGTTTTGTCCCCAGGAGATAATTCGAACCGAATCCGGGATTACCGGTCATACCTGCCTGACTGTAGATACCTGCAAAGACTGTAGTGATATTATTCAGGTAGATGGAAATATTGACCGTCTTTTCATCACCGTCACAGGTTACTTCTGCCACACCGGTTATTACGGGGTTGGTTTCATAATCGAACAGGCCGGGATTGGCAACGGTCAGAACCCCGGTGGTTGAACTAACAACAAATGCGCCCGAAGGATTGGTTGATGAAAGGGTGTAAGTAATATCGCCCTTGCTGGCGGCAGCGATGATTTTTCCTATGACCATCCCGTCAGTGGGATTCTCATCGATCAGGGTAACAAAATCGGATGCAATGAACAGGGTTTCTTCATCATCCTTGTTGCAGGTATTGAACAGGAGGACGATCAACAACAGTAAAGAGATGAAGGCGGCACGTTTCATTTTTGGTAGATGTATTAATAATGTAAATATCAATAAATTTGGATAAAAATCCAAAGTTTCTTGCAATATCTACAGAATACTTCTATTTTCCACGGCTTCGCGGGCATGTTTTTAATGTCTTTGGGAATATGAGCCAGGAGAAAGAAAGGGATATGCATGAGGAGATAAGTGAACCGGATCAGAAACAATGCCGCTCCCTTGGTGTGGTAATGCCGGGTAGCCCGTCGTCCCGGCTTTTGCTGCCCAGATCATGTTTCCCGGGCAAATTTCACCGGGGAAACATCCACCGCTGAACGGCTTAACAGTTCCTCCCGTTATGAAGTCCCAGGCCAATGAACGAAAAATGGTTAGCATTTATATGCATCTTTTTGTTCAAATAATGTCGAACTCAAGTTATATTAGCATCCTGAAATCATCGAATGGTTTTTGCACCTGTACATCAAATGAAAAATACAAATCCTATTGGTTTTGATAATGATAAATACCTCCGGGAGCAGACTGGCGCTATTCTTGAAAGGGTGAACCGGTTTAACGACAAGCTGTACCTGGAGTTCGGAGGGAAGATTTTATACGATTACCATGCCGCCAGGGTACTCCCCGGTTTTGACCCGAACGTCAAGATACGCCTTCTGCAGATGTTGAAAGACAAGATTGATGTGATCCTGTGCATTCATGCAGGGGCTATTGAAAGGAGAAAGATAAGGGCTGATTTCGGGATCACCTATGATGCGGATGCGCTCAAAACCATTGACGATTTCAGGGAATGGGGTATTGATGTAACCGCTGTGGTGATAACCCGTTACCAGGATCAGCCCCCTGTCAGGACGTTCAAGAACAAGCTTGAGCTGAGGGGTATGAAGGTTTATGTACACTATCCGACCAGGGGATACCCGACGGATATTGACCTGATCGTAAGTGATGAGGGGTACGGGGCCAATGAATACATCAGAACCAGCCATCCCATCGTAATCCTCACCGGGCCGGGGCCGGGCAGCGGAAAGCTGGCTACCTGCCTGTCGAATCTCTACCATGAATACAAAAACGGGGTAAAGGCCGGGTATGCAAAATTCGAAACATTTCCCATATGGGACCTGCCGATTGACCATAAGGTGAACGTGGCCTACGAGGCCGCCACCGTGGACCTGAAAGACGAGGTCATGACCGATGAATTTCATTGGAGAGCATACCATGAGAAAGTGGTCAATTATAACCGTGATATCGAAGCGTTTCATTTGCTGAAAAGGATCCTTGAGAAGATTACCGGAGGGGAATCCATGTACCAGTCTCCAACCGATATGGGGGTGAACCGTGTCAGTTCAGGGATCGTGGATGATCATGCTATCTCCGAAGCTTCCCACCAGGAGATTATACGGAGATACTTCAGATGTGCCGTGGAATATGCGATGGGTATCGTGGATAAGGAGACCCTCAACCGGGCTGTTCAGACTATGTGCAAGGTGGGTGCGGTAGTGGAAGATCGCAAGGTGGTGCTGCCTGCAAGGCAAGCTGCAAAGGACGCGGAAAAAAACGGGAAAGGTAATGAAGGAATCTTCTGCGGCGCCGCCATCGAACTGCACAACGGCCCCATCATAACAGGTAAAAACTCTCCACTAATGCATGCCGCTTCCAGCCTGATCCTGAATGCCACCAAATACCTGTCAGGGATCCCCGATAATATGCACCTCCTTCCCAAAAACATTATTGACTCGGTCACCTATATGAAAAAGGAGATACTGAAAGGCAAGATGGTCAGCCTGGATGTGGAGGAGACACTGATCCTGCTTGGTATAAGCGCCCTGTATAACCCCGCGGCACAGATGGCCATGGAAAATTTAAAATACCTGCGCGATTGTGAGGTGCACCTTACCCATATCCCCACACCGGGAGACGAGGCAGGATTGCGGAAGCTTCAGCTAAACGTGACCTGCGATCCCGAGTTCTCAAGTAAAAGCCTTTTTATTGGCAGCTGAGCAGGATACCTGCTGATAACTGATCCAGCCGGCCGGCGGTGGAGACTCACTCACCTCTAAACGTTAACTCCCAGGTCATAACGGATATTCCGCTCTGAACAGAAACGAACCACCAGCATTGCCTGGTCGCGGTAAAACTGCTGAAAATGCCTGACATCCCCTGCCTGTGGATTGTAGTTCCATCCGCCGAAATACAGATGGTCGACAAAATCCACCGTTTTTAAGAGATCATCAGGGTCTTGTTTCATCACTACAGGTGTGGGATATGGTTCTATGTGAACATACGTTTCACAGCCGTTCAGATGCAATACCCTGAGGGCAGCGATCCTGTCAGCGTATGGAGCAGAATTGGGTTCCCACTTTCTGCGGAATCCCTCGTTCAGCGAGACCAGGCTTATACCATGGCGGTTGTTGGCAGGGAACCGGTCACGGTCAATAAGATCTACGGGCAGCCTGCCCTTGGTGAGGACGGAACACTCAATTCCATGGCTATTGATAAGTTCAATAAGCCTCAGGCTCATGTCTGTCACTTCAGGATACCCCGTCATGAAAGGATCTGTCGATAAACAGAGGTGTATACAATCCGGCTTATTCCTGGCCCGGTGAAGCTCTCTACTCAGCAGTTCATAAGCATTGATCACGAGCCTTGGCGTGCACCACTCGTCGTAGCTCTTCACCCTCCCGTGGTGTTCAGCCATCATATAGGCGTAACAGGGATACCGGCAGCCATGATGACAGCCCAGCACATGGTTGATGGCATAAAACCCCAGGCCGCTTTTATAAAGCAGTGATTTGCGGGTGATGGTTTCCATGAGAATGACCGAAGGTACTAAAATTAATTTCTGTTGGTGATAATCGATGAGATCATTAATCCCCTTCGTAATGGGACATGGTGTAACAATACTCTTGCGACCCCGGATTACAGGCCTGTGGCGCCATCAGCGATGTAAACGGTTCGTAAGACGCGGGAGAATCATGGAAATTGGTGCCCAAGTCCCCGCAAATTACTAGTTAAACAATTCGGCGTCTTTTCCACTTGCCTTATTATTAACCATTAACCATCTCTTTATTATCCCGTTTAATTTTAATTACAGGCTGTATTTCAGTGGTTTATATATTCATTTCCCGGAAAAGTTCCATCCGGCTTATCAGGTTCATACGGGATGCCAGGCAATGATGGGGGGAATACAGGATCAGAATAAAGAAAGAGGGACTTTATGCTCTTTTCATTATTCTGAAGTATGTCTGTTGGGTATCGTACGGCTCAGATTCTATTGTTTTGTGATAGAAGTCCAGGATAAATTTTTCTTAAATGCCAGGGCAACGTTAACCAGGAGGATTAATACCGGCACTTCTACCAGTGGACCAATCACTGTGGCAAAAGCTGCCTCGGAATTGATACCAAACACGGCCACCGCAACCGCAATCGCCAGTTCAAAATCATTGCTTCCGGCGGTAAAAGCCATGGTTGTTGATTTTTCATATCCATGACCCATCCGTTTTGCAATGAAAAATGTGGTAAAAAACATCAGGGCAAAATAGACTGTATAGGGAACAGCAACTCTCAGAACATCAACCGGTAATCTTATTATGTTTTCTCCCTTAAGAGAGAACATCACAAAAATTGTGAAAAGAAGAGCAATGGGTGTAAGCCAGGATATTTTCGGTATGAACTTACTGTAGTACCAGTCATCGCCTGAAATTCTGCGAAATACCAGATTGGTAATCAGTCCCGTGAAGAAAGGGACACCGAGAAAGATGAATACCGTTTTTGCGATCTCGGAAATAGAAACCTCCACGATGGAACCCCTTAACCCGAACAAGGGCGGAAGGATGGTAATGAAAATGTAAGCATACACTGAATAAAGGAATACCTGGAACAAGGCATTGAATGCCACCAATCCGGCAGCCAGTTCAGTATCTCCTTTTGCCAGATCATTCCAGACAAGGACCATAGCGATACACCTTGCCAGTCCAACAAGAATTACTCCCACCATCAATCCGGGATGGTTTTGAAGAAATAAAATAGCAAGTAAAAACATAACAACCGGTCCGACAATCCAGTTCTGAGTAAGTGACAGCCCCAGCAGTTTCAGGTTTTTAAACACCAGTGGTAGTTTTTCGTATCTGACTTTTGCCAGGGGGGGATACATCATAAGGATAAGACCGATGGCGATAGGTATATTTGTTGTTCCCCTGCTGAATGAATTCCAGAATCCTGAAATTTCCGGGAT
>JAXDBV010000281.1:0-5615 GCA_034678415.1 Bacteroidales bacterium
TCATATCAGGATCTTATTGCCTTCCGTGAAAAATTCCCTGTACATCTGGATGGGGACGATTTTACTATTTTGTAACATGCCTCTCTTCATTCACTGTAATGACCCGTATTAGCTGACGATTGCATCATACAGGATCTCCACAGGGTGAAGTGCGCGCTGGCCCGTTCCATCGAGTATCTGCTGCCTGCAGCTTGTGCCGGGTGCGACAATCACACTGCCGGCTTGGGCTTTCCTCACCGCATCAAACAGCACCAGTTCACCAATCTTCATACTTAACCCGTAATGTTCCTTCTCGTAGCCAAACGAACCGGCCATACCACAACATCCTGACGGTATCTCAGTGACCCGGTAGTTGGAAGGGATGCTCAACATGGCCTTGGTGGAGGCGGTAGACGCTACCGATTTCTGCTGACAGTGTCCGTGCAACAGGATATTACACGGGTCTTCCGTAAATGATGAACGTGCAATTTTACCCCTTTCAAACTCCCGCTGAATGAATTCATCGACCAGAAAAACATTCTTAGCCAGTTTCCCGGCCGCCTCCCTGTATGAGTTGCCGCATATGTCAGGATATTCGTCCCGAAAACTTAGGATGGCCGACGGCTCGATACCAATTAGGGGAGATTCATCACTAACAAGTTTGCTGAATACCATGATGTTTTTTATACATTTCCTGCGTGCCTTCCGTAAAAGTCCCTTGGAGAAAAACGTCCTTGCGCTTTCCGCATGTGCCGGCGCCTCAATGCGGTAACCCAGCTTTATCAGCAGCGTAAGGGTCTTGATGCCGATGTGGGTGTCGTTATAATTCGTGAATTCATCAGTGAAAAAATACACTGTGCCGTTGCGCGGATGTTGTGGATTGATGCCCGGCAATGTTGTCCTTATCCAATGCCTGAGGCTGTGCCGGCTGATGCACGGGAGTGTCCTGGCGGGGGCAAACGAAAGAATCCATTTTAAAAAGCCTGAAACCAACTTGTTGGTAATTAAAAAGTTAAATATTCGAGGGAACAGGCCTCCCAGGGTATTGATGGTGCTGATGTGGGCGATAAGCCATGTTCTTAATGAAATACCTCGTGCATCATGGTAGTGTTGCAGAAATTCCGATTTAAACCTCGCCATGTCAATAGTGGAAGGGCACTCTGATTTACATCCCTTGCACGAGAGACACAGGTCAAGAATTTGATACAGGGCTTTATCGGCAAAAGGATTTTTCTCTCGGGAACGGGTGAGTATTTCCCTCAGGAGGTTTGCCCTGGCCCTGGTGGTGGTATTCTCATCCCTGGTTGCCATATAGCTTGGGCACATGGTTCCTCCCGCGCGTTCCGTCTTGCGACAGTCGCCTGATCCATTGCACTTTTCAACGGCGCGAAGGAACCCACCCTCACGGCTGAAATCAAAATAAGTGGGAATCATTCTGGTTGCCTGTCCCGGTGTATATCTCAGGCTCTCATTCACCGGTGGCGTGTCGATAATCTTGCCGGGATTAAGGATATTCTTCGGGTCCCAAGTTTTCTTTATTGTTTTGAACAGGCCGTAAATGGTCGCACCGTACATAACAGGTATGAACGATCCGCGTAAGCGTCCATCGCCATGTTCACCGCTCAGGGATCCTCTATACTTCTTAACCAGCATCGCCACTTCCATGCCTAGTGCCTGGAAAAGTTCAGTATCGTGCGGATCCTTGGGGTTTAGTACCGGACGCAGGTGAAGCTCCCCGCTGCCGATATGTGCATGATATACGCATTTCAGACCGTATTTTTCAAGGATCTTCCCGAACTGGTCCATATAGTCCGGTAAAGAAGATACGGGTACGGCCGTGTCTTCAATAAGCGACAGCGGCTTGGCATCACCCTTCATATTGCTGAGCACTCCCAGTCCCGCCTTCCTCAGGTTCCAGACTCTTTTTGTGTCAGGATTAAACACGAGGGGGAAATGGTATCCGAGGTGCTGTGCGCGCAGATCATCGATCAGCTGGTCAGCAACCATCCTGATGGAATCCCTGTCATGACTGGCAAATTCAATAATCAGTACAGCCCCGGGATTTCCTTCAATAAAAAAGCGGTTACGCTGCAGGTCAGGATTGTCACGCGCGAGATTGAGGATGGTCTCATCCATCATCTCCACTGCGCCCGGCTGATATTTAAGAGCAATGAGGTTAGCCTTGAACGCCTCTTCCTTTGTACGCAGGTGGACACACAGCAATCCTGTTACAGGAGGCGGAGTGGTGACGAGGTTGAGCTTTATCTCTGTGGCTATGGCGAGCGTGCCTTCCGATCCGGCCAGAAGCTTCGAAAGATTGAACGGTGGCCTTCCCTCCGTGAACGGGGCACTGTCAAGCAGGATATCAAGCGCATAACCGGTATTGCGCCTGTGAACAGAGGGATCAGGATACTGTTCCCTGATCTCTCTCTGTATGGACCGGTCTGACAAAATTTCTTTTATATTCCTGTAAAGCTTCGCTTCCAGATGATGACCGTCGCATTTTTTTTCAAAGTCCTCAGCGCCCACCGGACCGAACACTGCTTCGCTGCCGTCACTGAGAATCGCGCGCACCTCTATAACATGATCACGCGTACTGCCGTAAATAAGTGAATGCGATCCACAGGCATTATTGCCAAGCATACCGCCGATCATGCAACGGTTTGATGTGGATGTTTCCGGACCGAAAAAAAGGCCGTAGCCGGCAACCGCCTCGTTCAGCTCGTCAAGGATCACTCCCGGTTCCACACGCACCCATTGCTCCTGCCTGTTGATCTCCAGGATACGGGTCATGTACCTGGATACATCAATAATGATACCGTTTCCTACAACCTGTCCGGCCAGAGAAGTGCCGGCTGTTCGTGGTGTTACGGCCATACCGTGTGCACCGGCCCATAAAATAATCTTCCTGATATCATTACTATTCCTGGGACGGGCAACGGCAACGGGCTTCTCCCTGTAAATGGATGCATCGGTGGCATACAGCAACCGGGTGATATCATCAATAAACAGCTCGCCCTCCAGCTGTGAACGCAGATCCAGCAATGCATCATAATTTCTTTTTCCCATCGCTGTACGAGTATGACAGCTAAAAATAACAAAAAGAAAAATGTACCTTCATTGAAAATTGTTATTAAACACATCTCGCTTCCAATAATAATTCTCTTAACATTATACATTATTCGCACATTTTTGAATATTTTTAGAAGTTTACAGATTTACCATAATGCATTTACGAACATGGAACTATTGGAACAGCTGAAAGAACAGGCAAAAGCGAATAAAAAAAGAATTGTTTTACCGGAGGGTACTGAAGACAGGACACTGCAGGCGGCCAGTATTGTAACCGATGAAAATATAGCAGCAATTACTCTTTTGGGTAATCCGGAAGAAATCAGGTCAAAGGCCAGGGCGCTGAATCTGAAGAATATTGACCGGATACGAATGATCGATCCCGTGAAGCATGAGAAGAAGGAAGAATATATTCACCGCATGGTTGAACTCAGGAAACACAAGGGGATGACTCATGAGGAAGCTTCACGTCTGATTGAGGATCCTCTGTACCTCGGTACCCTGATGATCAAGAGCGGAGATGCGGATGGTGAGGTGGCAGGCGCCATCAATGCCACGGGCGATGTGCTGAGGCCTGCCTTCCACTATGTAAAGACTATGCCCGGCATAACCGTGGTTTCAGGAGCCTTCATCATGATCCTGAAAGAAAGAAACTTCGGACATAATGGAATGATGGTGTTTGCCGACTGTGCCGTTCATCCCAATCCCACTGCGGCCGAGCTGGCCGAGATCGCTGTTGCAACAGCACATACCACCCGGGTACTGGCAAGGTTTGAACCCAGGATTGCCATGCTCAGCTTTTCCACCAAAGGAAGTGCCAGCCATGAGATGGTTGATAAAGTGGTGGAGGCCACCAGGCTGGCCAGAGAGATGAATCCCAACCTGAAAATTGACGGGGAGTTGCAGGCCGATGCCGCTATCATTGAATCGATTGGAAAACGCAAAGCCCCGCAAAGTGAGATTGCCGGACAAGCCAATGTGCTGATCTTTCCTACCCTTGAAAGCGGAAATATCGCCTATAAGCTCGTGGAACGGCTCGCACATGCCGAAGCGGTAGGACCGGTGCTCCAGGGAATGGCGGCACCGATCAATGACCTCTCAAGGGGATGCTCAATAAATGATATTGTTAACGTGATTGCCATTACTGCTAATCAGGCGGCCGGCATGAAATAATTCTATCTGCAATTAATATTATAAAAAATGACGGAATCATTAGACGATTATGCTCTGCAACGAAAATCGGGCAAGCAGGGAGTATTGAAGAAAGTGGGTATTATCGGCTGCGGATCAATGGGCCAGGATATTGCCCGGACAGTCAGTCAGCATGGAATGGATGTCGTCTTCATCGACCAGACTACCGAAAGAGTCAAGGAAATCTTTTCCGAAATTGATCATAGCCTGGATGAGATCATCAATCGCTGGGGTCTGACAAAAAGTGATAAGCGGGCAATCATTTCCAGGATACAGGGCTCAACAGATTATGCCGACCTTAAAGACTGTGATCTGATCATCGAGACGATCAACTTTACCAGCCCCGGAACCAGTATCGAGATCCGCAAAGAAATCTTCCGGAAAGTGGAACAGGTTGTGAGTAAAGAAACGGTGATCACTTCCAATACTTCAACCCTGATCATTTCTGATCTTGCTTCCGGGTTAATAAATCCCGAAAGAGCCGTGGGACTGCATTTCCTCGTGCCGGCGGCCAGCGTTGATATCGTCGAGGTGGTGAAGGGTGTCAAAACCAGTGAACGTGCTTTTGATTTTGTGGTCAAGTTTGCCAAGATGATTGGAAAAAAGGTCGTTACAACCCATGAGTCGCCCGGCAATATCAGCACCCGGATGATCGTTACCCTTATTAATGAGGCATGTGAGGTGCTCATGGAAGGTATTGCACCAGCCACATGCATCGATCTGACAATGAAAAAAGGATTTGGCCTCCAGTTCGGTCCCTTCGAACTGGCCGACCGCATCGGACTGGATAAACTGGTGAAATGGATGGATAACCTGCACCAGGAATTCGGAGACCAGCGGTATAAACCAAATCCCATCATCAAAAGACTCTATAGGGCAGGTATGCTCGGCAAGAAAACCGATGCGGGTTTTTATAAATACAAGGACGGCAAAATCGTGGGAGAGACCGTTCATTGCCCGGAATTTAAATAGTAACAGGTAATAAGGAAAACATGAAGATCATCGTATTGAATTGCGGTAGCTCATCCATTAAATACCAGTTCTTTGATATGAAAAAAGTGGAAGTTCTTGCTAAAGGACTGGTGGATAAAATAGGCCTCCATGGCTCATACATCAAACACGAACGAAATGATGGCGATCAGTTGACGCTCGAAGGGGAAATCATTGATCACCAGCAAGGTATTGAGTATGTGCTGGGAATCCTGGCCAGCGAAAAACACGGAAGTATTAAGAACTTTGATGAAATAGATGCCGTGGGTCACCGGGTGGTCCACGGGGGAGAAGAATTCAATTCCAGTGTGCTCATCACCCAGGAGGTGATCAAGAAAGTGGAGGAATGCATCGATCTGGCACCCCTCCACAACCCTCCCAAC
>JAXDBV010000282.1:0-16519 GCA_034678415.1 Bacteroidales bacterium
CCAAATGGCTGCTCCGTATGCTCAGTCACCAGTATGGTGTGGAGGTGAGCTTTGCCCCGAAAATTGTGGAGGGCAAGGCGGGCAGCGGAATGCATATTCATATGCTGCTGGAAAAAGACGGGAAAAACATTATGGTGGAGAACGGAGGCCTGAGCGTGGATGCAAAGAAAGTGATTGCCGGTGTCCTAGACTTGGCAGATGCCCTCACCGCTTTTGGCAACACGGTGCCAACCTCTTACCTGCGGCTTGTGCCTCACCAGGAAGCGCCTACCAGCATATGCTGGGGTGATCGCAACCGTTCCGTCCTCATACGTGTGCCTCTCGGATGGGTCGGTGCCAGCGGTATGATCAGAGATGTGAATGCCGGCGCCATCGCACCGGACGAAGACGACCCGAAACAAACCGTTGAGTTCCGTGCTCCCGACGGATCAGCCGATATCTACCACCTGGTGGCCGGGCTGCTTGTAGCCGCACAGCATGGACTGACCATGGACAACAGCCTCGAACTGGCCGATCAGTTGTATGTAAACCCCTCCGCAACCACGGGGAATGATGCCGGTGCCGGCGGGAAATACAAAGTACTCCCCGGTTCATGCTGGGAGTCGGCAAGGTGCCTGGAGGAGAAAAGAGCCTATTTCGAACAGTCGGGTGTATTCCCGGCCGGCACCATCGATTATTTTATTCGACGGCTCCAATCATACAACGACCGCAACCTGAGTGAAAAACTGTTCAACAACAAGGAAGAAATCCGTAAGCTGGTCCTGAAATACCTGCATTGCATGTGATCAGGGGGCCAGTCGTTCGATAATCCATCTTCCCCGCACAAGGCGGTACCTGATCCTGTCGTGCAGCCTGTCATGTCCTCCTTTCCAGAATTCAAACATATCAGGTACCAGGCAGTAGCCTCCCCAGTGCGGGGGACGGGGAATCTGTCGGCAGGGGAACCGTTTACGGTAAACGGCCATCTGTTGACGGATAAATACCGCACCGGTTATCACCTCGCTTTGCGGTGATGCCCAGGCGCTCAGCCGGCTACCCCTGGGCCTGCCGGAAAAATAATCATCCGAAACGGCCCCGGGTATCTTTCTTACTCTGCCCTCAATCCTTACCTGTTTCCCGGTCTCCGGCCAGTAAAAAACCAGGGCGGCCAGGGGATTTTCCTCCATCTGTTTTCCTTTCAGGCTTTTGTAATTGGTGAAAAAGATAAATCCGTCATGAGACCATTTCTTCAGCAGCACAATCCTTGCGGATACTCTTCCTTCCTTGCCGGCGGTAGCCAGTGTCATGGCCGAGGAATCATGATGGGTAGCAGCCGCTGCTTCATTATACCACAGGCTGAACCGGCTGAAAGGGTCGGTGTGTATCCTGCTTTCACCCGGGTTGCGATGATCATGCTTTGTGCCGGTGGCGGGGCGATATCGGTTCATCCTGCTGTAGGAAAATAAAACAGCAGAACTAGCACGAATGTTCATTACCGTTCTTCCCACGGTTGGCTGATTTGATGCTGGCATTCAGCTCAAACCCGATGAGGATGGAAATAGAGTTAAAATACAGAAGGATAAGAATTACAATGAGGGTACCCATAGAGCCATACAGGCTGTTGAAGCGGCCGAAATGTTTAACAAACCAGGAAAAACCCAGGGAGGAGAGAAAGAACAGTACCGTGGCCAGCAATGAGCCGGCCGAAAGGAACCGCCATCGGGTGGTCATGGCCGGGGCAAAATAGTAAATGAACGAGATGGTAAGAAAGACCAGGGCCATCAGAATAAGCCATTTGCCAAAACGGATCACATAATAGGTGAGGTTGGTACGTATAAGGCCCATTCCAACCATCTTCTCTGCAGCGGCCTGGCTGAAAATGAAGAGAAAAACGGCGGCGGTGAGCATAGCGGTGATAATGAATACCAGCAGAATCGCCACGGACCGCTGGCTGAACCAGTTACGCCTCGACAGTTCATGGATCGAAACGTTAAAAGCTGAATACAGGGCATGCACACCATTGGAGGAAAAGACCAGAGTGGCTCCGAACATGATGAATAGCAGTCCGGCACTCTTCTCGGTGATCACCTCTACTATGGTTGACTCAAGGAACGAGAACACATTCTCCGGCAGGATGACCCTGATCAGCTGTAACAGCTCTCCCTGGAAATTGTGTATGGGTATGAAAGGGATCAGTGTAAAGACGAGGATGGTACTGGGCAGGATGGCCAGGAGCAGGTTAAAAGCAATGGCGGAAGCACGGGTGACCAGCGAACCCCTGCGCAGGCCATGAAAGAAAAAGATGATCACATCCCTGAGGGGCAGTCCCTCAAATCCGGGCAATGAGAAATCCTGGATCTTTTCAACGAGAGTGTTGAGATGGATTCGTACCGTCTGTATGGTGTTGTTTTTCTTCATGCATGGCTTTACCGGAGGGCTTTCAGGCTCATATCCAGGCTATGCAGCTGGTGGGTAAGAGCTCCGACCGATACGTAGTCAACCCCGCATGCGGCATATTCCCTCACATTCTCAAGGGTGATACCTCCCGATGATTCCACAAGGTACCGTCCGCCAATCATTCTCACCGCTTTTCTCGTCGTTTCCAGGTCAAAATTATCAAGCATGATAATATCCACTCCACCGGCTTCAAGCACCTCTTCAACATCTTTAAGGTTACGCACCTCAACCTCTATCCTGAGGTCTTTCCCTTTCTGCCTGAGATAACTCCGTGTTCTCTCAAGGGCTTGTTTCAACCCTCCGGCATAATCTATATGGTTATCTTTCAGCATGATCATATCATACAACCCCATCCTGTGGTTCATCCCGCCGCCGATACGCACCGCCATCTTTTCCAGCATCCTCATACCCGGGGTTGTTTTCCTGGTATCGAGTACCCGGGTATTGAGCCCCTCCAGACGGCTGACATATTCACGGGTCTGTGTGGCTATGCCGCTCATTCTCTGCATGATATTCAGAACGAGCCTCTCGCAGCTCAATATGCTACGGGCAGGCCCCTGCACGATGAATGCAATGTCGCCGGGACGGATCAGCGTTCCATCCTTCATGTGAATAGTCATGATTATAGATGGATCATAGAGGCGGAATACCTTTTCAGCCACCTCAACGCCTGCCAGCACCCCCTTTTCTTTTATGAGCAGGTGTGCCTTGCCGGTGGCCTCCTCAGGGATGGATGCAAGCGTGCTGTGATCCCCCTCACCAATGTCTTCTTCCAGAGCCCGGGTGAGCAGTGAATCCAGTGATGCACTATTCATTTTCGGCCGTGATTCGTAGCTGGTGGATGAATGGTTTGTTGTCAATATATTTCATCAGAAAATATATCCTGAAATTCCCGTTGGATGTGGCCAGGCTGCCAATCGCGTACTGCGTGGCCTGTTTTCCCCCCTGGTGCAACAGCTTAAACCCCGTCGGCTTATGGGTGCTGAAAAAATCCCGGACTATCATCTCTGCCTGTTGACGGCTGTAAATATCTTCCATGTCGAGGATTACCAGCTCGATATTATCGTTAAAAAACAGCGAGAATCCCTTTGCATCACCGGCCCTGATGGCCTGGCTGATCTTATCCGGCAGTACCTGCCCGCTGAGCGGAAACGCAATGATGAACAGAATTGCGAGTATTATCGACCTGTATGTGCCTGTTTTCATAAAAAATCTTCTTGTTTGCATGTTCTGGAACAAAAATTGAACCAGACATAATACTTATCTTTGAAAAATGCACATTACACTTAATTTTTGCCAAATTACTTATAATTCCGTGAATATACAATGAAGGTGTTTTTTGCTGTGGTCGGAAAGACACGGGAGAAGTATATCCGTGAAGGGGTGAATGATTACACGGGGAGGATCAGGAAGTATGTTCCGTTTGAATACGTTGAGCTTCAGGGGGCGAAACTGGCCGGTGCCAGGGGTGAAGAGATGGTCAGGGAGAAGGAATCAGCGGCGGTGTTAAAATTCTTGTCACAGAAGGATTGTGTGGTTCTCCTTGATGAGCACGGCGAACCATACAGCTCAGCCGACCTGGCGCTGTTCCTGCAGAAGAAAATGAATTCGGGCATCAGGTCGCTGGTCTTTGTAGCGGGCGGCCCTTACGGGTTCGGCGTTGATGTGCTCCATAAGGCAGATAACCGGCTCTCCCTGTCACGTATGACATTTTCACACCAGATGGTGCGGCTGATCTTCCTCGAACAGCTATACAGGGCGTTCACCATCCTGCGCAATGAGCCCTACCATCATGCCTGAAAACAGACTTTATTCTTACCTTTATGGTGATGATCAAGCCACAATGAACCATCAAATACGACATACCCTCTGGCATCCCCTTGCTTACCTTGCTGCCTTTGTCCTTCTCACCCTTCTCGGTATCCTTACCGAAAAAAACTACCAGGGAAAGGGGCCTTCAAAATTCAACAGTGCGGCTTTTGAGAAGGTGCTTCATGAAAAAGAGTCACTGATGGTTGCTACCCTTGACCACCTGAAAGCCCGTGTGGCTGACAAAGGTGTCAATGATTGGCTGCTCAGGCCTGCACTGGTGAATGAGATGGAAGGAAACTGTAAAAAAAACGGCTTCGCTGTCTTCATTTATCATAACGACAGCCTGGCGTACTGGTCGGATGAGAATATCCCTGTGCCCAACCGGTATCCCGTGGATCTCTTCTCTCACCCCTTTGTATACCTTACCAATTCATGGCACGTGGTGAAACAGTCCTCATTTGATGGTTATAAGGTGGTGGGGCTTATCCTTATCAAACATAACTATCCTTATGAAAACAGGTTCCTGAGGAATGAATTCCAGGCTGATTTCAATATCCCCTCATGGGTTGCCATTGCCGATGCAAGGGAAAAAACACGGAACAATTTCCCGGTATATGGCCTGAATGGCGATTACCTGTTCAGCCTTTCCGTCAGGTTTTACTCTTTCCTTTCGAACACTGCCCTGCACCTTCCGCAGCTGCTTTACCTTCTCGGCCTCGTCGTTGGTCTGCTGGGCATGAGGTTTCTTCTGAAGAGAATACGCAAAGCGGGCTTATTTTACCTGTGTGTTGCCGGCCTCACCATCGTCTTTGTGGTGATCCGTATCCTGCAGATGCAGTACCGTATGCCTGTCATTCTTTATAACCACGAGATCTTTTCCCCCGGCCTGTTTGCGTGGTCAAAGGCATTTCCCTCGCTGGGAGATCTGCTGATCCATGCCGTCCTGTTCTTTTTTATCGTATATAATATTTATTTCGGAAAAAATGTTTCTGCTTTTCTTCTGGGAAAAGGGAGAACAGGCCCGGGTATCCTCCTCGGTACCGGAATGGTTATTCTGTCTGTCGCCATCCTGTTTTCATACGTAGTGATCAGGAACCTGATCCTCAACTCGTCGATCTCATTCGAGATACAGAGGCTTCTAGAAGTGGATCAGTACTCCTTTTTTGCCCTACTGGCCATTGCATTGATTCTAACCTCATTGATACTGCTGCTTGATTGTATCCTTGCGGCCGCCCTGAACGTTTATAATGCCTGGTTCACACTGTTGCTGTTGGCCGCCTCCCTTCCCGTTGGGTACCTTCTCTTCGGCCTCATCGGTCACCCCGATATTCCCACACTTATCTTCTGGCTCGCCCTGGCATCATTCCTCATATGGATCCGGGTTACCCCGAAAAAGCGGAAACGGTATTCCGTCTTTCTCGGTATCACACTTATGGTCTCTGTCTATGCCGTTTATGCCGTGATACCGAACAGCGATGAGAAGGAGAGAAACTCGAGAAAGGTATTGGCCGTCACGATGGCTGCAGAACACGATCCGGTGGCGGAGCTTCTTATGGATGAGATGAAAAGGAGAATCCAGGACGATCCGGTGCTGGCCGGGAAGATGCAAAAAGAATATTTCACCGAGGGGGAATACAACGAGATTGTCCAGTACCTGCAAAGCAAATATTTCAGCGGTTTCTGGGAACAATACATGCTTTGGGTAATTATATGTAACCCTGCCTCCAGCCTTGAAGTGACCGGCAGCGATACCCTCGTGAACTGTTATTCATTCTTTTCCCGTACCATTGATGAGCAGGGAGAGCTGGTTACCGATACAAATTTTTATTACCTGAACGATGCCGATGGAAGGATCACATACCTGGGTGAGTTTTATTTTCCCGGACCGTATGGGGAGAACAAACTGTTTATCCAGCTGGATTCCAGGCTGGTATATGAACAGATGGGCTATCCCGAACTGCTCCTGGACGAGGAATTTGCCAGGCCGGGCCTCCCCGACAGGTATTCATACGCAAGGTATTACCGTGGCCAGCTCATCGCGCAGTCAGGACTCTTCCCCTACAGCCTCGATCTATCAATCTACCGGCCGGAAGAAGGTGAATTCTCCTTCGTCACGGTTGAGAAATACAACCACCTGATCTACCGCCCCGATGCCTATAATACCATCATCCTCAGCCAGGATAAACTTAAGTTTATCGATATATTCGTCCTGCTGTCATACCTGTTCGTCTTCTTCTTCCTGCTGATGAACCTCATGGTGCTGATCATCGATTTCCCGGGAGATCCGAAAAGATGGCAGCTGAATTTCAAGAACAAGATACAGCTCTCCATGATTGGTATCCTCTTCCTGGCGCTCCTTCTTCTCGGCGGAGGAGCGGTTTATTACTCCTTCGATCAGTATCGCCACAAACACGATGAGAATATCAGGGAAAAGATCCGGTCAGTGTATGTTGAACTGGATCACCGGTTTGCTTTTGAAAATGACCTGACCCGGTACGTCGATCCGGAAGAATCGATGGATCTTGACGAGCTGCTGGTGAAATTATCCAACGTGTTCTTCTCCGATATCAACCTGTATGACACCCTCGGGAACCTGATATCTTCATCCCGCCCGGAAATATTTGACCAGGGCTTGATCGGAAGGAAGATCAACGGCAAGGCATACCGTGAACTGACGTTGAACAAGAAGGCCGAGTTTATTCACCGTGAATATATTGGCAAAATGCATCACCTCTCGGCCTATGCCCCCTATATCAATTCGCAGCAGAAGATACTGGCTTATATTAACCTTCCCTATTTTACCCGGCAATACCTGCTCACCAGGGAAATCTCCACCCTTATGGTGGCGATCGTGAATATATCGTTCCTGCTGATCCTTCTTACCATTTCCCTTGCCGTGGTTATTTCCAACCGCATCACCGACCCCCTGCGTATTATCCAGGAACGGTTCAGCGGGATAAAGCTGGGGAAGACAACGGAATATATTGTATACGAAGGCCAGGATGAGATTGGTGAACTGGTGAGGGAATACAACCGTATGGTGGATGAACTGGGAAAGAGCATGGAACTCCTGGCCCGTTCGGAACGGGAGTCGGCATGGAGGGAGATGGCAAAGCAGATCGCCCATGAGATAAATAACCCGCTTACCCCCATGAAGCTCAGTATACAGCAGATCAAACGTTCGTTCGAGGATAAATCAAAAGACTGGGAAGGACATTTCCGTAAGTTCTCCGAGGTTATGATTGAACAGATTGATCATCTTTCATCGATTGCCAGCGCTTTCTCCAACTTCGCCCGCATGCCCAAAACCCTGTTCGAACCTGTGGATATCATTGCTAAAATAAACAACAGCATCGACCTGTTCAAAAATACTGAGAATATTGAATTCCTTGTTGACCTGGGCGGGAATGAAAACCTCATGGTCCTCGCCGATAAGGAGCAGATGATCGGTGTTTTTACAAACCTGATCAAGAATGCCATACAATCCATCCCCGACGACAGGAAAGGGATGATCAGGATCGGTGTGACGGCAGACACACGAACCGTCCATATATCCATTGAGGATAACGGCAAAGGCATACCGAAAGAGATGGGCGACAAGCTGTTTGTTCCCAATTTCACCACCAAGTCAAGCGGGATGGGCCTGGGACTGGCAATGGTGAAAAACATCGTGGAGAATACAGGCGGGACCGTATGGTATGAAACCACCCCGGGCAAAGGGTCCATATTTTTTGTCGATCTGCCCCTGATGGAAGCCAGAAAAGAAACGTGACGAATCCTTCTTTTACAATAAACTGTGAGATGATGCAACGCCGGGAAACAATACCCTGACGGGACGGGAACAACCCCTTTTTTCATGAAAAATCAAACTCATGCCCTCATTTTTGCGTATAATCTATGATGGACTTTTTGGTTCGTAAATACAGCAGTGGTTTATAACACAAAAAAATTGAAAGGGATTTGTTTATATTTGTTTGTTTTGAATAAAGAATTTGCCAGCCTGAAATCATCATTCTGTAAATATTATCTGTTTTTATTGGTTCTTCTTTCGACGCCGGGGATCGGATATATGCAGACGCCCATCTCCGGGGTGATCAACAGGTATGCAGCCGTGGTATCCATTGACGGCAACGACAGGCTTACCCTTGATAATGCGGCTGATTTTAATGCGGGCGATACCGTCTTGGTGATTCAAATGAAAGGAGCGGAAATTGTTAATCTACCTGCAACCGATGGTAATTCCGGAAATATCCAGGCGATGCATACTGCGGGTAAATATGAATTTATTATTGTACAGGGTAAAACCGGCAATCAACTCATTTTTACCACTGATCTCACAAATGCATATGATGTGATAGGGAAAGTCCAGGTTGTCAGGGTGCCGGGTTATAATAAAGCAAGAGTGATATCGGATCTAATGGCTGATCCATGGAACCCGGTGACCGGCAAAGGAGGTGTGATAAGCCTGATCGTGGGCAATACCCTGTACCTCGATGCTTCGATTGATGCCACCGGGGCAGGCTTCAGGGGTGGACAGGTGGCTGGGACAACAGACGAGTGTTCCGAGACGGATGCGGGGTATGAAAAATTCTTTTTCTCAGCCGCCTATGATAGCGCCGGTAACAAAGGAGAAGGATTTATTACGTACCGGACTCCTACAAAATCATTTATTATCGGCAGCGAGAGAGCGAAAGGGAAAGGATATATCGCGAACGGCGGAGGTGGTGGTAATGCCAGACTTTCCGGCGGTGGCGGCGGCGGTAACTATGATAAAGGCGGAAGCGGCGGAAATCAACGTGAGGGTTGTACCGGGGGAGGAACATTCGGCAAGGGCGGAATCGGTATCAGTGCTCAGAATTTTATTGCCGAAAGGCAGATTTTTATGGGAGGCGGTGGCGGCGGTGGAACACAGATTTCACCCGGTGACGGGACAGGTGGCGGGTCGGGAGGAGGAATAGTGATCATCATGGCCAACACCATCGAAGGGAACAATGTGGCTATCAGATCACAAGGTCAGCATATTACACAGGAAGCTACCAATGACGGGAGTGGTGGAGGCGGAGGTGCCGGTGGTTCATTAATCCTCGATATCTCTGAATATATCGGTACGAATATATCCCTTGATGTGGCCGGGGGTAAGGGAGGTGATGTGGCTCTTCAGTCACCGTCTACAGGGCCGGGTGGCGGCGGCGGCGGTGGTATCATATGGCACTCTGATGCAACCTTGCCGGGGAATTTAGTTACAAATGTATTGGGAGGAAGCCCCGGGGAATGCATCACGGGTATGGGTCAGGCAAACGGCAATGACGGTGCTCTGATTGGCGGACTGAATCTTGCCCTCACAGGATTCTTATTCAACTCCATTAAAATCAGCGCTTCCAACGATCTTATTGATACCATTTGCGAGGGAGATATCCCTTCTCAGATCATCGGTACCGACCCCAGGGGTGGCCTTCTGCCCTATACCTATACCTGGGAGTGGAGCACCGACCTGATTTCCTGGAACCCGATCGCCGGCGCCAATGGCATTGACTACACACCGGTAACACCGCGTATTGTAACTACCTACTACCGGCGTACAGTGAAGGATGCAGCGGGTGCCAACCAGATCACCGACATCTCCAAACCGGTGAAATTTGTTGTTCAGCCAAAGATTATAAACAACGTGATCCGGATAGACGCCGATTCTGACACCCTGTGCCAGAACCAGGCACCTGCCATCATTGATTCACCCTTTGCCGAACCATCGGGCGGAAACGGGCCGGGAAACTACCATTACCTGTGGCAGGAGAGCCCTGATCAGATGACATGGAATACTATTGCCGGTGCGGTATCACCCACCTGGCAGTCACCGGCCCTGACCGCAACAATATACTTCCGGCGCGTCGTCAGTTCAGGTATCGGTTGCCCCGATACCAGCAACGTGATTAAGGTGACGGTACTGCCGCTCATCACCAATAACCTGATCGGTACCGACCAGGTGATATGTGAAGGCTCTGCATTCGAATCGCTCACCGGTTCGAATCCTGCCGGAGGGGAGACGGGCGACTACCGGTTCAAATGGTTGGAGAGCGCAGACGGCACGGTATGGATGGATGCATACGGCTCGAATACAGACCTTACCTATGATCCGGATACTGTATCCGTCAAATTCCCTTCCCAAACGCCGGTACGGTTCAGGAGAGTGGTATATTCGGGTGCGTTAGATGTGTGCCGTGATACCAGCGCGACAGTGATGCTTACCCAGTGGCCGGCGATAAGTAACAACCTTTTCATAACCGATCAGGTTCTCTGCCTGGGTTTAATGCCTGAACCGGTCACGGGTTACCTGCCAACCGGAGGGAATAATATTTACAATTACCAGTGGCAGGACAGCATCCCCGGTGGCACCTGGCAGAACAGGCCGGGAGAGGTTAATAAAGACCTGTCGTTTACCATACCTCCCGCCGATTCTACCTTCCTCAGGAGAGTGGTCACCTCCGATGTATGTACTGATATTTCGCCGGTCGATACCATCTCTGTCCAGTCTGTCTTGCAGAATGTTAATATCAGGCTGCTGTCAGGACTGGTGGATACTACCGTATGTTTCGGTCAGGTGCCCAACAGCATTGTATCTGAACCGCCGGCCATCACGGGAGGGAACGGTATTTATAATTATGTATGGGAGAGCAGCACCGACGGGGGATCAAGCTGGAATGTCACGGGAGGCAATACGGCTTCTCTTGACCCGCCCGCCCTGAACCAGACAACACAATACCGCCGCAACGTGTCGTCGGGGCAGTGCACCGCCCTGAGCAACACGGTGAACATAAATGTTCTGCCTGCGATTTCCGGCAATACTGTTCCTGCCAGCCATTCCATCTGCATGGAATCATCGACCATACTCGATGGCAGTGTTCCGGCTGGAGGGTCAGGGACGTATACCTATCTGTGGGAGAGCAGTGCAGATAACAGCACATGGGTGGCGGCTGCCGGTTCCAGCAACCAGGAGGATTACAACACGCCGGCAATAACATCGACCGTTTATTACAGGCGTACGGTAACCTCAGGGCCGGCCGGCTGTTGTCAGGATATCAGCCCTTCAACAAGGATTGACGTCTATCCGCTACCCACAGGGATTATTGCTGATCCGAATGCCACCGTCTGCAGCGGTACGGTGGTGAACCTGGGGATCACACTCACCGGAGCAGCACCCTGGGACGTGGTGATAAGCGACGGCACCAACGAAATAACCGCGGATGATATAGGTTCGTCGTCTCATAGCCAGCCTGTTACACCAACAACAACCGAGCCTTCGGCACCAGTGCAATATGTCCTGCAGGCCATCACCGACGAGAACGGCTGCCAGGCAAAAGCTTCGGGTATGACAGGCCAGGCCAATATAACTGTGTATGGAGTGCCGGCCGCCAATGCCGGGCCCGACGAAGAAGTATGCGGCCTTACCTATACCTTGAAGGCTGTGCCCGGATCGTTTGGCAGCGGATCGTGGACTTTCCCGACAGCAGTGGCCGATGTGTCGGATAACTCCAATCCCAATAAACAGGTGGAAGTCAATGACCAGGGTAACTATAATTTTATCTGGACGGTGACCAATGGCCCATGTACGCTATCCGATGATGTGAATATCGGTTTCTGGAACCCTGTGTCTGCCATCACTCTTACCCCAGATACCATCCTTATGCCTTACACCGATAACGTACAACTGCAGGCACATGTGACAGACCCGGTAACAGGCACGCTGATGTGGACGGCAGAACCAGGATCACCGGTAACTTTTACACCCCCGGATGCTGCCTCCACACTGGTGGAACAGCTTACTCCCGGTGAACAAATGGTGTACCTCACCATTACCAATGGCGCCTGCCAGGAAGTGTATGCCGTAGAAATTATTGTTCCTGTAAGCGTTGGAGGCCCCAAGGGTTTATCACCCAACAACGACGGCATGAATGATTACCTTCGCATCTATGTCCCCCGCGATAAATCCAATGAGCTGATCATTATGAATCGCTGGGGAACGGTAGTATACAAGGTTAAGAACTTTATGGTTGATGACGACCAGGGGTGGGACGGAAGAGACAGCAACGGCGATGTGCTGCCGGATGATACCTATTATTATATATTGAATGTATCAGGATTGAAAACATTTACAGGTTATATCATTATTAGGGGAGGCCAACGATGAGGAAACTGACGGTGGTAATGGTTTTTATTCTCCTCCTTCAGCATGGTTTCTCTCAGACCCACTACGGCGGATTGAGCCAGTACATGTTTAACGGGCTGGTTATCAACCCGGCCTATGCCGGCAGCCGCGAGGTGATCAGTACAACCCTCATGTACAGGAAGCAATGGATAGGTATTGATGATGCACCCCAGTCCACAACCTTCAGCCTGCACCTCCCCGTGCCACAGCAGAAGCTGGGTCTGGGCCTTTTTGTGATGAATGAACAGGAAGATATACGCACCCGTCTTCAGCTGTTCGCTAATTTTTCCTACCGTTTGTTACTGGGGAAGGGAAAGCTTGCATTTGGACTGAAAGCCGGCATGATGATGCAGAAGAATGATCTGTCAAAGGTGTTGTCGCACCTCGATGATCCTGCCGATCCATATTTCTCTGACCAGTATCCCCAGAATAAAAACTTCCTGAATTTCGGAACAGGAGCGTACTACTATACCCCGCGGTTTTATGCCGGTGTCTCCATCCCCTTGCTGGCCGATTATGAGATTGATACCCTGTCGTACGACTATAACCTTACCCTCTCACCCCTGAACTACAGCGTGTTCCTTACCTCCGGCATCCTGGCGGTGACAACCGATAATTTCAAATGGAAACCTTCATTATTGCTCAAATACGATGCTTCATCGGGCACCATGCAGTATGATCTGAACACCAGTTTTATACTTTTCAGCGACCGGATCTGGGTGGGGGCCTCCTACCGCTCCGACCTGGACAATACCGGGCCGGCGATTATCGGCCTTCTCGAGCTGCAGCTGGGTGACCAGTGGACCATCGGCTATTCCTACGACTATTCCCTCTCCGGACTGAACAATTACCTGAACGGCACACACGAAATACTGTTACGGTTTGAGCTCTGTAAACGGATCAATGCAAACAATCCCCGTTATTTCTGACAGGAATGAGGAGTCTGTTATACATATCGTTCGTGCTGATCCTCCCATGGATGACGTTTCCTGTAGTGTCAGGACAGGATATTTACGAGGTGACGCCCATGCCGTTCAACAGCCGTGCCTATAATGATTTCTCCCCTGTCTATTACCGCGACGGACTGGTATTTTGTTCCGACCGTGCCAAAGGGTTGTTCAAAACAGCGGTGATGAATGATAACTTTGAGTCACAGCTGGACATCTTCATTGCAAAGAGCATCGACAGCGTGAGCTTTGATTCTCCGCAGGCGTTCTCCGGAGACCTGAATACCCGGAAGTTCGAAGGACCTGTCTGTTTCTCTTCCGACTGGAACACAATCTATTTTACCCGTAACTTTGATGCAGAGACCGGACGGCGGAGAAAAGACAATCCCAATTTCGGGATCTTCACCGCGCAGTGGGATGGCAGCCTTTGGACCAATATCCTTCCCTTCGTGTATAACGATCCGCAATGCGGGACGGGCCATCCCTCGCTCAGCCCCGACGGACAATTCCTCTTTTTCGCTTCCGACAGACCCGGAGGCTTTGGTAAATCCGACCTATATATATGCAAAAGACAGGATGACGGGTGGGGCCCTCCCGTGAACCTCGGTAACATAATCAATACCCCGGGCGACGAATCATTTCCTTTCATTCACCGCTCGGGACGGCTCTACTATGCTTCCGACGGGCCCCGGTCAGGCGGTAAACTGGATATATTCTATGCCATCTTCTCCGACGGCTCAGTCTCTGATGTAACACGACTGAATGAACCGTTCAATACGGACGCCGACGATTTCGGATTCATCGCCGATGAATACCTTGAGAACGGATTCTTCTCTTCCAACCGCAGAAGGACCGACAATATCTACCGCTTTACGACCCTGGTGAAACGGTATGCCGGCTGTGCCGAGGTGCAGGAGAATGAACATACCTACACCATCAGAGAACCGAATGCTTATCTGCTGGATACCCTGCATCATATTTTTGAGTGGGACCTGGGGGACGGCAATAAAAAACGAGGTATCGAGGTGGAACATACCTACCGGGAAGCAGGGATGTACATCATCAAACTCAATGTGATCGACAGCCTGACCGGTGAAGTGCTTTATAACCAGGCTACCTACGACCTGCCCATCGAGGATATTGAACAGGTGTACATCACATGCCCCGATACCTGTTACGTGAACGAGGAAATAACACTCGACGGAAAGAAATCAAACCTGCCGGATTTCTACATACAGGGATACCTGTGGAATTTTGGCGACGGAACGTATTCAACGGAAGCGGAAGTGACACATGTGTTCAAATCGCCTGGGGTGTTCAATGTGCAGCTGGTGGTGGAGAGCATGCCTGATCCTGGCGGTACAACAAAGAAACACTGCGGATGCAGGAATATTGTCGTCCTGCCCGGAAGGAGACGGTAACGGGTAATAAATGATGAAGGGAAAAGGTTATATATTATATTGATTTTTAATAATTTTAACAATAACGCAGGTAAATATTAATTTTGCGTCTCAGAAACAGGCATACATTTTGTTATTACGACAGGTTATGAAACGATACATTGTCATATTTGCGGTTCTGGCGTCGACATGGCAGTGGGCAATCTGTCAGCCTGTTCCTGCACCGGAAGAGAACATTCCTCACCTGATGATCTTTGGCAAGGATGCCGAAACATCGTGGGGCGATGATGATTATTGCCTGATCTTCTTTTTTGCCGTTCCGAAAGATTTCAGTAATCCTGTGTATATCCGGGTTTTCGATCCGGATACCGGGGGCGAGATTGATGAGATCAACGGGGAATTCAATAGCCGGATGTCATACGATGTATATGGCGGAACGGGTTCATATTCCGACGAGGATGCCCGTGAGACACAGCCGGTTGGGAACTACCGGAGTGGAAACCTCCTGGCTTCCAGGGTTTTCGGTCTTGATCCGGAGTACGATAACACATGGTTTACCTTTGGGCCCTTCAACCCTACCGAGGGGGAATACGTGCGCGATTTTGACGCCAATATCTTCAAGATCATCGTGCAGGGGATCGCAGGCGATGATGGCAACCTCTTCAACTTCTACCTGAGCCAGGACCCCGATAATAATGTCCCTGTTGAGGGAGCCAATGCCTTTACCTATGAGTATTCTTTCCGCCTCCATAATAATCCCAACAATGTCTCACATATCTATCCTTATGTGGATGATCGTGTGGTCTCTGTGAGACAGGAAAATTTCGACTGGGATAACGACGGGATCATACGTACCGTTTCCGTTGCCCGGAACAGCCAGTTTAATGTTGTTTCTGGTGAGGAAAACTGGGCTTCCAGCGAATTTGGTATTTACCCGGAGGAAAAAAACCATTCCCTCGATTTTCAGTTTATTAAAAGAAAAGACGTATTAGTCAGGAATAACAACGTTGTGATCTCTGTCAGGAACCAGTATGGTGAACTTATGCCGTTCTTTACAGTACCCATCGGTGGTGTTCCCAAATACCAGTACAGTATATCTGTAGAGAAGAAGACGAAGAAATACTAACCGTTAACCTTGTTCTCATGAACAGTATGAGGTTTCATCATCCTGCCCTGATCATTGTCCTCTCATTTATTTGTTCACCTGCCTTCACACAGACCTTTAAATTCAAGACCTTTGACAAGGAGCAGGGGATATGTAATCCCTTTGTCTATACCATGAACCAGGATAAGAATGGTTACCTGTGGCTGGGTACAGGTGAAGGATTATGCCGTTTCGACGGTTTAAATTTCCACGGTGACCAGCTGGCCGACTCCCTCATCCAGGGCTTGGTGACATGCAGTTATAAAGATCAGTATGGCCGGTTATGGTTCGGTTATAATGACGGGAACGTGGTATGTTATGATGGCATTCGCCACCGAATATTGAATACACGGTCATTCACTACCGGTAATATCAACAAGATCCTTTCCGACGAGGAAGGGAACATCCTTATTGCCACACAGAGCAACGGTTTGATCAAGGAAATGGCCTCAGGCAGCGATTCTCTCTTGCATATTGCCATGAGTCATCTTATCTACAGCATGGAGATCAGCGGATGGGACCTCCTGATCGGTACGGGAAACGGATTGTATATCTACCGCCAGGTGGGACATACCGGGCC
>JAXDBV010000283.1:0-7455 GCA_034678415.1 Bacteroidales bacterium
TTGTTGATGTAATAGTTCACACCCACAAAGTGACCTTTTCCGCGGATATCGGCAAACAGGTAATTACCTGAACCGCTGGTGTTGGCTCCGTCATAGGTGCCACTGTAAGACAGGGGCGGCACTCCCCTTGTCAGCTCATGGTTGTACCAGGCATGAAACCGCCCGGCATCCTTTGTCAGTTTTTCCACCCCGATATAATCCACATAGTAATACAGAGATGTTATTTCCTTTCCTGACTGATTTTCGATTTCTATCCTTGCCCCTTCAGCGAAAGGCATATGGAAATAACACACATAGGAAGTGTTGGGAGCAACGCACAGGGGAGCACTGAAAAAGTTATAGGTTTCATTCCACCCGTTGCCGAAGAATGGGCCGACCGGTGATTCCACCGACGGGAAGGAATTTCCGTCCCAGTACATGCGGATTATGATATCATTGCGGCTGAGCTGGTCAGGGACCGGCCAAATAGTGATCCAGATATGAGTTATTATCCCTGCACCCTTTACATTCATAATACAAATCTTCTCCCCGTCCTTTATCGCTCCCCAGCTGTCGGCGCCATAACCGGTAGTGTCGTGGCTGCTAACCCGCATCGACTTCACGCCGTTCCTGATCCGGGACAGAGAACCCAGTTCCTCCCCGTACCCCTGAGAATATAATACTCCTGATAGGAGCACCATGCAACAGATAAACAGATGCTTTTTCATTGTATAATAATGTTGGTATTATCAGTGTTTTTCAATAACGAACTCTCTTACGGGAATACTTCCATATACAACGTTGCAGACGGGTTGTCCGTTCTTCACTACAATGGTTCCGAATCCTTTTCCGGTTGAAATAAAACTCCGGAAATCACCTATTTTTGAATCAATGTACATTGTCTGATTGACGGCATCATACCGCACACCGGTCAGTGCCTGAAGGAGGGAATAGGACGATAATGCCCTGGCGTACCAGTGCCCGCATTCGTATTCATCGAAGGGATTACGGATACGACCGTCATACCGGTTACGGCAGGTCCTGACAATCTCCAGCCCTTCATCAAGCCTGCCCATGAAGATCAGGTGAGAAGCTACCTGGTATTCGATACCGGTCCATACTTCATGGGACATTTCAAAGGGGAGGGACAGTGGTTTGCCTTTCGGCCATGTACAAACGATCAGGCCTCCTTCCTGTCCCAGTGCAAAGGTGTACCGGGCAGGGTTCGAATGGTTTTTCAGGTTTTTCTTAAAGTTGTATCGATATACCGATGAGAGATGGCCTTTCACTTTTTCGGGATCGACGATATTCTTCAGTCCGGCCACTTCACACATCCAGCACCCGATGATTCCATCGGACAGGCAGCCGTTGCCGTACTGGTGTTTAGGACCCTCTTCCCGGAATACCTCAAGCGCTTCATCGGAATACCAGAAAGGACCTGCCATTTTACGGGGATCCGTTCTCAGGGAAATCTCAATGGGATCGGGCGAGCGCAACCCCTGCCATTTAATCTGCTGGATGAAATATTCACCATTAAACAGTCGGGTTTCCAAAAACTCCTTTCCTTTCCGATATATTGAATCATAACCGGAGACATCCTTATTCAGGAAGCGTCCCATTTCTCCGATGGCTTTGAGGGCTCCCAGATAAATACTTGTTGTCATGCCGTTGGGTCCCCAGAAAACAACATCATAGGTATTCAGGTGCGGTTCTTCGATGGTACCGGTTTTTGCAGGGTCCCAGTAGGAGATACAAAAATCCATGCTCTGTTGCACCCTGGGGTATATCTCACTCAGCCACTGATGATCCCCGCTTATCCGCCAGTCGCGGTACACCTTGATGATACCGCCGAGCTGTCCGTCGGCAGCCGCCCAGAATGAAGGGTCAAAAGGCCTTGTGTGATCGGCGATCCGGATGGGCAGGGCAGCCCTGAACAGCTGGTGACCCTGCGAGTCCTGATTTACAAAGAATTCTGTTTCGCGGAGGGTGCGCTCCAGTTGAGGGAAGAGATGAGGTAAAGCCTGTGCATAGTTCCATACATGGGTACACGATCCCTCACAGCTGCCAGTATGATCCCCGCATCCTTCAAAACACCACAGCCGGCCATCCGTTTGGCGCAACAGCGTGGGGGACTTGAGAATGGAAAGGTTGGCTGCCAAGGCTTCCACAACCTCGGGGGGAAGGGTGTTGTCAAAAAATGTTGTACTGAACAATTCGGTCTTCCTCCGGAGCTCATCATAATTGTTTCTCCAGAAATCAACCACATCCGTTATGTTATTGAACCGGCTCACGTACCATGGCTGGTAGTACTGCGATTCCGTTATATCACGATTGGCCGGAGAAGATTGACCCGCGAGTTCTATGGGATCCTGTCCAAAGCGTACGTTGGAATGAGGGACATACCATGCCATCATGATGCGGATGGTCTTTGTTTCTCCCTTTTTCAGGGAAAAAGGAATGAAAAGGGAACCACCACGGGATCTGAGGTGGTCATTGGGCTCATCCACCACAGGAGGATTACTTTTCACATCACCCTCCGAAATGGTTTTCCATACCATGGTGAGTGATTCATTGAAGCTGCTTCTGAACCAGCAATGATCCACAACAGCGCTTGAATCATCCGTAAAAATGGCAAAGTCACCCTGTTGTACAGGCTCATCACCCCGGCTTTCAACAGATAAAACAAATCCGTTTTTTTCAGGTTTGACGGATCCTTTTCCGGACAGGGCAGACGCCATAAAATTTACCGAGTTATAGGAGAAAACCGCATCGATATCTGTGGTACCGGTATTTTTAATGGAGTATTCGACAGCTCCGACGGGCAGGCTGGAATTATCCGCGTCAGCCGGCATAAAAGGGCTCCATCCTTTCAGTTGCACTTTCAGCGGCAGGTCATTATCATACAGGTCGATACAGGCGAATGGGAATCGTGCCAGGAACCGTGCCTGGTCAAAACGGGGAAGGCCAAGGTTAGACTCCTCAAAACTCTGCCCGTAACCGGAGCCCGGGAGCCCGTACTTTTTCCAGTCGGGAACAGGCCCCTCAAGTATTTTTGCACCCTCCCTGACCCCTTTCAGCGCAATGGCGGCAAACATGCAGGGCTGGTGAAATATATCCGAATGGTTACATACCGACATATGAGAAATATTGCCCGTTCCTTCCAGGCAGAACATACCGGCACCCATCCCTCCTATCGGAAAGGCTATCCGGTCAAGATTCCGGCCATAATAATAATCATTGAATGAATGCCTGCCCTCACCATGGTTGAAAGGACGCATCCTGTTTTCATCCTTACATGCCCATATCAGGGCTGACATCAGACACCATCCAATTACCATATTCCATTTCACCTGTGTGATCATAGAACATAATATTTGTTTATATGTATTAGATTATTTCATTCCTCGTTTTCGTTTCCCCACAATGCTAGATCATTTCCTTTGTGCAGCCGCCAGGTCTGTCTCCCTATATAAATATCCTTTAAAGTAATCTGAGCATGTGTATTCGTTCGTCCTTTTTAAAGGATTTAGGCAATGGACTGGCTTCATCCTGGTACCAGTAGGTTACCGATGCCAGGTCAAGCACTTCCTGATTCTCATGCCCGTGTTCAATGGTGAACCGGCAGGATGAATCAAACACCACAGGATCGGCAATAAAAAAGCGGTATGCATGAGTATGTCCCAGCCAGCCTGTTTCATTGTTCACACGCGCAAACCTGAAATATGGGTGAGTGAAGAGCTCCTTTGGTGCAAAGGAGGTATTGAAAAAATCCTCTGTACCGGTACCGGTGATGACAGGCAAAGTATCGCCATCAATAAAGATCATCTCATCCCCTTCACCGTACCAGATGATGTTCGGTTTATTGATATAATAATTTACACCGGCCAGATGACCTTTGCCTTTAATTTCGGCAAATAAATAATTCCCTTCACCGGTACGGTTATTCCCTGAATGGAACTTTCCACCGGGTATTGCCGGGAGTCCGGTTGTGACCTCGTGGTTATACCAGGCATGGAAACGTCCCATCTCTTTCGGAAGCGTTTCTGTCTCATAATAGGCGATATTATAGTACAGAGCACGGATGATATCGTCTGTCTGATTTTCGATTTCTATCCTGGCCCCTGCGGAAAAGAGCATAGTACAATAACAGACACATGATTTTGTCAGTGCCGGTGCCACACATAACGGCGCACTTATTAATGGATACGACTCGTTCCATCCGTTGCCAAAAAATGGACCAATCGGCGACTCCACAGATGGATAAGACTTACCATCCCAGTACTTTTTCAGGATTAGATCGTTCCAGCTGACCTGATCATTACCGGGATACAGGGTAATCCAAATATGTGTGATGATACCGGCTCCCTTAACATCCATCAACGTTACGGTTGTTCCTGGTTGAAGGTTGATCAACCTGTCGTTGTTGCCTCCGATATTATCGGAACTGCCTGTATGCCTGGAATGCATACCATATTTTAACATGGAAAGCGAGTACATTTCGTTTGCGGGTACCTGGGAATGAAGTACTTCCGGAACGGTAAGGAACACAATGAAAATCCATATCCATTTCATGTAACACTCGTTCAAATGTTTATAACCGGTTATATATCATAATATTCAATCTGTAACTATCCGTAGCTCTGAATTTTAACACCACTCCATTTTGATGACAAGATCGGGGACAATTCAGTTTAACAAAAGATGAAATATAACTACCAGTAATGGATCGAATTCTCCGGGGCACATTACGAAAAGTGTATCGTTCACCTCGTATTGTTATTTTCTAAAAATCCCCCAACCTTTAATCAAAGAACGGATAAATCTTGTCATTTTTTTGGTAAGAGATACCAGAATTTTCACAACGAGTTCATGACATACGGGTTTCTCCTGCTGATATGATTTTTACCCGGATTACCGGTCAACAGTAATGCAACGAATCGAAAAACCGAATATATCTGTTGGATATGAAAAAACCCATAAAAATGAACAATCGCCTAAAGAAACATTTCAGTAATTCAACTCATATTGTACCAGGAACCTTGTACACGTTTATTTATGTAATACTGTTGTTCACGGTATCCTGTCGTGAGGTAAAGGAAGGTATCCGTTATACGCGCACCCGGGATGGATCTGTATGGCTCACCAACACCGCCATTGGCCTGAGGTTCGATGCAAAGATGCAGTGCACGGTGTATTCATCCCATTCCGGACGGACATTCTGGGATGATCCTGTTGGTGTTGTACACCCATCCCCCAATGGTTTCATTATGCTCGACAGTACTGAGGTTACAGCATTTACACTTGATCATCAATCTGTCAAATTCCAGGATATATCAAACAATTTTGGTACCGGCAAACAGCTGATTATGGAAGGGAAAGCCCAGTGTCCCGGGAATGGTACAATCCAAAAAGTGCTGACGGTAGAAATGTATAACAATTATCCGAATGCTGCGATTACCTATACCAGTTACAGTAATTCCGGATCCGTTCCTGTAACCGTGAACAGCCTGTCCGGTAACAGTTTGTTACTGGATGCGCATCTGTCTGACACTACGTTGCAGTCCTTTGAATTCTGGCTTTTTCGTGGCCCCAGCGGTGATGTCAGCGAGGATTATGTATTCCCCGTGACAGACAAGCTGGATGAGGACAATTTTATAGGACATAAACTCATTAATAATTCGACCGATATTTTCGGCGGCGGCGGAGTTCCCGTCATTGATCTGTGGACAAAGAAGGCCGGTTTGTGCATTGCCCTAATCGAGCCAACACCGAAGCAGGCATCATTCCCGGTATCGGTCATGCCGGACAAGAAGGTGAAGATATCCATCCGGGAAGATATAAACACGTTATTACATCCCGGTGAAAGCTGCTCCACATCAAAGACCGCTGTAATTGTCCATGACCTGGACTATTTTGACGCCCTGGCTACCTTTTCAAGCCTGATGGACAAACAGGGCGTAAGCATCAAGAAGCCGGCGGAGGCATCCTATGAACCGATGTGGGAAGGATGGGGCTATGACCTCAACTTTACGGCTAATGACATCCTCCAGACCCTGCCAAAAGTAAAAGCGCTGGGATTCCCATGGGTGGTCATCGATGACCGCTGGTTTGACAGGTATGGAGACTGGCATCCCAGGCGTGATCTCTGGCCGGGAGGCGATGGAGATATGAAAGCCCTGGTGGACACCCTCCATCGCCTGGGCTTCAAAACCAAGTTATGGTGGTGCCCTTCAACGGTGGAGGGCGATTTCCCTGTTGTCATAAGAAAAGACTCCAACCCGCAGAAAGGACCTTCCAACCTGTTGCTGGAACATCCGGAATGGCTGATTACAGATAAAGACGGCAGCTATACCCTTGGGCCCAGGCGTAACTACCAGGCATGTCCATGCCTGCCCGAAGTACAGGAATATATCCGTGAACTGACCATGAGGTTCATTAAAGAATGGGGATTCGACGGATTTAAACTGGATGCTGTCAGGACGGTGCCTCCCTGCCACAACCCGGCTCATAACCACAAAAGACCTGAAGAGTCTTGTGAAGAATTCCCAACCATCTACAAGATCATCTATGAAACAACAAAAATGCTGAAACCAAACAGTGTGATTGAAAACTGCAACTGCGGTACCAGCCAGGACTTTTTCCAGCAAGCATGGATTGACCAGCCGAGAGCTTCTGATCCATGGTCATCCTGGCAAGTCAGGTACAGGACAAAGGTATACAAGGCGTTGATGGGTCCGCGGGCGGCGGCAACGGCCGACCATGTGGAAGGTTATGGTAACGGACAAGATTTTGCATCTGCCGTGGGAACCGGAGCCGTAGTCCAGTCAAGATTAACATGGCCGGAGGGAGGGCATGAACCCAGGGTGAAGCTAACCCCTGAAAAAGAACCTGCATACGAGAAGTGGATCAACCTCTATAATAAGTTGATGCTTCCCAAAGGGGACTACCTGAACCTTTATGACATAGCCTGGGACAAACCTGAAGCACATGTCATCAGGAAAGGAGATACCTTGTTCTATGCCTTCTATTCCGATGAATGGAATGGAGAAATAATGCTGCGAGGACTTGAAACAAAACAGTACAGGATCTATGACTATATCGATGATCACGATATGGGAGAAATCACAGGGCCAGACGGTGTTTTACCGTCACATTTCAAGAACTACCTCCTGATAATGTGTACCCCTGCAAACCAGTAATTTACTCATTATTTCCGGAAGACAGGAGGAAATGTATAACAGGAACCTTAAATATAAACTGCGTGAATATTTCCAGACAATCCTTCGGGAAAACCAGTAACGGCGAGGATGCCTGGTTATACATACTTCAGAACGGTAACATTGAAGTGTCTGTGACTAACTATGGCTGTACCATCGTAGCAATAAAAACACCCGACCGATATGGAAAATCAGAGAATATCGTTCTGGGATTCGACTCGGTGGAGGATTACCAGTGTCCCCAATACCTTCAGGGATG
>JAXDBV010000284.1:0-9127 GCA_034678415.1 Bacteroidales bacterium
ACCTGATCATGTCTCATTCCGGGATGTTTACCTGGGGATTGATGTGGGTTCAACCAGCACAAAAGCAATTGTGACAGATACCGGGGGGACACCCCTGGCCGGCTTCTATACCTATACATCGGGCAAGCCGCTGAAAGCGACACAGGCTATCCTGGAGGCGTTGGATGAACTTTCAGCGGGATATTCGCTGGTGCCGCGGTTCAGGGGTGTGGCCTCCACCGGTTCAGGCCGTAAGTTTATCGGTAAGATTATTGGCGCCGACCTGGTGATCAATGAGATCACTGCGCATGCGCGGGCGGCCGTTGATCTGAATCCACTGACCGATACCATTATTGAAATCGGCGGGCAGGATGCCAAGTTCACGCTGCTACGGGATGGCAGGGTCACATTTGTGCATATGAACTCGGTATGTGCTGCAGGTACCGGAAGCTTCATCGAGGAGCAGGCTCAGCGGCTCGGGGTATCGCTGGATGATTACAGCCGTCTCGTGAAGGGGGTACGGTCACCCCTGGCCAGCGACCGTTGTACCGTATTTATGGAAAGGGATGTGAACCAATACCTGGGTCACGGATACAAGGTGCCTGAGATCCTCTCGTGCGTCCTGTATTCGGTTACCGAGAACTACCTGAAGAAGGTTGCTACCGAATCGGCCATCGGCAATAATATTTGCTTCCAGGGTGCGACAGCCAGGAATCGTGCGCTGGTAGCAGCCTTTGAGCAACGGCTGGGGAAACGGATCTTCGTTTCAGACTATTGCCACCTGGCGGGAGCCCTGGGAGCTGCCCTCATGGTCAGGGATGAGATACAAGGACCATCGGCATTCAGGGGGCTGCAGCTCTGCAGCACGGAGATTGAAATACGAAACGAGAAGTGCAGCTTCTGCAACAACCAGTGTAAGATCAGCATCGCCACTATCGGTGAAGAAGAAGTGGCCTATGGATTCTTGTGCGGAAGGGATTATAACACGCACCGTTTCATTGACAGGAACCTGTCAGGATTCAATTTATTGCGTGAGGCAGAGAAAGTGCAGAGGTTTCCCCTGACCCGTAAAAACAGGATGATAAGGATTGGCATACCTGCCGCCCTCCACCTGTTCGATGAGATGAATTTCTGGAAGTGTTTCTTTTCCCATCTGCCGATAGAGGTGATAACCAGCGAGAAGTACAGGAATGCCGTGAAGGAAGGGAAACGTATTGCCGGTGCGGAGTTTTGTGCCCCGGTGGATGCGTTTTACGGACATGTGCAACACCTGTTTGAGACGGCCGATTATGTTTTTACACCCGTATACCTGGAATCGAAAGAAAGAGAAGGCGGCGGTGAGCGATACTACTGCCATTACACGCAGTTCATCTCTTCGGTTGTTTCGGGAATCAGGAACAGGCAGTACGGCGACAGGCTGGTAAGTCCGCTTTTAAACTTTTCCACAGGGATGGAGAAGGTGAAAAAGGAACTGTGGAAAACATTTGACCGTATCATCCCCGGGGGTATCAGCTATGAGACGGTGCATCATGCGTTTGAGGATGCTATGACAGTGGAGGCGGAGACGAAAGCCGCTTTAAGATCGATGTTTGAGAGGGAGTTCAGGGGTTCGAAGGATATATCCGTGGTGCTGCTCGGACGGCCATACATTGTTATGTCACCACACATGAATAAGGGAATCCCTGAGATATTCAGTTCCATGGGTGTCAAAACCTTCTGGCAGGAGATGATCCCCGTGCGGCAGTTGCACAAGACCGATGAATCAGGGATGGCAAAAAAGTTTCCCTGGCATTATGCATCCCGGATACTGGAAGTGACGAGTGTAGTGGCTGCCACACCCATGCTCTATCCTGTGCTGATCACTGCTTTCAAATGTTCACCCGACTCATTCCTGATGACTTTCTTCAAACGGAGGATGGAGGAGTATGGAAAGCCATATCTGATCCTTCAGATTGATGAGCATGATTCGAACGTGGGGTATGAGACGCGTGTGGAAGCTGCCGTTCATTCGTTCAGGAATCACTGTCGGGAAGGAGGACAGGCAGACAGGGGTATGATCGTGCATCTGCCATCGCAGCCCGACAGCATCCATGCACGGAAGAACCTGGCTTTTCCCCAGTGGGATCCACTGGTTTGTCCACTCCTGGTGAATAATCTGGTGCGTTCGGGGTTAAACGCTTTTCTGCTCGAGTCGAATGATCTGACGCTGCGAAAAAGCATGGCATACAACACCGGTCAGTGCATTCCTATCAATGCCATTGCCCTGGAGTTCATTGAACTGATGGAGAGACACCATCTGAGGCCGGAGGAGACCATGCTGTGGATACCCAGGTCAACATGGACCTGTAATATCAGGATGTATCAGCCTTTTATTCAGACTCTGCTACAAGCCTATGGCCGGGGGATGGAGAAAGCCTCGGTTTACGTGGGGGAGATCACCCACCTGGATGTCTCGCTGAACACCTGTTACCGGGCTTTCCTGGCATACCTGACGGGAGGGTTGATTCGCAAGGCGGGATGCTCCATACGGCCGTATGAGCTGGAAAAGGGATTGACAGATTATGTGATATCGCAAGGTATGGAACAGCTGAAGAAATCATTCCTCGGCAAAGGGGATCTCGAATCGACCATTGCCGGTATAGTACGTCAGCTGCGCGGCATCAGGGTGGCGAGGGAAGAGAAGCCCAGGGTGGCAATCTTTGGCGACCTTTATGTGCGCGATAACGACCTGGTGAACCAGAACCTCATCAAAACCATTGAAGAGGCGGGAGGCGAGGTGATCACCGTACCGTACAGCGATTATGTAAAAATCACCGCAGCAACGTCATTCCGGCGGAGAAGTGCAGAAGGAAAGATACTCGAAGTGGTGGGACAGCGTGCCATCCTCAACGGGTTCAAACAGATGGAGAAGATATATTACAGGCATTTTGCCAGGATCCTCGGGAAGATGCCGGTGATCAGGAGCAGGAAATACGAGAGTTACCTGTCGCACTTCCGTTTTCATCTGCTCCAGAACGGTGAGTCGTTTGATAACCTGCTGAAGATCTTTTATATTGTTGATAACTATCCTGATGTGAGGCTGTTCGTTCAGGCCAGCCCGGCTTTTTGCTGTCCCTCCCTGATCACCGAAGCTATGCGCGGCGAGATACGCAGGTTCACGGGCATCCCTGTGGTATCGATCACCTATGACGGGACGCATGAGTTCAAGAATGACGTGCTGTTCCCCTATATCAGGTTTCTGTCGCAACACTCCCGTGCCAGGGATCTGAGCCGGATCGCCGGTGAAGAAGGTATAGTTGTGGATTGACCTGGACCAGGACAAAGAAGCTTTCCCCGATGTATTCCTGGCCAGCGTCAGGCATCTCCTGATGGGATGGCCATTGAATATGCATACAGGATGACGGGTTTATATCGGGCTGACTGCCCGGCTATCCATCTTAAAATCCTCTTCCGAACATGCTCCAGAGAGTACTTTTAATCTCTTCCCACCGTTTCATGGCAGCATAGGCGAATGATCTGGTGTAGGATGTGACCAGCTGTCGGGCTTCCTCATTCTTTCCGTTGCCCGCCAGTTCGATGACCTGTTGTTCAATGACCGGCAATTCCGCCAGGGCTTTTTTCTCCAGTTCAAGCACCGCCGGTTCAATCAATGTTCTGCCTTTTGACCAGTTGACGGTAGCCAGCCTGTTGGCTTCCCTGAACGACCAGATGGCTGCATCGGTGCGGTACCTGTGCTGGCCGCATACCTGGAAGCTTTCGGGCAGGCTCCTTGTACCGGAGAAGATGGGTATCCGGGGGCTCTGACCCGGGTTATCGAAGGAGAACCATGCCACGGCACCCACCTCATCGGGCAGCCATGAACGACATTGGATCACGTGAGAATAGGAGCACCCGGCAATGGCAATGGTTCGCTGCCTTTCTGCCGTTCCCGGCTTCAGTTCATTCAGGAGGTTGCGCATATCGTTGCTCATCCAGTTATGGGCGACCGGGCTTTTCACCACTTCGGTGACCTCATTTCCGGCGTCATCTTTTTTCTTCAACGTAACGGTCAGGTTTTTTGTCATGTCCCATGGAGTGTCTTCATAGGTTTCCCTGAAGAACCGGAACATATCCTGCACGGTGATCTTTTTCTCAGGTTTCACGGAGAAGGGTAGCTCATCGGCGTCAAAGGAGAGGTTGAGGGAAGGGGCGAGGGTGCTGAGGATATAGAACTCACGTATGGCAAACGGTTTACGGTCGCTGATCACTTTCCAGAACTTCAGTGGCTCTTCACCGTCCCAGTAGCCCAGTTTCTTTGCTCTTTTTTTCAGGTCGCTGCAATACATGAATATATCGGGGTTATCGAAATCCACGTCGGAGATACGGGGTATATTGGCCAGTATGCTGACATGGTCATCGGGGACACGCCGGGCAGCCCAGATAGCGGAGGGTTTGCCCGGGCCCGATCCGGCGATCTCCATGAGCCATACTTCCTTCGGATCCGCGATGGTGATCCCCTCTGCCAGGTCGGCATAGCCGTATTCCTCGGCCAGTTCACCGATCAGCCGTATCGCCTGGCGGGCAGTGATGCACCGCTGAAGAGCAATCTTCTCCAGCTCCTCGATGAGGAACAGTCCATCCTCGTTCTTCAGTTCCTGCCTTCCGTATATGGTTGATTCGCCAATTGCCAGTTGTTTCTCGTTAAGGCATGGATAGGCCGTGTTGAGAAAGGCATAAGTCTCAGCAACCTCGGGTATGCTGCCCCTTGTGGTCACCTTGTTTATATCGCGGGCATCCTCGGTATTCAGGGTTCCCCAGTATACCGGATGCATCGCTCCTTTGTCATGCGTTTTATGCGGGACGATTTCCAGCCAGGTCCTGTAATTCCCGTCACAGCTGTGTGAGGTCATTACCGATCCGTCGGAGGAGGCCAGCCTTCCCACCATGATGCTGGTACAATTCTCATCATATGACAGAGGAACAGTCGGGTTTTCGGGGGCCCGGGCGATGGAAAAAACGGAAACACCAGCCAGCAGGATAAGGGCTATACTACCCTTTCGAAGTATTGTAAGGTTCATAGCATAATGTAAAAACAGTTGCCCAAAATAGTAATTATATAAGCATCGGGCAATATGCTGTGTAAAATGTCTCCGGGCAAATCGGCAATTCATACCATGCTGATAAAATTCATAAAAATATAAGTGGTCAAAACATACCTTTGTGAGGGAATGGGTCAGGAGGGATGAACGGGCAGGTGCATTATACGGGAAACGCAGTGAGAGAAAATATTTCCAGTATTCTCATGGAGGAGATATAAACGGAATGTGGTAACTTTAGAAACTGTTCATTTTAAAACGATGTAAGTAACTAAAAATTAATTATATAACAAAAACGGAGATGGCAAAAAAGAAAGAATTCATTACCTGTGACGGCAACATGGCTGCCTCGCATGTTGCATACATGTTCAGCGAGGTTGCATGTATTTATCCCATCACACCTTCTTCCACGATGGCTGAATATGTTGATGAATGGTCGGCACACGGGCGGAAGAACATGTTTGGCGATCCGGTGGAGGTGAGGGAGCTGCAATCGGAAGGGGGTGCTTCGGGTGCGGTTCACGGGGCGCTCCAGGCGGGTGCTCTCTGCACCACATTTACTGCCTCACAAGGATTATTGTTAATGATCCCCAACATGTATAAGATCGCGGGTGAGTTGCTGCCCGGTGTGTTTCATGTATCGGCGCGCACAGTGGCGGCTCATGCATTATCAATCTTTGGCGATCACGGTGATGTGTATGCCACGCGCGGTACCGGTTTTGCATTGCTGGCCAGCGGAAGCCTTCAGCAAATCATGGATCTGGCGGGTGTGGCACACCTGTCGGCCATCAAGTCAAGAGTCCCTTTCCTCCATTTCTTTGACGGATTCCGCTCATCGGCAGAGGTGCAGAAGATCGAAGTGCTGCAGATGGAAGACATGGCGAAGCTGGTTGACTATGAGGCATTGCAGCAGTTCCGTGACAGGGCTCTTAATCCTGAGAATCCTGTGACGAGAGGAACAGCACAGAACCCGGATATCTTCTTTCAGGCCAAGGAATCGGCTAACCGGTTCTTCACCGCCATACCCGATATTGTCGAACAATACATGCAGGAGATCACAAAGCTGACAGGCCGCGAATATCATCCGTTTACCTATTACGGGGCGCCGGATGCCGAAAACATCATCGTTGCCATGGCTTCCGTTACGGAAACCACCAGGGAGGTGGTTGATTACCTGAACAAGAAAGGGGAAAAAGTAGGATTGATCACCTGTCACCTGTACAGGCCTTTCTCGGCTAAATACTTCTTCAAGGTATATCCCAAAACCGTAAAGAAAGTTGCGGTGCTCGACCGAACGAAGGAGCCGGGAGCCAATGGAGAACCGCTCTACCTCGACCTGAGGGATATTTTTTATGACAGCGGATACAAACCCGTCATTGTGGGCGGAAGGTATGGTCTCAGCTCAAAGGATACGACGCCTGCCCAGGTGCTGGCCGTATTTGAGAACCTGAAACTGGACAAACCGAAGAACAATTTCACTATCGGTATTGTAGATGATGTGACACACCTGTCGTTACCTGTGGGTGAGGATATACTCACCACCCCTGAAGGGACATTTGAAGCCAAGTTCTATGGCCTGGGTTCTGACGGCACGGTGGGCGCTAACAAAAATTCTATCAAGATCATCGGTGATACCACCGATAAGTACTGCCAGGGATACTTTGCCTACGATTCAAAAAAATCGGGAGGCTTCACGGTGTCGCACCTCCGTTTTGGCGATCATCCCATCCGGTCAACCTACCTGGTGAACACCCCCGATTTTGTTGCCTGTCACGTGTCATCATATATTTATAAATACGATATGCTGAAAGGTCTGAAGAAGGGGGGATCATTTTTGATGAACAGCATATGGGATGTGGAGGAGACGATGAACAGGCTTCCCAATAACATGAAAAGATACCTGGCGCAGAACACGATCAGCTTCTATTTAATCAACGCAACAAAAATTGCCGATGAACTGGGGCTTGGTAACCGTACAAACACCATTATGCAGGCAGCATTCTTCAGGATTGCAAATGTCATTCCCTACGACGTTGCTGTGAAGGAAATGAAAAAGGCCATTGTAAAGACCTATGGTCATAAGGGTGAGGATATTGTGAATATGAATAATGCGGCCATTGACCGGGGCGGATCGGAAGTGGTGAAGGTCGATGTGCCTGACACATGGAAAACCTTAGGGGCTGATCAGAAGAGTGAGGAGGCCGATGTTCCTGAATTCATAAAGAAAGTGGCGATACCCATTAATGCGCAGAAAGGGGACGATCTTCCGGTCAGCACCTTTGTGGGCAGGGAAGACGGTACATTCCCTTCAGGCACCACGGCATATGAGAAGAGGGGTGTGGCCGTGTATGTGCCGCAGTGGATCCCCGAAAACTGCATACAATGCAACCAGTGCGCTTTTGTTTGTCCTCATGCTGCCATACGGCCGTTCCTCTTGACGGATGATGAGGTGAAGAATGCTCCTGCGGGGATGACGGTGGTGGAAGGGAAAGCGGGGATCAAGGATTATAAGTTCCGGTTGCAGGTGAGTGTTCTTGACTGTACAGGTTGCGGTAACTGTGTGGATAATTGTCCTTCCAAGGTGAAGTCGCTCGAATTGAAACTGTTAGAAACGCAGCTGGGGGAGGTGGAACATTTCAATTATCTTAATAATGTTGTGGGATACAAAGACAAGGTGGTGCCAAAGGATCAGACGGTGAAGAACAGCCAGTTTGCTCAGCCGCTCTTCGAGTTCTCGGGTGCCTGTGCAGGGTGCGGTGAGACGCCGTATCTCAAAATCATCACCCAGCTGTTTGGGGAGAGGATGATTGTTGCGAATGCCACCGGTTGCTCATCCATTTACGGCGGATCGGCTCCTTCCATGCCCTACTGCTTTAATTACAAGTCGGGCAGAGGTCCTGCCTGGGCCAATTCATTGTTCGAAGATAATGCGGAATACGGATTCGGGATTGCCACCGGTGTTGAGAAACTGAGGGGCAGGATTGCCGAGTATATGAGGGCAGCCCTGAGCCAGGATTCACTCACTCCGGAAACGCGTTCAGCGTTCACCGAATGGCTGGCAGGGATGAACGATGCGGCCCGGTCGGAAGCAGCCAGTGAGAATGTACTTAAAGCGCTGGCGAAAGAGAAACATCCGTTAATGGCGGAGATACAGAAGCTGAAACAATACCTGGTGAAGAAATCGGTATGGATCATCGGCGGTGACGGGTGGGCCTATGATATCGGCTATGGAGGGTTGGATCATGTACTGGCTTCGGGTGCGGATGTGAATGTCATGGTGCTGGATACGGAAGTGTATTCGAACACTGGCGGGCAGTCGTCAAAAGCAACGCCTGCGGCTGCAGTGGCTAAATTCGCCGCATCAGGCAAGAAAACGAGGAAGAAAGACCTTGGTATGATGGCCATCTCCTATGGGTACGTGTATGTTGCCCAGGTGGCCATGGGGGCCAGCCAGTCTCAATGCTTCAGGGCTATCAAGGAAGCCGAGGCATATCCCGGTCCTTCCATCATTATTGCCTATGCTCCATGCATCAACCACGGGTTGCGCGCCGGCATGGGAAAAAGCCAGGATGAAGAGAGACGTGCAGTGGAAGCCGGCTACTGGCACCTCTACAGGTATAATCCCCTGCTCGAGAAAGAAGGCAAGAATCCTTTTATACTCGATTCCAAAGAACCTGACTGGAGTAAATTCCAGGAATTCCTGAACGGTGAGGTTCGCTATACATCCCTCAGGAAAGCATTCCCGAAAGAGTCGGTTGAACTGTTCAAGGCAGCGGAAGAAAATGCCCGATGGAGAACCGAAAGCTATAAACGAATGGCTGCCATGGAGTATTCCAGGAAACAGGAAACGGTATGACAAAATGAAAAACCCCGAACAATCGGGGTTTTTCATTTGTTTACTGGTCAGACCGGTGAGAAAAACAGTTTTTCTTATTTTTGTCATTTAAGAATATATACCGATGGGCAGGATATTGGCAATCGATTATGGAAAGAAGAGGGTTGGACTGGCAGTGACAGACATGACCGGGATTATTGCATCCGGACTGGCAACGGTGCCTGTGCGGGATATTTGG
>JAXDBV010000285.1:0-9412 GCA_034678415.1 Bacteroidales bacterium
AAACAGCTACAGGAAGGGAAATATCATCCGGTTCCCTTCTTACACCCTGAACATCCCTTGCGATGTCCTTCCTTCAGCATTCCTCTTTCTGATGCCATACACTGACAGAATATTGAATGGTTACCGGAAACATAACGCCCGCCGGTACACCATTACACACGGACGGCAGGGATCCGGCAATTACGTAATTAATTATGAAATTCCCTCTCATTTAAATCAGTAATTCACCGGAGGGGTGGAATAAAGACCCGGGATTGTTTATATTCGAATGTTTGTTTAACGTTTAATACAGGAAACACATGAGAATGAAATGTTTGTTTCTAACGGGCATTGTTTTTATCAGTTGCCTTTGTTTACCGGCCCAGGATATTCGCATGTTGCACCAGGCCGGCTGGCCTGAGAATGACAGTGACACCCTCTGGTACACGGTTAAGGGAGAACGGCACGGGTCAAGCTTTTTCAGGCAGCACCGTTTTACGGGGGTGGAATACGTCATGGGGGAGAACCTGGTATTTGACAGGTATCATACGGCCGATGTCATGACCGGCTGGCTGAAAAAATGGGCCGAACGGTACCCAGACCTGCTTGATCTGTATATTGTTGACCACAGTTTTGAAGGACGGCCCATCATACAGGTTACATTGACGAATAAGAAAACCGGCAGGGACACCGATAAGCCCGCGGCTTACTTCGAGGGAGGGAGGCACAGTGGGGAGATTACCGCCAGCGAGTCGGTGCTCTGGCTGCTGGATCATCTGCTGCAAGGGTACGGGGACGATCCTGAAATAACGCGGATTATCGACACCCGGGCCCTGTACCTGAGACCCGTCAACAACCCCGACGGTGAAAGCCTGTACCTTCATACCGCCCAGTTCAACCGCAGCACGGTACGTCCTCAGGACAATGACGGGGATGGCCTGACGGACGAAGATCCCGGAGAGGACCTTGACGGCGATGGCGTGCTGTATTCCATGCGCTGGAAAGCCAGGGAGGGTGAAAAAGGGAATGCTATTCCCAATCCGGCTGATCCCTCCGGCAGGATCATGAAGAGGGTGCCCGAGGGAACAGGGACATACATGGTTTCCACGGAAGGAACGGATAATGACGGGGACGGGAAATTCAACGAGGACGGCATCGGAGGATTGGACCTGCACCGTAACTATGCTGAAAACTGGAGACCCGGTGAGGGGAAGGATGCCACCGGCAGGGGATACACTCAGACCGGGGCAGGCGAGTACCCGCTGAGTGAGCCGGAGACCCGGTCAGTAGCCCTGTGGATGCTCACCCATCCCAATATTTACGTGGTCAACTCTATGGATACCCGTGTCCCCATGCACCTGCGTCCTCCCTCCACCTCATTCCAGGAAGAGAGCATGTTCCCGGAAGATCTGGCCTGGTATGAATATTTCGACTCCGTCGGAAAAAGTATCACCCGCTATCCCTGGGCGGGAGATGTGTATAACACGTACCACACCCGTATACCCGTTAGCGAGTGGAGCGGTGACAGCACACAACCGTCACCCCTGTTCGGGCATGGACCTGACTTCGGTTACTTCTACCTGGGAGCTATCTGGTATGGTGACGAGCTCTGGGACGGAGGGATGAGCGAAGATTATAACGGTGACGGCAGGCTGGATCAGCTCGATGCACTGATGTGGGACGATAAAGAGAACGGGGGAAGAGGGTTTCGCGAATGGACCCCTTTCCACCACCCATACCTGGGCGAGGTCGAGACAGGCGGTTTTCATCCCAAGTTTTTTTCGCAAAATCCTCCTCCCGATAAGCTGGAGAGATGGGTACGGAAACAGGGGCTTTTCAACCTTGAGATGGTAAAACATCTTCCGCTGATTGAGATCACCGGCATGGAGGTAACACCCCTAACGAAATATGCCGACAGCACTATTTACTCCCTCAACATCTGTTTCACCAACACGGGCAGGATGCCTACCGCCCTGTCGCAAGCCCGCATGGTGAAGATCGTGAAGGACGATGAGGTACAGCTCGTCTTTGACAAGGAGCTGACCGGCAACGAGAATCCCAGAGTAAAAATCATTTCCCCTCCGGGAAGGGAGAAGGTCATAAAAAAAGGAATCACACTCCCCGGCCAGGAACAGAAGGTCGAGTTCAGAATTGTAAAATATGGCAGGGATAAGGCAGAGGGTACGGTAAAGGTATCTTCGACGAGAGGGGGAATGGCAGAACGAACATTCACCCTGGACCCATAGGCAATCCCCTGCTTCTTGCAGGGTATGCAACGGCCTGCGGTTTTTTTATTTCCCTCTTTTGTTATAGTTTTGCATGTTTTTGACAGGAAGTCCAAACATCAACATTAAAACAACCTACATGGCAACCATCAAAACAAAAAAAGGTGTTATCGGAATCCTGACAGGAGGGGGTGATGTTCCGGGATTGAACCCGGCCATTCGTGCTGTCACTATCAGGGCTCTGCGCGAGAATTACGACGTGGTTGGTTTGCGTCGCGGATGGGCAGGCATTACTGAACTCATACGGGATAAAAAATACGATAACAGTTACAATTTCATCCATCTGACTGAGGATATGGTCAATAAGGCAGGAAGAACCGGAGGTACTTTTCTTCATACCTCCCGTACCCGTCCCAGCCATATGAAGAAAGATGCGGTGCCGGCCCATCTGAAAGACACCTACAATGCGGAGGCCAATGATCTCACACCGGAGGTACTGAAGAACCTGGAATGGCTTGGTATTGATTACCTCATACCCATCGGAGGCGATGATACGCTCAGCTACGGGGTGCGTCTGTTCCAGGAGGGGGTAAAGGTAATCGCCATCCCCAAGACGATGGATAATGACGTACCCGGGACAGATCTGTGCATTGGATTCAGCACCTGTGTCACCCGTACCATTTCCATGACCAATATGCTGAGAACTTCAGCCGGATCGCATGAAAGGATCCTTGTGCTGGAGGTCTTTGGCCGTTATGCGGGTTTCACGGCCATGCTCCCGACCATGGCCGGTGCGGCCAACCGTTGTGTGATCCCCGAATACAAATTTGACATTGAACATCTTACACAGCTTCTCGTAGAAGACCGTAACCATAATCCGAGCAAGTACTCGGTACTTATCATCTCCGAAGGAGCTATGTTCAAAGGCGGGGAGATGATCTTCGCCAGCCAGGAGAAAGATGCATACGGCCATGCCAAACTGGGAGGTATTGGGGATGTGGTATCTGATCAGATCAAAAATCACTCTGCAAAATTCAACAAAGGAAAAACCATCAATACCATTACCCAGAAACTGGGATATATGGTTAGGGGAGGTGACCCTGACGCCATAGACTCCATCGTACCCATGGCATTTGGCAACCTGGCCCTTGATCTGATACTGAAAAAGATACATGGCAGGCTTGTGGTGCTGAAAAACGGACGGTATGATAACGTGCCGCTGGACGTGGTCATCAGCACAAAGAAACTGGTCAATGTTAAGGAATTCTACAATACCGAGCGGTTAAGACCTCATTATCACAGCTTCGAAATGAAACCCTTCTTCCTGATGATGGCGGAACAATAAGCCCGGTGATTTGGAATCATCAACCCACGGAGTCGATCGTTTTTAACCATTCCTCCGTGGGTTCTTCATCCGTAACGGATGGAACGAAAACGGATATATGTACGAGGGATTCTGGCACTGACAGTCATGATCTTTCTTTCCTGGGGTATGGAGAAGGAAGACCTGTTTGCTTTCCCGGGGTACCCCACCACCCGGGAACCGGTTTATTACGGGCACTGGGTGATCGATAGAAAGGCCGTGGTACTGAAGATAGATGCGGGAGCAGTTCCGGTCGCCAACCTGACCGGGTATCCCTGCCTGGTGATGCCCGATGGCTCTCACAGGGATGAAAAACCGACCATCATTTTAATCATCGGGCATTTGTTTGATGAAGCCACCCTCCTGGCGGTGGTCAAAGCATACCGGGATAACACTGATTTCCAGGCCCGGCATCCGTAACTTTATGCTGAATAGAATGTTTTATTAATAATATCCATTGCCATGATCTTAACAACAACCCACACCCTGGAAGGAAAGAGAATCGTAAAGTACCTCGGGGTGATTACCGGTGAAGTCATTATCGGTGCCAACATTTTAAAGGATCTGTTTGCCTCCATTACCGATATTGTCGGAGGTCGGTCGGGTTCCTATGAAGGAGTGCTGAAAGAGGCAAAGACCAGCGCCCTGAACGAGCTCAGGGAAAATGCCCGGTTACTGGGCGCCAATGCGGTCATTGGTATAGACCTTGATTACGAGACTCTCGGATCGGGGGGCAGCATGCTGATGGTGAGCGCCAGCGGAACGGCTGTGTTTTATGAATAGGCGGGACGGACGGACGCTGTTACGGGACGATGAAGATAACCTGGTATTTACAGAAACATTTCAACCATGAGAGTTGTGGTTCAAAGGGTACGTGAAGCATCGGTAACCATTGGTAACCGGGTGAAGGGACATATTGGTCCGGGTCTTCTGGTATTCCTCGGTATAGAGGAAGGCGACGGGGAAGACGATGCGCAATGGCTGGCGCGAAAGATCGTTCAGCTGAGAATCTTTGATGACCGGGAGGGAGTGATGAACCTGTCCATCAGGGAAAGCGGGGGCGATATTCTCCTGGTTTCACAATTCACCCTTCACGCGCTGGTAAAGAAAGGCAACAGACCCTCCTATATAAGGGCTGCACGGCCGGATAAGGCCATTCCTCTTTATACCCTGTTTATCTCCTTAACAGAAACAGAACTTGGGAAGACAATTCAGACAGGCGAATTCGGAGCTGAGATGTTGGTATCCCTGGTAAACGACGGGCCGGTAACCATCTGGATCGATACAAAAAACAGGGAGTAGCAGATGGAACAGGAGAGACTAAAGAGAGCGGCTTTGCTGGTAGCCACATCGGCCGCCTTTCTCACACCGTTCATGGGTTCTGCATTGAATGTGGCGCTTCCAACCATCGGCAGACAGTTTGGTGCAGATGCCATTCATCTGAACTGGATTGTCAGCTTTTATATCCTTGCAACGGCCATAATGCTTCTTCCCGCAGGCCGTCTTGCCGATATCCTGGGAAGAAAAAGGATATTTGCCACGGGCTTAATCCTGTTTATCCTTTCATCGGTATTCTGTGCCCTGGTGCCGGACGTGTTCTGGCTTGTGGGATTCCGTGTGTTGCAGGGATTCGGGAGTGCCATGATCTTCGGCACCGGCCTGGCCATTATCAGCTCGGTCTATCCGCCGGGCGAAAGAGGCAAGGCCCTGGGCATCAATGTCTCGGCAGTATACATTGGCCTGTCCGTAGGTCCATTGGGCGGAGGATTGCTGACACAATACTTCGGGTGGAGAAGCATTTTCTGGTTCACTGTACCCATCGCCGCCACCTCGTTATTCTTTCTTTTCAGGTTTCTAAAATCCGAGTGGGCAGAGGCACGCGGTGAGAAGTTCGACTGGAAAGGAGCCATATTCTATGCCATGGCGCTCGTTCTAATCATGTATGGATTCTCACAGCTTCCCGGAAAGAGGGGTATCCTCTTCCTGATCTCGGGACTGGCCATATCCGCTGTATTCATTTATACAGAGCAGAAAACAGCATTCCCCCTGGCCGAACTGACCCTGTTCACCCGCAACCGCACTTTCCTTTTCTCAAGCCTTGCCGCATTGATAAACTACAGCGCTACCTTTGCCGTTGGTTTCCTTATGAGCCTTTACCTGCAGTATGTCAAGGACCTTGATCCCAGGGAGGCCGGGCTGGTCATGGGATCACAACCGGTCATTCAGGCTTTGCTGTCACCTTTCAGCGGGAGGCTATCGGACAAGGTCGAGCCAGGGGTTGTGGCCTCGTCAGGAATGGCCATGTCGGCCCTCGGACTGATCGTACTATGTTTCATTGACTCCGGTACCCCGATGGTACTGATCATCGCAGTCCTCATCACGATGGGGGGTGGTTTTGCATTGTTCTCTTCCCCCAATACCAATGCCATCATGAGTTCCGTGGAAAGAAAATACTACGGTATCGCCTCTGGAACGGTTGGTACCATGAGAATGATCGGGCAGATGCTTTCCATGGCCACCGCCCTCCTTATGTTTACATTCTTTATCGGTCATGCGGAGATCACATCCCAAACCAGCGACAGGCTGATCATAAGTATCAAATATTCCTTCGTGATTTTTTCCGCCCTCTGTGTTATGGGTATCTTCTTTTCCCTGGGGAGAGGAAAACTCAGGCGTGAAGAGATTTTATAACCAGCAATACTTCATTCACCGGCATGCTTGCCCAGACCATCCGTGCCGGTGTCAAGAACAAATTTCCACGTTCCGTCTTTCTGCCTTTTCCAGATCGACAGGTAAAGGCCTTCACCCAGGTACTGGGATGTATCCGTTTTTGACTTAAGAGTGTAAATCCCGTAGGTATAACCCAGGTCGGCGGACGATGAAACATCAGCAAACAGCGGTTTCCAGGTAAGAATAAAGGTGGTATCGGGTTGCCGGGCAAGGTATCGGCCTATCACATCTTTACCGACCAGGGGATAATGATGCTTTCGCAACAGTACCCCATTTTGTTCAATACATCCAAGAAAAGCAGCATTTGAACCATATTTCTCAGACATTTCGGAAAAGGCGATATCTGCGGCAATTATTTCATTTTTTGCGCTTTCTGTATCTGCCATCCTGACACAGGAAAACAGAAGGAATGAAAGGATAATCCAATTTCGTTTCAACGGTCGAATTTTTCAATAAATATACAAAGCCCTTTTAAAACCCGGAAGGAACTTCATGTATGTCCGTTGCATCATAGATTTATTTAGATATATAGATAATTTTAAATACTGCACGGGGATTGAAAGCCGGGTTAAAAGTGAATTTATTTATCTTTGCAGATATTTTCCACCGATGAACGTCGATCCAGAGTATTTCCAAACAAATAGTACCAGTGGTATATTCCGTTTTGCACAGGATACGGTTTTGCTGAAGCCACGGTCAGATACTGTGAAGGCAGACACATCAATTGTAAAGAGGTACACGCAGGAGCAGGCTTTACAGATCCTACTGACCCAGGAAAAGAGAACCCGGGCAATTGATTCGATCAACCGGGCCAATCTTCTCCTGCAACAGAGGGAGAAGCTGATAGTGGCAGAGCCGGAAGCAGTGATTGACTCTTCGCAGCATATTCTTTTTGATTCCCTTCCCGGTTTGAAGGAACAGCAGAATGTTTTTTCCGGGATACACAGAACCGACAGTATGCTGTCACTGGTTCTTGAGGCATCCGACAGCACCGACACAATCATTTCGGGTACCAGTGAGGTTCTTCTTCCGGAGAAGGGATTGCTGAAGGACAGCGGAAAGGAATATCATTACGACTGGGTATTGATAGTCCTGCTGGTTTCGCTGGGATTATTCGCCTGGCTACGGTTATTTTACAACAGGCTGTTTAAGCCGGTGCTTATTTCATTGTTGGATTACCGTGAATCTCTCAAGCTGTTCAGGGATCACAGTGCCTTGTTTGACAGGTTTTCCTTTTTCCTGAATCTTCTGTTTTATGTGAATTCAGGTCTTTTTTTCTTTTTCGTTCTGAAGCATTACGGCATTGATATCCCGGTACAGAATCCTTTCCTGATCTTCGTAGCCGTGACCGTTGCCATGGTATTGATCTATGCCGGAAGGTACATTATCTGCAGGCTGACAGGTTTTATCTCATTGAGTCAGAATGTATTTTCAGAGTATACCCATAATATATTCATCATCAACAAGAATATCGGTTTATTCCTTTTCCCTCTGGTCATTGGAATACCTTACCTGCCCGAGGGGATAGTGCCTTTTTTGATCTATGGCGGATTGCTTCTTGTTGGCATGGGCTATATGATTCGTCTATGGCGGGCCTTTCAGATTTTTATTTTAAATGGATTTTCAATATTCTATCTGATTTTATACCTTTGTGCCCTGGAATTCGTGCCAATCACGGTTGCAGTAAAATATCTTCAGGTACTGGCTTAACAGTGTATTTTGCGGATTGATATTGTTAAACTAAAAATTGAAGCGTTGAAAATCAGAAGAATTTTAGTTTCGCAGCCAGAGCCCGATTCAGAAAAATCCCCTTATCACGAGCTGGCAGAGAAGAACAAAATCAAGGTTGACTTCAAGGAATTCATTCATGTAGAACCTGTGCCATGTAAGGATTTCAGGGCGCAGAAGGTAGATATCCTTGCGCATACGGCGGTAATATTCACCAGCCGGACCGCCATTGATCATTTCTTTAACCTGTGCGAGGAAATGAGGATCATGATTCCTGACGGAATGAAATATTTCTGCACCTCAGAATCGGTGGCCTTTTACCTTCAGAAATATATCGTTTACAGGAAGCGAAAGATCTTCTATGGAACAAACCATTTCAAGGATTTGCTTGAGATCATTCTCAAACACCGCGAAGAGAAATACCTGCTTCCTTTATCGGATCAGCACAAGAATGATATTCCTATTGAGCTTGACAGGCACAAGATCAATTATACAAAAGCCATCATGTACAGGACCGTATGCAGCGACCTGTCGAACTTCTCCACCAGCGATTACGACATTATTGTCTTTTTCAGTCCTTCCGGAATAAAATCCCTGGTGCAGAACTTCCCCAATTTCAGGCAGAACAACACCTACATTGCAGCCTTCGGACCTGCCACTCACAAGGCGGTACAGGATGCAGGCTTGAAGCTGGACATTGCAGCTCCCAATCCGCAGGCACCTTCCATGACGATGGCCATTGAACAATTTATCGCCGATCACAATAAAAATCATAAATAACCGGGCATCAGGGTTAAAAAGGGGGACCATGATCCCCCTTTTTTCTTATTCCAGGAAACATGGAAAGGAAATTCAGGAAGACAGAGAAACTTAGAAGCCATAAACGTGTTGAACAACTCTTTAACAAAGGGTATAGCCTGCAGGTGAAGAAATTACGGGCCTGCTGGCTCAGGATGGATGACAATGGTCCCTCCCCCGTGAAGGTCATCCTTACCGTATCGAAAAAGAAGTTTACGAAAGCCATCCATCGTAACCTTGTCCGCAGGAGGATGCGTGAAGCCTACCGGATACTGAAACCTGCGTTGTATACATTCATGCAGCGCAGGTCGATAACCATTGACCTGGCCATCATTTATACCGGCGATCCGATCCCTACGTATGCCGACATAAGGGATAATATGGAGCAAATCATTAACAGGATACGCATGTACTATGAGGAAAGTGATTAGCACTTTTTTAATTGGCCTGGTAAGGTTTTACCAGGTATCCGTTTCGCCTCTGTTCCCGCCGTCATGCCGGTACACACCTTCCTGTTCTGCCTATAGCATTGAAGCCATACGTAAACATGGCCCGTTAAAAGGATCATGGCTGGCTGTCAAACGGATCC
>JAXDBV010000286.1:0-9883 GCA_034678415.1 Bacteroidales bacterium
TATTTTATTATAACATATTCTTCTGAAGGTTTCACGTGGAACCTTTTCCCTGTCATCATACTGTGTTAATACCTTAAAAACAGAGCAGGATAATTTTGGGAGAGAAAGATGTAAATAACTGGAATACTGAATGATCAAAATGCTATTACTACTTTTGTATTGATTTCCTTCAATTGCACTCATGCTAACGAAAGATTATATAAAAGCCACACTGTCTTCACTGCCGGGCAAACCAGGAGTATATCAGTTTATTGATGGTTCGGGTTCAATCCTCTATGTGGGAAAGGCCAAGAACCTGAAAAAACGGATTGCATCTTACTTCCATAAAAAAAGCGACCGAAAAACATCGGTGATGATAAATAAAACCATGGAGATAAAACATTTTGTGACAGAAACGGAATCTGATGCCCTTCTCCTGGAAAACAACCTGGTAAAAAAACATCAACCACGGTACAATATACTGTTGAAAGACGATAAAACATTTCCATGGATTTGCATAAAAAATGAACGTTTTCCCAGGGTGTTCCTGACAAGAAATATACTGCAAGATGGTTCAGAGTATTTCGGACCATACACTTCTGTTCATACAGTACGTACACTTCTTGAGCTTATACGGCAGCTGTATCCTGTCAGGACATGCAATTATCTTCTTTCTCAGGAACTGATTGAAAGAAAGAAATACAAGGTGTGTCTGGAATATCACATTGGAAACTGCAAAGGACCCTGCGAAGGCTTTCAGGATGAGACGGATTATAACCAGTCGATATTGCAAATAAAACAAATCCTGAAGGGCAATATTCAGGATGTTATAAGTTTCATAGGACAACGGATGGAGCAATCTGCCAGGGAATACCGTTTTGAGGAAGCAGGACTTTACAAACAGAAACAGGAAGCTCTGAAAAGGTTCCAGAGCAAGTCTACCATCGTAAATACAGCAATTAAACATGTGGATGTATTTTCAATTGTCAGCGGTGAGAAACAGGCATTTGTCAACTTCATCAAGGTGATTAACGGAGCCATTATACAAACTCATTCAATAGAGCTAAGAAAAATGCTGAATGAAACAGATGAAGAATTGCTGATCACGGCTATCATTGACCTGAGAGAACGACTGGGAAGCCAGGCCGGTGAAGCACTAGTTCCATTCGCGCTGCAGTACAAACTGGAAGGTGTGAATTTCAGGGTTCCAAGGATCGGAGACAAGAAAAAGCTGCTGGATCTCTCTGAAAGAAATGCAAGGTATTATCAGATGGAAAAGACACGGCAGGAGGAAGCACGTACTCGGGAAGAAAAGGCATCAAAGATTTTAAGAACAGTACAAAATGATTTGAATCTTAATAGTTTACCTGTACATATTGAATGTTTCGACAACTCCAATATACAGGGAAATTATCCTGTATCAGCTTGTGTTGTGTTCAGGGGGGGCAAACCATTGAAAAAGGAATACCGGCAGTATAATATTAAAACTGTTTCAGGCCCGGATGATTACGCATCCATGGAGGAAGTGGTGTACCGGCGTTACAGGCGTATGATCGATGAAGGTCAGTCGCTTCCTCAGCTGATCATAATAGACGGAGGAAAAGGCCAGCTTAATGCCGCTCTTGGTAGTCTGGAACAGCTGGGCATCAGAACTAAAGTGGCCGTAATAGGCATTGCCAAGAGACTGGAAGAGATTTATCTTCCAGGTGATAAGGTACCGCTGTATCTTGATAAAAAATCGGTAACACTTAAGCTCATACAACAAATCCGTGATGAAGCACACCGCTTTGGGATCCGCTTTCACAGGCTGAAGCGAAGCAACGATTTTGTCAGATCCGAATTGGATAAAATACAAGGGATTGGACCTGAAACTATTACAAAGCTGTATACTGCATTTAGTACTGTCAATGAAATAGCTGCTGCAGGTATTGACAAACTATCAAGTGTTATCGGACCGTCAAAGGCAATAAAAGTTTATGATTATTTTCATGACCAACATCCTGTGATATAGCCAATTAAGTTGTCTATTCCATGCATCAATTCCCCGGGAACTGATCTGTTTCCTCGCTATCCTTTCCTTCTGGATAGTTACAATAAAGCATTAATATACTGATATATAGTACCTGAAATTCCGCTAAGGTTATCCGGATTTCATGGTATTCTACATTTCTCTTTGTGTAGTATAAATAACAAGATCGGTGAGTGACTGCCTGACCGGGGTGGGCGGAAATGAAGATAAGACGTTTTGCGCACGGTTACGATATTCATTCATTTTTGCATAAGAATATTCCAGTCCACCATGGGCAAAAACAAATTCCATCACCTTGTTTATCTCGTGCGACCGTAAATTATTCTGACGTATAATATGGAGGATGTTCTTTCTCTCGATATTGCCGCATACTGAAAGAGCCCTGATAAGAGGCAGTGTCATCTTTCTTTCCTGGATATCATTCCCCCGTGGTTTACCTATAACTCCATGAGGCTGAAAATCAAACAGGTCATCCCTTATCTGAAAGGCCATGCCGACATTCTCTCCAAACGATTTCATTTTTTCGACCTCTTCAAGGCCGTTTCCTGCCGATTTGCAGCCGCATGCGGTACAGGCGGCAATAAGAGTGGCTGTCTTTTTCCGGATAATATCAAAATACTCTTCTTCGGTAATATCCAATTTACGGGATTTCTGTATCTGCATAATCTCTCCTTCGCTCATCTCCCTGACGGCTTCGGTCACAATTTCAAGAAGTTCATACTCCTTGTGATCAACAGAAAGGAGGAGTCCCTTGGCCAGGAAGTAATCTCCCACCAGAACGGAAATCTTTGACTTCCAGATGGCATGGATGGAGAAAAAACCCCGGCGTTCATAGGAGTTGTCCACGACGTCATCATGTATGAGGGTGGCCGTATGCAGCAACTCGATAAGCGAGGCTGCAATATGGGTGGAATGGTTGATCTTTCCGTACAAACCTGCCGTGAGAAATACAAACATAGGTCGCATTAGCTTGCCTTTTCTCCTCAGCAGATAGTTCGTGATAGTATTTAACAATGGGACCTTGTTTTCAAGAGTTTTACGGAAGAACCGTTCAAACTGAAGAATCTCTTCTCGGATGGGTGCTTTAATCGTTTCGATTGATGCCATGCATAGTAGCTGATTCCGGATAAAGGTAACGAAAATAACCGGTTATTCTATTAACCGTTGTCCTGATGAATTGTTCATTGACCAAACTTTTACTGAAATTGAGGATTGGATTATTTTGAGAAGAATGTGTTTTTTCAGTTTTTTATTAATCATATAGTTATATATTTGTATTTATAGCACTATTAACACAATTTCATTGCGAATGAAAATCAAAGACCTTACCGCCGATCAGCTTGAAAAAGCATCCAACATGTTAAAGGCAATAGCCCATCCTATGCGCATCGCCATACTCTCATACCTGGAGGAAGGCAATAAACTGACCGTTACAGAAATACATGAATTGCTGAACATTGAACAATCCACCACCTCCCATCACCTGGGGATTTTAAAAGATAAGGGAGTACTGGCTTCTAAAAGGGAAGGCAAAAACACGTATTATTATCTGAAGGATAATCATCTCAGCCAGATCATCGAATGTGTAAGTAAATGCACCATGATCAAGTAGTACATGATGATATACAGGGAATTCTCCGATGGGCCGATCCGATCCCTGTAGCCGGTGTCTTAAATACCTTGCAGATAGAATAGACTGAGCCGCAGATGGGCTTCCGGAAATCATTCCGGTAAGATGTTAGTATATACTCTCATTCACAAAAAGAAACAACGGGCTATATTTGTTGTGCAAACAATGCGGTAATAACGATTTCAATGAGTACAATACGGTTAACGCGGCAGTTTACATTTGAAATGGCTCATGCGCTGTGGAACTACGATGGGCCCTGCAGGAATATACACGGGCATTCATACCGTCTCTATGTTACGGTTACAGGATCTCCCGAGGCGAACCCCCAATCCGTTAAACTGGGTATGTTGATCGATTTTAGCGACCTGAAAAGGATTGTGAATGAGAGCATTACAGATGTTTTTGACCATGCGGTGGTGGTGAACCGCCTGGCTCCTGCTGATTTCCGGCATCAGGTAGATCAGATGTTTGAGAAATACATCATGGTGGATTACCAGCCTACCTGTGAAAACCTGGTATGTGATTTTGCTTCCCGCTTAAAATACGCATTACCGGACCATGTAAAGCTGCATCATCTGCGCCTTGACGAAACAGCTACCTCCTGCGCCGAGTGGTTTGCCGATGATAATCCCTGATGAGGAGGCTATTTCTATGAACAAGAATACAAACAACCGACTTTTCCTGCTCGATGCCTATGCATTGATTTTCCGTGCATATTATGCGTTTATCAGGAATCCTGTTTTTAACTCAAAGGGACAGAACACATCAGCCATCTTTGGTTTTATCGCTACCCTTGAAGACCTTTTGAACAGGGAAAATCCAACTCACCTGGCTGTTGTCTTTGATCCGCCAGGAGGTTCATTCCGTAACAAACTATACCCCGAATACAAAGCCAACAGGGAAGAGACACCGGAAGAGATAATAAAGGCAGTGCCTTACATAAAAAAAATCATTGAGGCTTACCGGATACCCATCATTGAAATTCCGCAATTCGAGGCGGATGATGTGATAGGTACACTCGCTATAAAAGCTAGGGAAAGGGGTTTTATTACCTATATGATGACTCCGGATAAAGACTTTGCCCAGCTGGTATCCGAAAATATATATATGTATAAACCTGCTCGCAGTGGCAATGAACCTGAAATATGGGGAGTGAACGAGGTAAGAAACAATTTCGGGATTGAACAGCCTGAGCAGGTTAAAGACATCCTGGCCCTCTGGGGTGACGCCTCCGACAATATCCCGGGATGCCCGGGTATCGGAGAAGTTACCTCCAGGAAACTGATCCGCGAGTTCAAATCCATTGACGGTGTGTTTGAAAATGTTTCCTCCCTGAAGGGAAAACAACGGGAAAGCATCGAACAATCAATGGAAACGATCAGGCTATCAAAAATACTGGCCACGATCAGAACCGATGTGCCGGTGGATATTGAACCGGATAAGCTGAAGATGGATCCTCCCGACTGGGAGACATTGAAGGCATTATTCGATGAGCTGGAATTTAAAACGATGACTGCCCGTGTGTTGACCCGCGTTAATAAACAGACACCATCCCCCCTGTCGGACCCGGATGTTTCCTCGGAGAAACTAACGGTGACTGAACCTGCCCTCTTCAAGGTCGAGGAAAGGCTCGCAAACATAACAACATCGACGCATCATTACCGGATGACTGGGGATGTCAAATCGCTCAACTCCCTGGCTGATAAACTGAACCATCTTGACAGCTTTGCCTTTGATACCGAGACAACCGATATTGATACCCGCAAGGCCGAACTGGTGTGTATTACTATTTCTTTCAATCCGTCGGAAGCCTTTTTTATCCCTGTGCCTCCTTCCCACGCTGAAGCTGTCAGCTGGCTTGCACCGTTGAAAATGGCGTTTGAGAATCAGAAGGTCAGAAAGATTGGACAGAACATGAAATTTGATATCCTGATGCTTGAAAAATATGGCATCCGCGTAGAAGGGCCTCTGTTCGACACCATGATTGCCCATTACCTTATTCAGCCTGAGTTAAGACATAATCTTGATTTCCTTGCTGAAACATACCTCAGGTATCGCATGATACCCATTGAAGAACTGATTGGGGAAAATGGAAAAAATCAGAAAACCATGCGTGATGTGGATCAGGAAAAAGTGCTGGTCTATGCCTGTGAAGATGCCGACATCTCCCTGAGGTTATCAGGTATTTTAAGAGATGAACTGGAAAAATACGGTATGACAGGGTTGGCCAATGAGGTTGAAATGCCGTTGATCAGGGTTTTATGCGATATGGAAATGGCCGGAGTCAAAATAAATACCGATATTCTTGAACAATATGCGTGGGTGCTGAAAGAGGAGATCCGTGTGAAAGAACAGGCTATCTACCGCATGGCCGGAATGGAATTTAATATCTCTTCTCCAAAACAGCTGGGTCAGGTGTTGTTTGAGAAGCTCGGGGTGGTAAGTACTGCTGCAAAAACGAAAACAGGACAGTATTCAACAAGTGAGGATGTGCTGGCCGATCTTATTGACAAGCATGAGATAATACCGGAGATCATTGAACACCGGTCATTGACAAAACTGCTTTCAACCTATGTTGCTACCTTGCCCCGGTTGATAGACCGGAACACAAAGCGCATACATACTTCATTCAACCAGGCGGTTACAGCAACCGGCAGGCTGAGTTCTAATAATCCCAACCTGCAGAATATACCTATACGGGAGGAGCGTGGCAGGGAGATACGGAAGGCATTTGTCCCGACTGGTGACAACCATATTCTGTTATCCGCCGATTATTCGCAGATAGAACTAAGGATTATGGCTCATATGAGTGGTGATAAGGAGATGATTGCAGCCTTCAGGAATAACGAAGATATTCATACAGCCACCGCCTCAAAAATATTCGGTGTGGACGCTAAGGAAGTATCCAGGGGAATGAGGTCTAAGGCCAAAACAGCTAATTTCGGGATCATCTATGGTATTTCCGCCTTTGGTCTCGCCCAGCGGCTTAAACTGTCGAGACAGGAGGCGAAAGAACTGATTGACGGGTACTTCAGAACCTATCCTGCCGTAAAAGCATACATGGACCAGTGCATTGCAACAGCCAGGCAGAAGGGTTACGTTGAAACGATCCTCGGCCGAAGACGATATCTCCCAAATATCAACTCAAGAAATGCTGTTGAACGTGGATTTGCCGAGCGGAATGCTATTAATGCCCCGATCCAGGGCTCTGCCGCCGACATCATCAAAATTGCCATGGTGAATATTCACAGGAAACTGACGGAAAGCAGGCTGAATGCAAAAATGATTCTGCAGGTACATGATGAACTGGTTTTTGAGGTCCACGAAAAAGAACTGGACCAGGTTAAGACCCTGGTCATAAATGAGATGCAAACGGCTGTCTCATTACGTGTTCCACTGGTGGCTGAAGCCGGTACTGGCAAAAACTGGCTCGATGCTCACTTCTGATTATCAGAATGATAGATTTAGACCCTGAAATGCTCGCTTTTTTAAGGGCAGTGACAATATGTACCGGAGATATATAATTTCCACACCCGCATACCGATCGTTTAATACAGAGCAATTAATCCCCTATTTTGGTAGTCTTTCCAAGGAACATCTCTCTGTGCCGGCTTATTTATTGAGGCTTAGCTTTTCTCCCTGAACTGTCTCTAAAAGTATGGCTGAATACTGTTTTCTGTCCTTGATCACTTTCATGGCCGATTTCAGCGATGTATCGTTTCGAAGTGATACTTCAATACTGCCCGCTTCATAAAAATAACGACCGGCGATCTCCTGTTCAAGCAAATTGATAATCTCCGGTTTGAATGCATAGAGATCCTTATGAAGGTCAGGCATGATTTTCTTCTTCAGGTTCTCAAACTCATTCCGGGCCAGCTGGTAATACTTTTCTTTCTCGGCTTTTTCAACCAGTGTGTTGAAAGCATCTTCGGTTGCGGTTTCGTAGCGGAACTCCTGTGACCTGACAAATTCCACAAACGCATCATACTGGCTGTCAGACAGGGAGAAACTGCCGGGGGCCGGTATTTCCGGGTAGGTGGCAGCAAAACGTGTGGCAAAGTCGAAGATCCTGAATGAGGTATAGAGCTGTAAGGTAATCTCAGCAACTGAATCCATGGGCACTTCAATGTCTGGCTGAATACCTCCTCCATCATACACCGTTCGGCCGTTCTTTGTCTTGTAAGCGCTGATCAGTGAATCAGGGATATATCCCACGCTGCCATCTTCGTTCCTGTGTGCATAATCCAGTGCCTGTATGCATCTTCCGCTGGGCACATAATACTTGGCAGTGGTGACCTTCAACTTCGTATTATAGCTGAGCTGACGGGTGGTCTGGACAAGTCCCTTCCCAAATGTGCGCTGACCTACAATGACCGCCCTGTCAAGGTCCTGCAATGCTCCAGCCACGATCTCTGAGGCCGAAGCTGATGCCCTGTTAACGAGAACAACAAGAGGAATTTTTGTATCCAGTGGATCAAACCGCGCTGTGTAAGTGTTATCCCATTGCTTGATCTTCCCCCGTGTACTTACAATCTCCTGGTTCTTTTCAACAAACAGGTTTACTAAGTCTACTGCCTCTATCAATAATCCCCCGGGGTTGGATCTCAGATCAATAATCAGTGATTGGACATGGTTATTTTCCTTTAATTTCTGAAATGCCTCTTTTGCTTCCCTGGCTGCATTCTGCGTAAAGTTGCTGATCCTTATATACCCGGTTTCATGGTCAAGCATACCGTAATAGGGTACGCTGCTGACCTGTATTTTCTCACGGGTGACCAGCTTTTTAAACGGCTTATCAATCCCGAAGCGTTCAATCAGCAACTCCACCTGACTGTTGGGTTGCCCTTTCAGCTTTTCACTTACCGCGGTGATCGGTAATCCTTTTGTTGATTTTCCATCCACCTCGAGGATGATATCCCCCGGTTTGAGTCCGGCTTTATCGGCAGGAAAAGCCTTGTATGTTTCTGATATAACCACGTAATCACCGCTCTTTCTTACCAGTGACCCAATGCCTCCGTACTGACCGGTAGTCATAAAGGCGAATTCATCCAGCTCGGACTCGGGGATAAAAGTGGTATACGGATCGAGGGATTGCAGCATTTCATCAATGCCTTTTTTTACCAGCTTCTCAGGATCCGTTTCATCAACATAGTATATATTCAGCTCCCTGAAAAGCGAAAAGAAAATATCCAGGCTTTTTGCATACTTAAAATCCTGGGATGCATCAAATGCCAGAAAGCCAAAAGACAAAAGAATTACAACACCGCTAACCACGATCCAGCCACTCCGACCTGATTTCCGGAATACATCCTTCATCATCTTTCTCATGTATTTATTTCTTATTTCTTAATTTACGAGTGATGTGAATGCAAAGATATAAAATGAAAATGCTTAACGCCTGTTTTATACAGTTTAGATAGCAAAAAGTTCTATAATTTCCAGGTAATTGTCCTCCTGAAGTCCTGCTTTAACGTTATTTAACAACCCGATACGTATGAACTGACACATATGGAGGTAATTGTATTAGCTTGGAATTCGTTTCCTAACGTGATGAAAGATGGATCAGGAGACCGGCATGGTCTGCTGACAGGGCGAGGGATGAAGAGTGATTGATTATACGGCACGCGCCATCTGCCATGTCCTGGACGCGTTCGTTTATCCTGCGGATAATCCCCGTACCTGATGATTTTTCTAGCGTTCACTTTTAGTTCTTGTCCAGCACCTCGAAACGTTTGACCAGAACAGTACCTTCCTGGTCGATGAGTGTGATTGTATGGATACCTTTTGCCGGTGAAAGGCCTATCTGGTGGATATCTTTTGTTGATCCCATATACCTGTCATCCAGGTGCCAGTAGATAGTGTATCCCGGCTTGCGGTGGGCTGCCTCGAAGACGACCTCTCCTCTCGAACCGTCAATGCCAACCGGCACATAAACAATGGCATTTGTGCCCGGGTATATCAGGTCCATCGATTGACCGGATTCATACCCCAGACATCCCGGCGCCCAGGGGGGCAGGCTTTTGTACCATGGATTCTTTGATTTATAGTACCATTCCATAACCGGCGGAAGGATAAACCAGGACACGTGTATGATTTCCTTCCCTTCTGCACAGTCCAGATTCATTCTGTATTTCTCCGATGCGTCCAGATGAACGATTGTATGATACGGACAAGGTGGTGTTTCTATGCCTCGACGGGTGGTATAAATCGTATCAGCCTGTTCGCACCATGGGCCATTCCTGTAA
>JAXDBV010000287.1:0-7825 GCA_034678415.1 Bacteroidales bacterium
TTGTTGAAACAGACGGGTCCCGATCTCTGGCAATCAGCTCCGGCTAATCCCTATCTTCCGTTCCATGAAGCCAGGGCAACGGCCCGGAATTATGGCTTTGAATACCGTGAGGAGTGGGAGGCTTGGGTAAATGGTAGATTTCCCCGACGGCCACCTCTCCCTGCAAACATTCCTGCCAATCCTGACTTTATTTACCGCTACACCGGCTGGAAAAGCTGGTCCGACTGGCTTATCGATACCGGGCAGAAGATGGAATATACTGATTTTGCCGTGGCCCGGCAATTTGTCAGGTCGCTGAGGCTGAAGAACAAAGAAGATTGGAGACATTATATCCGTTCAGGGGATCCTCTTCATCATAAATATTCCATTCACCTTCCGGATAATCCGCAGCTGGAATATGGGGGAAGAGGATGGGAAGACTGGGATGACTGGCTTGGCAGCAGGATGCAATACCTCTCCTTTGAGGCCGCCAGGAGGTATGTCCACAGCCTGCGGCTTGAAAATGAAATCCAATGGAGAAAGTTTTGTACGGAAATCCCGGAGGGCAACCCTGCTGTTGAAGGGATTCTTGCCTATCCCGAACTCGCGTACAGGGAGGAGGGATGGCAGGGGTGGGATCACTGGCTGGGTACCGGACCTCACGCGCCAAAGCCCATCCACTCTTCTCCCGCCGGTCTGTTTCCGGGCGCCAGGGAATGCTGGTGCAAAGGACAGCTTATCGGGTGTAAACAGTGTGGTGGGAGAGGATATTATTGATTACGGTTTTTTTATCCGCAGGTATAACTTGCGTCAATAACTGTAAACCGGAGATTGTAATTCCCTGATGCTGTAAGGTTCTTCCCGAAAAATAGTAATGCACCGGCTGATTTTCCTGTCGCGTGCCAATGCTCATTTTCTCACTCTTACCGGGTATGGCGGTCTGGCCGGTGGTTCCTGAGGGTTTTTCTCAAGCTCTTTCAAGATGACCTCGATGGCTTTTTCCAGCTGCGGGTCTTTTCCGGCAATAACATCGGCCGGCCATTGTTCCACCTCGATATCCGGTTCCACACCCACGTTCTCAACGATAAAGCCGTCGCTGGTCCATATAGCCAGGTTGGGAGCGGTGATATAGCCACCATCCATCAGTTCGGGGAAGCCGAGTGTGCCGACCAGTCCGCCCCAGGTACGTTTCCCGACGAGCGTGCCTACCTTGAACTTGCGGAACATCCAGGGCAGCATGTCTCCGCCCGATCCGGCGGTCTCGTCGATGATCATCACCTTGGGCCCCTGGATGGAGGCACTGGGGGTTTTCAGATCCTGCCCGTACCGCATGTGCCAGTGTGCCTGGTAGGGCTTCTGCAAGAGATCAATATAGTAATCGGCGATGGACCCACCACCATTGAACCTCTCATCGATGATAATGGCTTTCCTGTTGGCCTGGGGGAAGAAATACCGTTTGAAATACTCATGTCCCTGGCGCGAGGTATTCGGCACATACACATAAGCTACCTGACCATTGGTAGCTTCTGTCACCTTTTTCAGGTTGCCTTCCACCCAGTCACGGTTACGTAATGCATATTCCGATTCAACGGGAACCACCTTGACGATGCGTGAGTCTGAATAGTCGGGGTTGGGGCCGATGGTCATCTCAACAATCTTCCCGGCTGTATTTTCGAAGTAACTGAACAAGTTCTGGTCTGCCGTCAGATCTCTGCCGTTTACGGCGAGAATGTATTCACCGGGCCTGGCGTTTATTCCCGGTTCGGTGAGTGGTGAGCGGAGGTCAGGATTCCAGTTGAGGCCTCCATAGATTTTTTTAAGCCGGTACCTGTTATTTTCGATGGTGTAATCAGCGCCCAGCAGGCCTCCGTTCACCCTTGCCGGGTTGTTCGGTCTATCACCTCCGCCCACCCTGTGATGACCCACGGCCAGCTCACTGCACATCCATTGTATCAGGCGGTTGAGATCGCTGCGGCACGTCAGGTCGGGCAGGAATACCGAATACTTGTCTTTCATGGCATTCCAGTCCGTCCCGTGCATACCCGGGTCGTAGAAATAGTCGCGGTTTATACGCCAGGCTTCGTCAAAGATCTGTGCCCATTCTGCGGCGGGGTCAATCTTCACCTGGATATCCTGGATTTTCAGCTGGCCTTTGCCGGGCTCGGGCTTCTCACCGGCCGGGGCAATGCCACTGGTCCCCTCATGGTAATACAGCATTTTGGTGCCGTCGGCAGAAAGGATAAAATTGCTCATTTCCATTACTTCACTGTCCTTACGTTTCTTCAGGTCGTATTTATGCAGCATTGAAGTACCGGTATAGGTATCCGGCCGGGAGATATACAGTATTTCCTCTTCCTTGCTGCATGCGAGGTTATAATAGTTACCCCGCCTGATAGGGAGAGCGATAATCCTGTCCTGCAGGCCTTCAAGATCGATGGTAAGAGAAGGCGTTGTTTTTCCTGGTACGGCTGATGCCTTTTTATCCTTTTTGGTATCAGCCTGTTTTGCCGTTTCCTCCGTCTCCGTTTTTATTTTCTCCTCGTCACTCTCCCTGGCAAAGGGGGAGAGGGTTTCTTTCTGCAGGGTGACGAGGTAAATAAACTGGGTTGATCTCATATCGGCATTAGACAGATCGAACCAGTTGATCACGGGTCCTGCATCGGTGGATGCAAAGAAATAGAGATATTTCCCTCCGCGGTCGAATACAGGTTCGGACACATCGCTCAGCCCGTCGGTTACCGGGAAGGATCGGCCCTGGTCAACAGAATAGAGGAATACCCTTTTAAAAAAGGTACTGGTCAGCTTTGTATATACCAGCCACCGGGAGTCCATGGACCAGTCACCCATGATATTCCTGAATGCTCCGGGGAAATAGATTTCATCCGCATCAATCTTTTTCGCGGTTCCGGAAGGCATATCGAACAGGTAAAAATTCCTGCCGTTATCGGTAAACGTGATCATTTTACTGTCGGGTGACCATCTGAGGAAAGCATAAAACCCTGTGCCGGGTAATGAATAGGATTTGGTCGCGGTGGTCCCGTCCTGGGGCTGGATACATAATTTGTATTCGCCCGAGGCGTCGGAGAAGTAGGCGATGTATTTACCGTCGGGTGACCAGGCCGGGTATTTCTCATGGGCTCCGGGAGTTTGTGTATTATTCCTGGGGTCTCCTTTTTCGGCCGGGACGGTGATGATTTCACCCCTGAAGTCGAATACAGCGCGGGCGCCGGTAGGTGAGATATCGGCGCTACGCACGTAGCGGTCGCCATTCACAAACCGTGAACGCAGTTCCTGCAGATCGGCAGCGATACCGATGGTAAGTTTCCTGGCCGTGGATGTTTGAATATCATAATAGTGCAGGTATCCGGTCTTTTCGAAAATGATCCTGCCGTCTGCAGCACATAAATTTAGCACCGGAAAATCCTGAAAAAATGTAAGCTGCTTTATTTCCTTTGTTTTGACATTATAGGAGAACAGGTTGAACTCCCCGTTCCTGTCACTGGTAAAATAGATGTTTTCTCCTGCCCATTGGGGATGGGTGTCGTTACATCCTCCCTGTGGTTTGGGGATCTTCACCACCGAATGGTCGTCAAAAGAGAATATCAGGATGGTTGAGATAGTGCCGCCGCGGTAATTTTTCCATTGCTGGAAAGCATCGAAAATGGGTGTATACGCCATAAATCGTCCGTCCGGTGAGTAGGTTGCGTAATTGGCATTGGGTATGGTCAATTGGACAGGATATCCTCCGGTAACCGGTACCGTGAACAACTGGGCATACCTGTTGGTAAAAACAGCGCGCTGGGAGGTGAACAAAATATTTTTCCCGTCGGGTGTGAATCCCCGGACAATATCAGCACCAGGATGCCAGGTCAGGCGTGTGGGAATGCCTCCCGTTGAAGGTATGACAAATACATCCATATTACCGTCGTATTCGGCGGTGAAGGCAATCAGGCTTCCGTCGGGAGAGAAGACCGGGTATGATTCCACCCCTTCATCCACCGTAAGCCTTACCGGCAGTGTTCCGTCGAGACCTGCCACCCACAGATCCTCGGCGTAGATAAAGGCAACCTGCGTATTACTTACTGCAGGCTGTGACAGCATGCGGGTATCGGTAGTGTTTATCCCTGAAGAGGTTGTTGTGTACCACAGGAATAATGAAATGCATAAAATCAGTTTGCTGAATGTTTTCATGATGGTTTAAATTTTGATAATGTAAGATGGAATGTCTGGTAACAAAGATAATAATCACACAGGTAATCAGGAGCAATGGCGTTATAAGATTCTGTTAACTGTCCGTGACATTGGACAATGATGACTGAAGAAAAACAGGGAAAGATGCCTGTAACCGGTTAAGGTATATCAATAATAATTTCCCCTCTTCCTCAGGAATATTAAGACCATCTATATCAGCACCGTTGCGAAGGGAGGTAATATCGGCATTTTAGTTGTGAGCCGGTGAACCACAGACATGAAGATGAAAACGCTTCCGGATAAAGCATTCATGAAAACCTGGATATGTGCCCCGTTACTTGTGATCCTGCCCCTGGAGTATTTTCCGAGGTAAGAAACTTATTAGAATTTTCAGGCATTTACAGGGACTATTATCGGGATGAGTTTTGTCTAACATGTGGTAATAAAAATATAAAATTATGAAAAGTGGATTAATGCTTGGAGGTTTTAAGAAAGGCATGGGCATGCTTTCATGTCTTTTCTTGGTGATGTTTTTTATGGTTTCTGCAACGGAGGCGTTTTCGCAGAAGGCGAATTATTCCGGCACTTGGACACTGAATGCATCGAAGAGTAACTTTGGTGAACAGCCTGGCAGAGGGGGGCCAAGAATGGGAGCTGCCACCCTTACTGTGACACAGGAAGGGAATGATATGACTATAGAAAGACTATCGCAGCGGCGCGACGGACAGGAATTTAAAACCACTGAGAAGCTGACGCTCGACGGGAAGGTAAGCGAGAACCAGGCTTTCAATGGAACGAGGAAGTCAACGGCTTCCTATTCATCTGATGGCAAAACACTTACCATCAGTTCAACCTTGCGTTTTGAGAGGGAAGGCCAGGTGGTTGAGAGAAACAGCACCGATACCTGGACCCTCAGCGACGGGGGTAAAACACTGACCATTGTTACCACTGCCTCCACACCAAGGGGGGAAAGAAAGATAACAACGGTATACGACAAGAAATAACAGCAGATTCAACTGCCGGGTGAACAATGAAAGAGGCTTTATCATGACTGACAGAGCCTCTTTTTCTTTTCATCCGGTCTTTTTGTTAATTTTCCAGATCTTTCCGAACACCTGTCGCAGGGAAGGTGGATGATTCCGGTCCGGTCTCAGTTAGGTGCACATCCCGCATTGCAATCCCATATACCTGTCGCCTGTTTCTTCGCCCTTACACTTTTATCTCCTAATACCGGTTTGTAATATTATCTGTCAGTTCCTATATAGGCGATTTCTTCTGTACGCTTGCTTTTTCTCTGGTTATTTTAACCTGCAGGGGCAATTCACCGTCCAGCAGGGGAAAAAACCTGCTGGCGGCAACTAAATTAACTATCATATAATACATTAGAATGGATGATGTTACATCATTTTTATGTAAGAATCATGGAGCGCAGCCGGCTAAGGACAGGCTTTTGATGAGAGGTGTTTTGCCAAACGGATTTTACTTAAATACGGTCATATTCAGCGTGTCGATACTTTTCTGCTCTCTGTCGGTCAGGGGATAATAGGGGGAGTCGTCCCGGGCAGATACCAGGTATTGGTGGAGGATGGAAGCCACCTCGGGGTATTGATCAATCAAATTGTTAGCCTCGTAAATATCCTCATCCAGGTTGTACAGCTCATATAAGGGGTATTTAATACTTCTTCTTTCATCATTATCCTCCTTCTGACCATAGACACGCGGTTGTTTTTGTGTCCATCTGAGCATCTTCCAGTTTTTCCATCGCACGGCCTGGTGGAATCCGCGGTGTTCGAACTCCCAGTACATGAAGCGGTCAGGTAGCCGGTTTTGTTCACCGGTAAGTATTTTCAGCATGCTGATCCCGTCGGTGCGTGAGGGAGCTTTCACACCGGCTATATCTGCCAGGGTTGGCATTATATCGGCAAAGTAAAGGGGATAATCGCTTTGTCTGCCGGGTTTGACCACTGCCGGCCATCTGACGATCATTGGTATCCTTATGCCCCCTTCATAAAAATCGGCTTTCCCTCCGCGGAAAGGCTTATTGCTTTGAAAGGTTATTGTCCATTCAGCCCAGTCCTCAGGTTTCTCCTGGTATTCACCGCCATTATCGGAGCAGAAGAACACGATGGTGCGGTTATGCAGGCCCAGATTTTTTAAAGCAGACAGCACCTGTCCCACATGGGTATCCAGTCGTGTCACAAGGGCGGCATAGTTCTTCGACATATCATTCCATGAACTATCGGCATAGATGCCCTGGCTGTCAATGTTAAAGGGTTTGTGGGGTGTTGAAAGGGAAAGAATTAGAAAGAAGGGGGCGTTCTTGTTTCTTTTCATAAAATCAACGGCCAGGTTGGTCCATATACCATCCCTGCATTCAGCCATTGCTTGTGGGGGTATTTTCACTACCGAATCATTGAGGAACATAAAACCGGGGGCGGAGCTTTTGGGGTTGGCCAGGCAGCTGCCCATATATTCGTGGTATCCGCGGTTGGTGGGAAGGTTTTCATACCGGTAACCGCTGAGGTGCCATTTACCGATGAGCCCGGTATAATAGCCTGCGTTGCCGAGAACATGTCCAAGGGTAGTGTCGGAGGATGTGAGGCCGATACGCATGGATCCGGGACGGTCATTGCTTCCCGGTGGCTGGCGTAACCCTCCCGCCCGGCACTCATTTCCCCGGACAGTGGTATGACCGGTATGCATCCCGGTCTGCAATACCGACCTGGAAGGAGCACTGACGGCCGCACCGGCATAGAAAGCCGTGAATTGTAATCCCTCAGCGGCCAAACGATTAATATTGGGGGTCAGGATCCGTTGCTGACCATAACAGCCGAGGTCATGTGTGCCCAGATCATCAGCGATGATCATTAGTATGTTGGGTTTTGGCTGAACCTTGCCCATTCGGGGAATAGTCTTGCAAGCCGGCTGCAGCAATAACACAGATGCTGCAAACCATGCGGGATAGCTTACAGGTATTGATTTCATTAGCTGCAATTTTTTTATTAAAATTATACGATTTTGTTCAAACAGGTCAATACCGATCATGAAGAATTCAGAAAAAATATTATTTGCTATTCATCATATCCCGCGATTAAATCTTTCTTTTCTTCCTACCCCTTTACATAAGCTGGAAAATGTCAGCCGGTTGCATGACGCAAATATCTATTGCAAGCGCGACGACCTTACCGGTTTTGCTTTTGGGGGGAATAAAACCCGTAAGCTGGGTTTTCTGCTTCGTGATGCCATAAACCGTGGTGCTGACTGTATCGTGACCTATGGCAGCCAGCAATCGAACTGGTGCAGAATAACTGCTGCTGCCGGTGCAAGGTACGGTCTGAAGGTATACCTGGTTCTTGCCGGTAAAGAAAACGTGATACCCACGGGCAATCTTCTTCTGGATCATCTTGCCGGTGCTGAGATCCGCTACATGGATAGCGAAAACGACGACGTCCTTGCGGGTGAATGCATGCACCTGGTGGATAAGCTGAAAACATACGGGAAGAATCCTTACTACCTCAAGGTCGGAGGATCAACAACCCTTGGAACCATGGCCTATGTTGCGGCCTTCGTTGAGATAATGGAATATACTCAGGCTACGGGAACGGTGTTTGATTCTATCTTCGTGGCGGCAGGTTCAGGAGGTACACAGGCGGGG
>JAXDBV010000288.1:0-30277 GCA_034678415.1 Bacteroidales bacterium
TAATCGTCGGGTTTTGGGTATGAAGAATAGGCAATGACGGGAATGTCTTTTCTTACCGACCGGATGTTTTCTGCCACCTGAAAGCCGTCCATATCGGGCAGGTATATAGCCGCCAGGATGAGGTCGACATCGGAACGGTCTGAACAGATCCGGACTGACTCACCGCCATCATAGGCCCTGATGAGCCGTACCATCGTGGGCCCGAGGGCCGCTTCGAACATGCGGTAGTTGCTATCATCGTTCTCCACTATCAGTATATGTTTGCCATTCCAGTCTGCACCGTGCAAATGCCATCCGGCTTCAGGCAGGTCAGCCGGCTTCCTTTCTTTATCCGCTTTCTTCAGAGGGATAGTGAAGGAGAAGGTGGTTCCCTTGCCGTGCACCGACTTCACCTGTATCTCCCCTCCCATCATTTCAACCAGTCCTTTGGAAATGGCCAGTCCCAGACCTGTGCCTCCATATTGCCTGGTGGTGGAATCATCGGCCTGCCTGAAGCGGTCAAAGATCATGCTCAGCTTCTCCTTCGGGATGCCAATGCCCGTATCCATCACATAACACCGGAGGAGGGTATCCTTTTCAACCATACACCCCATCTCCACATAACCCTCCTGAGTGAACTTCACGGCATTGCTCAGCAGGTTGGTCAGAATCTGGCGTAGCCTGACAGGGTCGGTCATGATTTGCATATCTCTCACGGAGAGAGGATTGATCCGTATCTCAACCTTCTTTCTCAGGTTTTTCACCTCCTCCTGGAACGAAAGCTGAAGCTCCCTCAGGAGATCATCCAGATTGCATTCCACCTCCTCGTAACTGGTTTGTCCCAGTTCTAGCTTTGAGAAATCAATGATATCGTCAATGAGCTTTGTCAGGGTTATCACATTGCTGCGGATAATCCCGAAGTATTCCTTTTGCTCATCATCCGTGAGTTTCACCTGTGTGATCAGTTCTGAGAATCCTGCGATGGCATTGAGCGGGGTTCGTATCTCGTGTGACAGGTTGGCAAGGAAGGCCGATTTCAGGCGGTCGGACTCCTCGGCCTTCTCCTTGGCAGCAATCAGCTCCTGCTCCATCCTTTTTCTTTCGGTAATATCCTCTTCCACCGCTACAAAATGGGTTATTTCCTGTTTTTCATTCCTGACACCTGAGATGGAAGCCAGCACCCAGTATTTCTCACCGTTCTTTTTAACATTCTCAAACTCACCTCTCCACTCTTTACCTGAAGTGATGGTTTGCCACAGGGTTTTATAAAAGCTGGGCGGATAATTGCCGGCTTTGAACATGCCGGGTTTACGTCCCCGTATTTCCTCGAATGAATATCCGGTAACCTGTAACAGGCGCGGATTGACATATTCTATCGTTCCGTCCAGTCCTGTAATAATCACCATGGCATAGGAATGATCGACGGCGCTGGAGAGTGTCTTGATCTGATCCTCCATATTTTGTTTCTGCAGCGCGATAGAGGTTTGTTTTACGAGGGTACCGATGATTTCCGAAATGACGGGGCGGTGACCTTTCCTCAGAAGGATGAAAGCTGCACCGAGCAGACTGCCTTCGGAATGAAATCCCATGGCCATGACCGACTCCAGATCGAGCATTTCTTCCGGTTTTCCTGCTGTCCCGGATGAATCTATCTGTGGGTAAAGCTGTCTTATCCCTCCCGGAACGGTTACAAGGGTATTCGAAAGAAGTTCATTCTTCAGGTTACCAGTGAGGGAATCTATAGTCAATGCATCATCCCCACCGGTCATTTTTAGCAGCTTTTCGATGAATTTCTCCTCTCCGAAAACGGCTTTTGTCACCAACCGGTTTTCTCCCGCATCAAAAGAACTGATAATGATGATGGAGTAATCTGTTACCATATGAAGCTGTCTTCCTATCTGTCGGTACAGGTCATCCATGTTGGCGGTTTCCAGTATCTCCAGTGCATTTTGAGAGAGGAGCCTCAGATTATCTGAATATTGCTTTTCTTTCTGTTCGGCCAGGCGCTGACGGGAAATATCGATAATGGAGACTACCACCATATCCAGGTTTTCTTCATGTGTTGGAACCACGATCCAGCAGGTTTTTGCAAGGATCTCCCTGCCATGTACATCATGGTAACGGGTCTCTCCTTCAAAGACCATCTCACCCTTCATAACCTTCAACAGCCCGTCAGTGAACATCGCAGTTGAATCTTCGGTAACAATATCGAACAACTTCTCCTCCAGCTCCTTCTGGTCTCGGATACCGAAAAGTTCACGAAATGCCCGGTTCATCCCGATAATTCTGATCAGGCTTCTTATTTTCCTGTATTCTTCGGGGTTTTCAGAAAAATATTTCCTGATATCGCGGATCTTCTTTTGCCTGAGGGTCAGTATGTATTTTCTCGGTTCCGAAAAATCCTCGTAGATCTGTGGTATGGGAGAATGCTCCAGCAGGGCCGTCAGGTCCTTCTCCTTGTTGATGAGTTCTTCCTGTGTCTTCTTTAAAAGAGTAATATCAATCATTGAGACAATCCTGTTCCCTGTCTGTGGTATGATAGTAACCTGCACATATACCTGCCGCACCTCCCCCGATTTTTTTTTCATCACCACCTCATATTCGGCGGGGGCGGCAATTCGTGGTTGCAGTGTTTCCTGAAACTCCATCAGTCTTTTCCAGTCTTTCTCCGCCAGGAATGTACTGAAGTGAAGCCTGCCATCGATCTCTTCACTGCCGTAACCGGTCAATGCGGCAAACTTTTTATTGCTCATCAGGATAGTACCGTCATTGTTACAGATCACGATAGCGGTGCCCGTATTCTCAAACATCAGCCTGTACTTTTCCTCTGAGGCACGTTTGTCTTCCTTGCCACGGATGAGCCCGGTGATATCCTCGGCGGTGCATAACACATTTTCCACCTCGCCGGGTTTCCTGAGCCTGGGTATCCATGTGATGAACAGGCACCGTTCCTCGCCCTCCGCATTGCCGATCCATATTTCCTTCTGTAGCTTTCTTCCCGACCTGAACGCTTCCCTGTTCCATTTCACCATGATATCAGCGGCCCGGGAAGGGAGAACATCCCGGATTTTACTGTTCTCCATCCCTGAAGGCTTCATCCCGAAGAACGCGGCATGAGCATTATTTACCACTCCATACTTATCCTCATCGACCAGGTACCAGATATGTATCTCAATATTATGAAGCAACAGGGATTGTTCCGCTGCCGATGACTCCATCTGTTTCCGGTACCGTTCCTTAACCGATCGCTCCGACTTCAGAGCAATGGCATTTTTAATGGCAGGAACAAGACGCATCATGTTCTGTTTCAGAATATAATCCCAGGCTCCCTCCCTGATACAGGATATGGCAGTTTCTTCTCCAATGGTTGCAGTAAGAATAATAAACGGCAGATTGGGATATCTCTCCCTTACATGAGCCAGCGCTTCATTACCGCTGAAGCCGGGAACCGAATAGTCGGACAGGACCAGGTCAGGCTGCCATTCCCTGATCAGCTTGAAAAAGGAGGACGGAGTGGATACCCTCTTCATAACGAATGACATCCCATCCTCTTTCAACCGGCTGCGTATCAGTTCTTCATCGAGCCGATCATCCTCCAGCAAAACAATTTTTATTGGCTTCTTCATCCCAGGTTCCACTGACAGAACGATTTCTTTTTAAGAAAGGAAATATAGTAAAATAAAAAACGGGAACACAGGGAGTTTATCAACAGGTACCGGCACTGCAGGAAGACTGTAACCTCACGGCAAAAGGCCTATACGTTCAGCGATATTCCCGGTTTTCAACGGCGGATGGAATAAAACAGGAAAGCCAGGTATTAACCTGGCTTTCCCGAACCCTAATATTAACCTAAATCCAATTTAACCAACAAAACCATGAATAAAAAAGGAAGAACATCTATTATATTATACGTTTTTCATGGAAAAAAGTTCAAAATTCATGCCAAAACTTTAGAAAAGGATTGAGATTCCTGCCATAATATGCCTGCCGGCCTGCGGAAAGTATCCGTCCATGGAATATTCTTCTCCCTCACTGATATAGCGGTAAACCCAGGCCTTCGTCTCATATTTCTCATTGAAGATATTATTCAGGAACAGCGACAGGTTCATCTCCCTGAACAGGAGGTTTTCTATCAAATAACTGCATTTCAGATTATTAACCAGATAAGGGTTGAGGATGCGTTCATTGCTGGAGGTATTGTCAATAAATTGTTTGCCCACATATTTGCTTTCAAGTGTAAACTTCAGACCGTGAAGAGGCTTAAACAGGAGGGCATTGTAAAGGATGAAACCGGGCGAGAAGGACAGGTTTGTATTCTCGTGCTTCACCGATTCCTGTACTCCGGTATCCCAGTTGTCGATATATTCAATAAAACTCCTGATTTTATTGGTGCTCAGGGTTAACGTCGTGGTATTGGATGCCAGGGATGAGAACCGGATATCCGATGTGACTTCCATCCCTGCCCTGTAGCTTCGTGGCACATTGACCCAGATGGGTTCTCCCACGTTATTTATTTTTCCGGTGAGCACCAGCTGGTTACTGTAATCCATATAATAGAGGTTTAGTGCCAGTGTGGCCGCCTGCGATGCAAAGTGGTAACCCAGTTCATAATCGTACAGCACTTCTTTTACGGGGTCATGACCGGGGTCGGCATCGATGAAGTTACGCCGGGTTGGCTCACGGCCTGCCACACCAAAGGATGCATACAGGCGATGATGATGATCCGGAATATAAGTGATGCCCAGCTTCGGATTAAGGAACCTGAAGGTCAGATCCCTGTCAATCGTTCTCAGGTCATCGTGTGTTCCCTTAAATGCCTGGTTAATCTGCCGGTACTGCAAATCTCCGTATATATGAAGGTTTGACAGGAGGGAATACTCCGCTTTCCCGAAAATGTTGGCATCGTTTTTATACCCGTCGTTGAAATAATATCGCTGTCCGGGGTTGTTCACAGCAATATCCCTCGCCCATATCACCTGGCCGAAGTGGTCCCCCAGGTAGTGGTTCCATGCACCGCCGAGCGTAAGCTTAATCTTTTGCCGGTAATCGTAAACCGACGAGAAGGTGAATCCAACCACGGAATTGTCAAGACATTTTTGACGTACCAGGTCGGACTCGGTAATTCCCGTATCGGCGGAAAACAAGTGTTCGCCGTACTTGCTCAGATCCTGATCCACAACATAGCTTTCGTAGTAACCCTTGCCGCGGGTATAGTATATGCCCAGGTTCAGGTTTAGAGACTTACCCACATGCTGCGAGAAGAGCATCTGTAAATGATCCTGCCAGTAGTTGTCGGTCTGGTTATCATAATAGAACTTATTCCCCAGGCTATCCGTGTATTCCCCGGCGGGATTATAGGTTCTGTTGCTATTGAGAAGGGAAGAAGGAATTCCTTCCCATGCCTGGTATGTGGTTTCGGCACCGGAAAAAACATTAATCTTCAGGATGGTGTTACGGGAGTAATAACCGCCCGAAACGAAGAAAGATTTCAGGTCGGAGAAGGCTCTGTCAATGTATCCGTCGGAAGAGATCCTGGACAGACGCATGGTGAACGCATAATGATTGTTGATGAGCCCTGTTCCGGCGTTCAGGCTCTGCCGGAAGGTATTGAACGAACCGATGGACTGATCGATCCTACCAAAGGGTTCACGCTGCAGTTCCCTGGTCTGTATATTGACACTGGCACCGAAAGCTGCAGCCCCGTTGGTGGATGTACCAACACCGCGCTGGATCTGAATATCCTCAACGGAGGCGGCAAAATCGGGCAGATCAACCCAGAACACATCATGCGACTCGGCATCGTTCAGGGGTATCCCGTTAATGGTAATATTGATACGGCTCATTTCTGTTCCCCGTATCTGGAAACTGGTGTAACCAATGTCATTCCCCGCATCGGAATTGGTGATAAAGGAAGGTGTGGCGGTGAGCAGCGCCGGCAGATCCTTTCCGAGGTTGTTCTGTCGGAGCATCTCCTCCGTCATGGTATACTGAGTAACGGATGAGAGATTACCGGCTCTTATCCCCCTGACGATCACCTCCTCTGCCATCACCGGCTGGGTCTTCAAGACAAACTCCACTTCCTCCTGCACCGGTAAAACGATCTCCCTGGTTTCGCTTTCATATCCTACAAAACTCAGGCTTATCACTGCCTTGCCCTGTTTAATCCCTGACAGGGTAAACCTTCCGTCCTTGCCGGTAACAGCGGCATGGAAACTGTTTTCAAGGAGCACATATGCCCCTTCCAGCGGATTCCCCGATTCATCCCTGACCACCCCAGTTATTCTCTGCTGGAGATATGCAGGTATGAACATGAAGAAGAAACTGAAAAATAGTACTGTCCTTTTCATAATTCAATGGTTTAATATGTACGAATGGGGAAAAGGACTGACGCTTCCCTACGCCGGCATTATCTGGTTCAGGTTCAAAGGGTATGATCTCAGCCTGTTTTTCATCCGCCAAAGCGGAAAGGCACCCCATTCTTTGAGTACAAAAATACGCAGGAAAAGTGAAAAAACAAAAAGCCTGTTCACACAGGCCTTTAACTCAGGTTCTACTCAACCTTCAGCACTTCTTTGAAGGCTTTGATAAAAGTATCTTTCGGTAAGGCTCCCATGGCCATCTGCGGCTGGGCATCGGTCGGAACAAACAACAATGACGGAATACTTTGTATACCGAACATAGCCGACAATTCGCGCTGCTCCTCCGTGTTCACCTTGTATATGACAAGCTTACCCTTGTATTCTTCTGCCAGCTCCTCAAGTATGGGGGTAACCATCCGGCAGGGAGCACACCAGTCAGCATAAAAATCAATCAGGCAGGGCTTATCACCCTCATATTTCCATTCCTGATTCTTCTCATAGTCGAATACTTTCTGCTTGAAAGTATCGAGGGTTAAGTGTTCAATCATTTTATCAAAATATTTTTATATTTATATATCTATCATATTTGATGCTGCAAAGGTATCAAATCTTATACCAATTACAAATACTAACCGGACGATGGTATACAAGCTCAAATAATTGTAATTTTGTCATGCCCTTGAACAGGGTGTAAAACATATCATGAAGAAATATATCCGGTTACCTGTTCTACAACTCATCAGCCGTATTATCAGCAAGGAGGGGCTGCGAGCCTATGTTATCGGCGGATATGTGAGGGATTGTTTTCTTCATCGACCCTCCAGCGATATTGATGTGGTGGTGGTAGGAAACGGTATTGAGCTGGCACGCAAGGTAGCCCGCGAGCTTGGCAGGGGTACGCAGATCCACATATTTAAGAATTTCGGTACAGCCATGGTTCGTACCAGCGGTTACGAGATTGAGTTTGTCGGGGCCCGCAAGGAATCGTACCGCCGGAACTCCCGTAAGCCGCTGGTGGAGAACGGAACACTGGAGGACGACCAGAAGCGGAGAGATTTCACCATCAACGCCATGGCGATCTGCCTGAATGACGACAACCTGGGACAGTTTATTGATCCGTTCAACGGTCTGGCCGATCTTGAAGAGAAAAAGATCAGAACCCCTCTCGACCCGGAAATTACCTTTGATGATGATCCGCTGAGGATGCTCCGCGCCATACGATTCGCCGCACAGCTAAATTTCCATCTCGATAAGGATACCCTCAGGGCTATCAGGCACAAACGAGAACGGATGAATATTATTTCCAGCGAACGTATCACTGATGAGCTGAACAAAATCATGTTATCGCCCAGGCCATCCATCGGCTTCCGTTTGCTGGATGAGACGGGACTGCTGGAGATCATCCTTCCTGAGCTGTCAAGGCTGAAGGGTGTGGAGACAAAGGACGACAGGGCTCACAAGGATAATTTTTATCATACGGTCAAAGTGCTTGACAATGTCAGCCGGAAGACGGATGATCTGTGGCTGCGCTGGGCAGCACTTCTCCATGATATTGCCAAGCCTGTCACAAAAAAATATGACGCCGGTACCGGCTGGACCTTTCACGGGCATGAATACATCGGTGCAAAAATGATTCCCGACCTGTTCAGGCGGCTGAAGATGCCTCTTCATGACAGGATGAAGTTTGTACAGAAGATGGTTGAACTGCATCTCAGACCTATCGCCTTGGCGGAAGATACGGTGACCGATTCAGCCGTCCGCCGCCTGCTCTATGAAGCAGGAGACGATATTGATTGCCTGATGATGCTTTGCGAGGCGGACATCACATCGAAGAACGAGGACACGGTACGCCGTCACCTGCACAATTTCCGGATCGTACGGAAAAAGATACGCGAGCTGGAGGAAAAGGATGCTATCCGCAATTTCCAGCCACCGGTAAGGGGAGATGAGATCATCGCCCTGTTTGGCCTGCATCCTTCAAAAACCGTTGGAGTCCTGAAAAATGCCATCAAGGAAGCCATCCTTGAAGGCACCATCGGTAATAACCGGGAAGAGGCCATGGAGTACCTTATCCAGCTCGGCAGGAAGATGGGGCTGGATGTGAAGAAGTGATGGCTTAAATGCCTTGCCCGGGCTAAACCACAATTGTTTCTCTAAAAATCATACGGCAAATGGACGCTTACCGGTAACACAGATCCAGAATGACCGGCAGGTGATCGCTGAATCCTCCCTCATACTGAAAACCATGGTATGAACGGAAAGGGCGGAGGCCCGTATGGGACTCATCACCGGTGAGCAGGAAGGCCGGACAGAAGACAGTACCGTATTCATGGCAGGTCTGGAGCCCTGAGGAAGAAGCAACCATGGAGGGAGAAACAAGGATCTGGTCGAAAAGGTACCATACACCCTGATACTTGATGGATCCTCCCACCTGCTTATCCTGAGGATTGGATATCATATGAACCAACCGGTTTTTACCCTGAAGCACAGGATCATTCTCCCCGGTTAGCAACCGCATACTGTCGTCGGCACGTTCATCGTTGAAATCGCCTGCCACGACCAGTTTTGTCCGCGGATTATTTTTATATAGCGAATCAATAAAGGCACATAAGGCACGAGCCATCTTCATCCGTGGTTTCCTTGACTCGAGCACCCCTCCGTACCTTGAAGGCCAGTGATTGATAAGGAACGTGACAGTGTCCGACTGACGAACCAGCATCTGCGCGCACAGGATATCGCGTGTCCGGGTGGAGTCATACCGTGATTTCGTATAGCCGATATATCGGATGCTGAGCGGTCGCATGATATCCGACCGGTACAGTAAAGCCACATCCATTCCCCGCTCATCATCCGAGTCGCGGTGTATATACCGGTATGGGTATTTCGAGAGCCCTGTATGGTTCATCAACCGGTCGATTACATGGTTGTTCTCCACCTCGCACAGCCCGATGATCTCGGGAGGAATCCATCCACCGGCGGCTGCAATGACCTGAAAAATCCGTTGAACCTTATCCTGGTAACGCGTGAAGGTCCAGCGTCTGACCCCGTCAGGAAGAAAATCCTCATCATTACAGCATGAATCATCGAGGTGGTCAAACAGGTTCTCTACATTATAAAACATGAACCTCAGTCCTTCCCTTCCACCTTGTGATCCGGCTTCTTGACCGGAAATGAAACAGCACCGGACGATCAGACATACGATCCATGTCAGCCGGGGGATACAGTGCATAACAGTCCGTTTATTTTTTCTCAATTCGTTCAAAGGCGCCCAGGTCAGGGCCTGCATCATCCAGGCGACTGTCGCCTTTAAGGTCAAACGGTACCGGTGAGGCGTAATCTATCAATCCCTTGTCTATTGCGAAGGCCAGGGTGTCAAGCCGGTAGTTTTCATCGGGTACGGATATGAATCCCGGTACGGCGGACCTGTAAATGGTGCCAAAATGGTCGGTATTACTGAAACTGAAGTCATCCTCCGCCGTGATGATACAATGATCGAAGAAGTAATTGAAAGCACCCTGCCCGCTTACCTGGCTGATGCCAATCTCAACCTCGTTATCACCAACGATAATACAATTACCAAAGCTGGCCTTTTGGAGAGGATTGATAACGAGGCCCGACTCTTTTAACTCAATAAAATTGGTCAGCATCACAGCAGGAGTGATCCTGTTCGAGAAACGCCAGTAGTTGGCGATGGTGCAGTGCAGGAACTCATAATCACCACCCGTGGTCAGCAGCAGGTTATAGAAGCCGCAGTCATAGATTAACACATTGCTCACACGGAGGGTGGCGGCAATAGAGGATAAGCCCGCATAGGTCATATGGCAGACGACGGTGTTTCTCAGCTCCAGATCCGGCGGATTGAGTGGTGTGGTAACATTACCCAGGTGCAGGCCGGCGTTGGCATTACGGATAATCACATTTTCCATCGTGTTGGAGTGGCTCCCGTTGATGAAATATATCCCTCCCCACTGGCCCGGCACATCGTCATACATCTTCTCCAGCCTGTCGCCCTCGAAAATCACCGGTTCGTCAAGGCTCCCGTACACATGAATGGTACCCAAAACGTAAAGAGTTGAACCCCGGTGAAAATGGATCCTCACACCGGCCTGAACGGTGAGCACCTCGTTGCTGTCGACCAGAATGGAGTTATAGATCAGGTATGGCTTATCGTTTGTCCATTCCTGACTCAGAATGGTTGCTCCGTTGAAAAAGTGTACATCCTGTCCGCAGGCCACGAGGTCAACATCCTGAATGTTAGTGTTGGTGAGGAAGACTACCGAATCTTTTACGATCATTGGCTGATCCACGCCCAGGGGATCAATGGTTACCTCAACAAAAATGTACATGCTGTCGCGGGCGCGCAGCAGTATATTGTCTGCACGGCTGGCTGATATACCGTCAATATTGAGCCTGAAATATGATGCATCACCTCCGGCCAGCCGCAGCGATGTAATCCTGATGTCCTTCGAATACGGATTGTACACCTTTATCTCGCGCGTGGTAGAACCGATAGTGGTGAACACCGTGTCGAACATCACGGTATCCGTTGAGAACCGCAGACGGGCATCATCCCCCGTGTATAGATTATCACGCTCACAAGCCATCAGCCAGAGAATGAGTAAAAGCACGCCGCCAGAAAAAGATATTCTTCCCATTAAAACGGTTGTTAAGGCAAAGGTAAATGATTTATGCCAACAGTAACCCTTTCCCTGAGGTACAGTTATAGAACGTAAAATTGTTTTTTTCATTTTGTATGAAGTGATTCACATTTTACCCCCTCGTGATCATTCTGTCGCTTGAATTTTTATATTTTCGACATTGAATTTTAAATATTCAGATCATGCGGTCATCAGTGGTCTTTATTTTATTAATTATGGTTGGTTCTTCCTGTATGCTGAAAAAAATCCCGGTGGATCTGATCGTATCCAATGCGAGGGTATATACGGTTGACACGGCATTTACCATGGTCGAAAGTTTTTGTGTAAGCAACGGGAAGATCATAGCCACCGGCTCGTCTGAGGAGATAAAGAGGAGATACACGTCTGATAATTTTCTTGATCTCTCAGGCAGGTTTGTCTATCCCGGGCTGATCGATGCCCATTGTCATTTTACCGGTTACGGTCTGAGTCTCATGCATGCTGATTTGACAGGCACCGCTTCATTCGAAGAGGTGGTTTCGGTACTGAAGAAACACCATGAAAAGGTATCCTCGGAGTGGGTGCTGGGCAGGGGCTGGGATCAAAACGACTGGGCGGTGAAAGAGTTTCCCGACAGGCAGTTGCTTGATCAGGCCTTCCCTTTGAACCCGGTGCTGATAATCCGCATTGATGGTCATGCAGCAGTAGCTAACCAGAAAGCCCTTGAAGTGGCCGGCATCAGCGGTACCACCCGCGTGGCAGGGGGCAGCCTCCTGGAAAAAAACGGGAGGCTTACCGGTGTACTGATCGACAACGCCATCGATCTGGTCCGCAGGATGGTGCCCGAACCGGGAAAGGAGGAGACGCAGAGAGCCCTTATCATGGCTCAGGAAAACTGTTTTGCCGTTGGTCTTACCGGCGTGCATGAAGCCGGGCTGGACTATGCTTCGATCCGTATGATCGACAGTCTCCAGAAGGCCGGAGTGCTCCGGATGAGAATCTATGCCATGATCACTCCCGACCGGGATAATCTTGAGAATTTCATGTACAAGGGTATTTATGAAACACCCTATCTCAACATCCGTTCGGTCAAGCTTTTTGCTGACGGCGCACTGGGTTCACGGGGAGCACTGATGAGATCCCCGTACTTTGATGATCCCGGCAACCGTGGCTTGCTGGTCACTCCCCTCGAAAAACTGAAGAAGATTTGTATACAAGCTTATCAGATAGGATACCAGGTCAATACCCATTGTATCGGCGATTCGGCCAACCGTCTCATCCTGCGCTTGTATGGTAGTGTTCTGAAGAGACCCCACGACAGGCGGTGGCGTATTGAACATGCACAGGTGGTTGATCCGCATGATCTGCCCCTGTTCAGGGAATATTCGGTCATCCCTTCGGTACAACCAGCCCATGCCACCTCGGATATGTCATGGGCTGCCGACAGGCTGGGAAAGGAGCGTATGGGCCATGCCTATGCTCTCCGGAAGCTGCTCGAACAAAACGGGTATCTTGCTGCCGGCAGCGACTTTCCCGTGGAGCACATCAATCCCTTCTATCGATTCTATGCAGCCGTGGTACGAAAAGATCTGAAAGGGGCCCCTCCGGAAGGATTCCAGACCGATGATGCTCTGTCAAGGAAGGAAGCACTGAGAGCCATGACCATATGGGCTGCCAGGGCTGCCTTTGAGGAACATAAAAAAGGAAGCATCGAGAAGGATAAATATGCCGATTTCATCGTCACCGATGAAGACCTGATGGAAACCGCGCCGGAGAAACTGCCGTTTATCAGGGTTCTTGCAACGTATATCGCAGGAAAAGAAGTATACAGACGGGAGTGACAGGACACCTGCCTACAAATAAAAACGGATTCCCCCGTTGATGATATGATACGATGAATCTGTCAGACCTATATCCCCTTCAAGGATAAAGCTCATATTGTTCCTTAGCTCAATCTCCACCCCGATGGGTATCCAGCAGGGCAGGTATACTCTGTTTCCGAAGGCAATATCCATATCAAACCCGGAATAGAGGTATACATCTCCCCTGATGGGCAGGGTAAGGTTCAGCGTTGCATCCAGTCCAAAATCATTGAACATATGAAGACCGGTGGTAAGAGATATATTTTCGAGCAAGCCCCATTCAACGTCGGCACCGAAATAGTATTCCGATCCGAGCCCTATCTTCACGGCCAGATCAATATCCGGTTTCAGTCCATAACCGCCGTGAATCAACAGGTTGATTCCATGCGAAGGGCCGGACAGATAAATGGCAGGATTCAGTCCAACGACAAACTGCTTCCTGTCAAGGGTTTGACCCGTGTTAAACACCTGGGTAAACGCTGTAGCAGATAGCAGGCAGGAAAATAGGAGGGTAATGATCTTTTTCATGACCGGATGTATTAATGCTGAAAACAAATGTAATAAATAAAAAAAACAGAGGAAGGCAGGTGGTATAAAAAAGAGGTGTCCGGTCAGAGGCTGATTTTTCTCCCCATGTAGAAATCGAGTATCCTTGTTCTCAACAGGTATTCATACTTGGCTTGCATCAGCTCCGATTGTGTGCGGGCGAGATTATTTTTGGCCACCGAATAATCCACCGAACTTGCGGTACCCAGCTCAAATTTCTGTTCCGTATAGTTAAATGCTTCCTCCATGGATGCCACGGCTTCCATGGCCGAGGTATACTTGTCAAAGGCGGCGAGAGCATCGGCATGTGCCTGCCGGATGAGCTGGTACAAATCGTTCCTGGCTTGTTCCAGCCGGTATCCTGCATCGAGCATCTGCATCCTGGCCGTACTGATCCGGTTTTGAATGGTATAATTATTAAAAATGGGAATACTCAGGTTCAGCGATATCTGTTTGTAGAAATTATCATCCAGCTGGTTACTGATGGAATAGGCCGATGTTGCGTCCAGGGGATCGACGGCCAGTTCCGAATAACGAGTGTACAGAGTGCCGGTGAGCGACAGTTGCGGATACCTTGCTCCGCGGGCCACTGCCAGGGCTTTTTTGGAACTTCTCAGGATGTATTCCGCACTCCGTATCTCCGGTAATCCGTTAATAGCATAGCTAAAAACCTCGTCTGCATCAGTTGCCAGCGCTGCGGCACCCACCTCGAGTTGCTCGGGAATACATACCTGGAAATCAGCTACCGAGTCGAGGTACAGCAGTTGAGCCAGTTTGAGTGTAGACAGGTTAAGCCGGTTACGGGCAATGGTGACATTGAGCTGATCGGCCGATGCCTGGGCCTGCATTTCCAGCAGCTGCCCCTTTGCCAGCTTACCGAGCTCAACCATCCGGCGTATATTCTCCACCTGCATGAGGCTGGTCTGATGCTGGCTCACGGTGATCTTCAGCAACTCATGATCCAGGAGCACCTGCAGATACCCCACCGTTATGTTCAGCACAATATCGTTCTTCGCCTTTTCCACATCCTGGATACTGGCCATCAGATCATATTTTGACCGGCTGATGGTATTAATATTCTGCAATCCGCCGAACAGTATTACCTGGCTCTGGGCACCCGCATATCCGTCATAGAAGGTAGTGTTGATATAGGTGTAATCCTCGAGGTTAACCGTTTTACCCGAACTGAGGTTGTGTCTTCCAAAGGCATTCAGATCAGGACTGACCGCCAGGATCGACTGGATATAGTTGCTCCGGGAAATCTTTGCTGTCAGTTCCTGCCGTTTGATCTGGATATTATTATCCACGGCGTACTGAATGCACTGTTCAAGTGTCCACGGATTCTGCGCTTCCAGCGGCAGGGTCCCGGCAAACAGGAATACAACAATATTTCTGAGGATTTTCATCATCAAAATAAAGCAGCAATAATACGATTTGACTCAACTTTTTTTCTTCCGGTAGAGCACCTGTATATATTTTGAGTTATCCACGGGTGTGAAGATCTGTATCAGTTCCCATTGTTTATCATACCCTTCGATGGCTTTTTTGAGCCGTGTAATTCGGGCCAGTGACCGTGTCAGTTCATCCGTTCCTGCAGGGGAAAGTTCATCTTCCGCATCCCACGGAAATGACTCAACCCTGAAGAGGTAATCGATGTGATTCCTGCCGATCCTGAGGGAGATCTCCGCGATCTGTTCCTCGGTAAAATGTGGCAGAGGTACGGTAAGCTCTCTCAACATGGTAAAAGAATATATGTTGTTTGTTATTCAGTCCTACCTGGAGAAGAACCGGTTAAAGCACTTGTTTGATATTTTCCGTAACAATATGACCATCGAACAACTGGATGATCCTGTGGGAGTATTCGGCATCCGAGGGCGAGTGTGTAACAATGATGATGGTGGTACCGTCCTTATTCAGTTCGGTCAGCAGGTTCATCACTTCCTCACCGTTGGCCGAGTCAAGGTTACCGGTAGGTTCATCAGCCAGGATAAGACGCGGGCGGGTAACAACGGCACGGGCAATCGCCACACGCTGTTGCTGTCCTCCCGATAATTGCTGAGGAAAGTGTTTCTTGCGGTGGGCAATTTTCATCCTCTCGAGCACATCTTCCACTTTCCTCCTGCGCTCGGAAGCGGAGACCCGAAGATAGAGCAACGGCAGCTCCACATTCTCATATACATTCAGTTCATCGATCAGGTTAAAGCTCTGGAACACGAACCCTATGTTTCCTTTTCTCAGATTGGTACGGTTCCGTTCCGAGAAACGCGAGACCTCGGTGCCATTAAAATGTAGTTCCCCGTCTGTCGGGTTATCGAGCAGACCAATAATATTCAGCAGCGTTGATTTTCCACAGCCCGATGGTCCCATTACCGCCACAAATTCTCCCTCGGAGATTTCCAGGTTCACCTTGTTCAGGGCTGTTGTTTCGACCTCATCAGTTCGGAACACTTTCGTGAGATTTACAGTCTTAATCATAAACAATGGTTTTTGTTAATGGCTATTTGAACATCAGTTTATCGGCATCACCAAACGTATCATAATTGGAGACAATCACTTTTTCACCCGGTTCAAGACCCTCCAGCACTTCATAATACATGGGATTCATGCTGCCCAGGCGTATATTTCTTTTATAGGCATATTTGCCGGATTCATCAACTACATAAACCCACTGTCCGCCGGTACTCTGGAAAAAACCGCCACGGGGGATCAGGACAGCCGTTCTCGACTGTCCGAGTTCCAGGCGTATTCTTGATGTCTGTCCGATCCGTATTTTTTCGGGCACGGTGTCACGGAATTCCATATCCACGCCAAAGCGTCCGGCCCGGACTTCAGGGTAGATCTTCGTGGTTACCGCCTTGTATATTTTCCCGGAGAAGTCACATTCACCAACAAGGCCCCTGGTGACGCGCGATATGTAATATTCATCCACATCCACCCGGAGCTTGTATGAATCAAGGATATTTATTTGCCCGATCCGCTGCCCAACAGCAATAACCTGTCCTTCCTCCAGGTTCAGTGAAGCCAGTTCACCGTCCACGGGTGCACGGTAGTTCAGGCTTTCAAGCCTCGACTGAACGATCTCAAGATTATCCTGCATCCGCTTCAGGGACCTCTCCAGGGAAGCGATCTGGATACTCCTGAAGATGGAATCCTGTTTCAGGTTCTGTTCCAACAATACCAGCTGTTCCTTCGTCAGCTCATATTCTTCCTCCGACAGCTTGAACTCCTCCTCGGAGAGATGTTTCTCCGCGAACAAGATCTTGTTTCGATCAAACGCCCTCTGTTTTTGCAGCAAGAGATAACGGTTCTGCAGTAACTGACTCTTGGCGTTCAGTGTCTGCTGCTCCATCAGTAACCGCGACTGCCTCACCTCGTTTGATATTCTTGAAACATTCGCCTCAAAATCAGAAATCGCAAGAACCAGCTGTGTGTTGCTAAGTTTTACAATAATATCACCCTTATTCACCATGTTGCCTTCTTCGATCAGTATCTTCTCCACCCTGCTTCCTCCTTCTGTGGCATCAAGGTAAATGGTTTTGTTTGGTTCAACCGTTCCAATAACAGCTATGTAATCCTTGAACAGATCCTCAGTTACGGTATCTATGGTCAGCTTATCCTCATCCACATTGAGCTTTGAACTTTTATCGCCAAAGATGATTCCAAGTACTACCAGAAGTAAGACGATACCGATAATGTATAGCCACAGATATTTTTTGCTTAAATACTTGTGTTTTCTTTCTATTATCCTGTCCATTATTTGGATTCCATTGTTTCTGATCTATACAGGTTTACATTAATTGTGCCAAACGGGATATTCTGCTGTCATTCAATCACATCTGTGCATATATTCCGGTTTTTATGTCCAAGATGTGTACGATTACGAAACAGATGGAGTACGAAATCGTACATTAAAAAAAGTTGTACTTTTATATCGGTTAACCAAGGAAACAAGCAAAAACTGTATACCATGAGTCAGAACAATGGAAAGATACTGGCGGTTGACGACAATGAAGATATTCTGTTTGCCCTGAAGTTGTTGTTAAAGCCGCATGTTGAGCTGATTGAGACGATTCATACTCCTGAGCGTATTCCTGAGTTCATGGCAAGGAATACCTATGATGTTATTTTGCTGGATATGAATTTCACGAAAGATGCCATCAGCGGTCAGGAGGGATTCCACTGGCTGGAGAAGATTCTGGAGATTGATCCTCAGGCGGTGGTGGTGTTCATCACAGCCTATGGCGATGCAGAAAAAGCCGTGAAGGCGATCAAGGCGGGGGCTACCGATTTTATTCTCAAACCCTGGCAGAATGAGAAACTGCTGGCAACGATCTCCTCATCCATCAAACTGAGCCGGTCAAGAAGGGAGACCGAGTCCCTGCGGATCAAACAGAAGGAGATCAGCGCCGTATTTGATCAGCCTTTTCACGACTTCATCGGATCGTCGGAGGAGATGAAGAAAGTATTTGCCACTATTCAAAAGGTGGCAAAGACCGATGCCAATGTGCTCATCCTGGGAGAGAACGGTACAGGCAAAGAGCTGGTAGCCAGGGCTCTCCACAGGGACTCGCTCCGCAAGGATGAGATATTCATCAGCGTGGATCTGGGATCTATCAGTGAGACACTCTTTGAGAGCGAACTGTTCGGCCATGAAAAAGGCGCCTTTACCGACGCGAAGAAAGAAAAAGCCGGACGCTTTGAGATCGCCTCTGCCGGTACCCTGTTTCTCGACGAGATAGGAAATCTTTCGCTGCCCCTCCAGACAAAGCTCCTGACAGCTATTGAACGCCGGGAAGTGATCAGGGTGGGATCGAACAAGCCAATTCCCATTGATGTGAGGCTCATCTGTGCCACCAATACCGACATCCATCAGATGGTACAGGAGAACCGCTTCCGCCAGGACCTGCTTTACAGGATCAATACGGTGGAGATCCACCTGCCCCCGTTACGCGAAAGAAACAGCGACATACCGCTACTGGCTAACCATTTCCTCAAAATCTACACCAAGAAATACAAGAAATCCATACGGGGTATCAGCGCCGGAGCCATCAAGGTGATCAACCAGTATCCCTGGCCAGGAAATGTGCGCGAGCTTCAGCATGCCATCGAGAGAGCCGTGATCATGAGCGACTCAGACACGCTCCAACCCGAAGATTTCCTGCTGTCGCAACCATCCGGAAAGATGGGAGAACTGGAACTGGAGACATACAACCTTGATGAGATTGAAAAAAACGTGATCGCCAAAGTGCTGAAGGTTCACCAGGGTAATATCACACAGGCCGCTGCCGATCTTGGACTGACGCGAACATCCCTCTACAGGAGAATGGAAAAACATGGTTTATAAAAAATTCCGCCTGACAGTTATCATCCGGATACTGCTGCTGTCCGGCTCTGTTTTCCTGTTTTTCTTCACCCTGACGGAAAAACTGAGCATCACTGCCATGCTGATCGGTATTCTAATCATTATCCAGGTGTATGCACTCTTCCATTATGTCGACAAGACAAACCGTGACCTGGCCAACTTCCTGGAATCGATACGATTCTCGGAATTCACGCGTTCATTCAAGGCCGAAGGCCTCGGTTCTTCGTTCGACGAACTGAGCAACGCCTTCAACGCAGTGATAAAGGACTTCCAGCTGATACGGTCTCAAAGGGAAGAACACTACCAATACCTCCAGAGCATCGTCCAGAATATTGATATCAGTATCATTGCCTATACCAGAGACGGTGTGGTGGAGATGATAAATAAAGCGGCCAAAAGCCTGTTCCAGATCAGCTCTCTGAAAAACATCAATGGCCTGCAGCCGATCAGCGGGGAGCTGGTTGCTATCCTGATGAACCTGAAACCGGGCGAAAGCAAACTGATCAAAGTTCAACAGGAAGATGATATCCTCCAGCTGGCAGTACAGGGTACAGAATTCAGGATCCATAACAAGGTCATCATGCTCACCACCATCAAAAACATCCAGAATGTTCTGGAAGAACAGGAGACAGAGGCATGGCAGAAGCTGATCCGTGTACTGACACATGAAATCATGAACTCCATCACCCCTATAGCCTCCCTTTCATCCACCCTCGACCTGATACTGAAGGGGATTAAAAACGATACGCCAAATCAAACCAAAATTGATGATGATACTGTGGATGAGATACAAAAGGCTTTGCATACGATCAACAAAAGAAGCACCGGATTGCTGCATTTCGTAAACACCTACAGAAACCTGACCCGGATACCACAACCAAACTTTAAAGTGATACCGGTGAAGAATATTTTCAGGAATATCCAATTGCTGATGGAGGAAGAGATTAAACAGTCAAATATACAATACGAAACAAGCGTTATGCCTGACGATCTGATCCTATCTGCCGATGAGGAACTGATCGAACAGGTGCTTATCAACCTTTTAAAAAATTCAATACATGCCGTCGATGGAAGGCCCTATGCCAGGATCCAGATGAAGGCATTCATCAATAAAAGAGGAAGGATCACAATGCAGGTGATCGATAACGGCCCGGGAATCCTGAAAGAAGTGCTGGACAAGATTTTCATTCCCTTCTTCACAACAAAGCCCAAGGGTTCAGGAATCGGGCTGAGCCTCTCAAAACAAATCCTGCACCTCCATGGTGGAACAATCACCGTCCACTCCATACCCGAGAAAGAAACTACCTTCACCCTGACATTCTGAACTTTCCAACTCATTTTCGTTTAAAAAAATATTAATATTATTAACATTATATTCTATATTGTTAATTATATATTCGATTATATTAAGTACTTATTTAATATTATTAATATAAATAACAAAATATTACACGGGCTACATCACTATAAAATATTAATAATACAGCCTGAGCAACGTTGCGGTGAAATTTGGATTAATATCGTTGAATCCAGCGGTATCGCCTTGCATTATCACCGAATTTGGCGGCCAGCATGAATTCGTGTGAACCAAAGCTGTGCTTGCGGATACTGCTGGTTGAATAGTCAAAGGCATACCCCAGGTAGTACTGGTCAAACTTAACTCCTGCCATTAACACCAGGGCATCGCCGGTTCTGTAGGACAGGCCCGCCCAATAGTCATCCCTGTAATACACCCTGGTATTGAAATCAACCTGCAACTGCCGCAGGTTCTGGGTGGTGGTTTTAATAAGTATTGTCGGCTGAATGGAAACGTTTTCCGATACATCGAAACTATACCCTCCCATCAGGTAATAATGCCTCAGCAGTTTGTAATTTTCATAATTACTTTTTCCAAACTTCAGGGATGATTGCAATAGCTGGTTGACAGAGAATCCAGCAAAGTAGTTGCGAGCCGTGAGCAGTGTCCCGAAGTTGAAATCGGGGATGAACAGTACCTTATCGGAACCGCTGATCAGGGGATCGGTCTCATCATGCAGAATGATATCATCCTCGTTTATTCTGAACTGGTACCCGAGGGCTGACAAGCCAAACGACAGTTGCTGCTTACTCATCTGGATGTGGTAGGCATATGTGACCTGTCCTCCCGTTCTGTTCGTGATACCGTTCTGATCCGTGAAGAGATATCCTCCCACACCCACTCTGCCACTGCGTGACGGCCGGCGTATTTTTCTCCTGACAGTGGTCGATTTGGAGATATAGCTTTTTCTCAAGATCCTTGTCTCACCACTCAATGCATGTGTTTTTGGTGCACCGGCGAATCCAACCCACTGCTCGCGGGCAGTAAGGTTGAAGGATGTATAACCCTCACTGCCTGCCATGGCAGGATTTAAAAGAAAGCCGTTTAGCATGTACTGGCTATACTGCGGCAGTTGCTGTCCCTGTATAATATTTACATGCATCAACACCAGGGAAAAGACCAGCGTTATCGTATACAGTTTCTTCATGTTGCCAAATATTCTATTACTGAGATAGTATCCTCATATTACCTGATGATGGTCACGCTTCCTGTTAATGGCTTCTCACCATTATGCAGGTCAATAATATAATGGTATGAATCCATGGGTAATGGTTTTCCCTTATGGGTACCGTCCCATGAATTATCATAGCCCGATGTTCTGTAGTATACCTGTTCACCCCACCGGTTGAAGATGGATACTGATGCATCCGGGTAATATTGGATATTATCGATGATCCAGGTATCATTATAGCTGTCGTTATTGGGAGTAATAACGGTAGGGATAATCAGGCATGTCGTCCTCACATAGGGAAGTACCACCTGTACCACCATCTCGCAGTTATTGGCATCGGTAACGGTAGCCTGATAATTTCCAGCCAGCAGGTCAGTGATGTCCTCCGTGGCGGCACCATCGGACCATGCAACGGTATACGGGGCTGTGCCGCCGGTAATGACCAGGTCGATGGCTCCGTTCGGTATGGTAGGGCAGGCAGCTGGTGTAAGGATCGTGTCGAAGGCCAGTTCTTCCGGCTGGTAAATCGTAAAGTTGACCTGTTCCATGCAATTATTATCGTCCGTTACTGTCACGCTGTGGTCTCCTGCCGCCAGGTTCGTAACGGCTGCCGTTGTTTGTCCTCCAGACCATAAGTAAGAATATAATCCGGTACCACCGGTGGCGGTGACCGATGCCTGGCCATTGTTACCTCCATGGCACAATACATCCACTGTTGTAACCAGTGCCGTAAGGTCTGCCGGTTCAATAATGGTTACCGGCACATCGAGGAGGCATCCATGGGCATCCCTTATGGTAACGGTATGATTGCCTCCCGCAAGTGCGGTAAACAGCCCGTCACCCTGCCATGCTAATCCACCATCAATGCTGTATTCATATGGTGAAGTGCCGGTACCGGTGGTTGCTTCGACAGTAACGGTTCCGTCGGTCAGGCCGAAACAGGTAATATCCGTCTGTGATAAAATTGATCCGTCCAGGGGTGTCACCGGTTGAGTAATGGTAACAGGTATATCGGTAGTACAACCGTTTAGATCCACTATCGTGATGTAATGGTTGCCGGCCGCCAGCCCGCCGTAGGTGCCGTTATCCTGCAGTGCACCACCGTCCAGGCTGTACAGGAACGGCGGCATGCCTCCGCTTCCTTCCACAGTGACACTGCCGGTTGCCTCGCCGTGGCATGCCACATCGGTCTGAGCAGTGATCAGCCCTGTTGGGGCGGGATTCACGGCAGTGATGACTGGTGTGCTGACACCACTGCATCCCAGTGGATCCACCACGTAGACACTTACCGCATCGCCATTTGCCAGGCTGTTCGTAGTGTATGTATTTTCAGCTCCAGGTCCCTGAACCGGTGTTCCATTCAGGAGGAATTCATATAACACACCGCCGGATGCCGTGAAAGTGACGCTCTCACCTGAACAGATTATATTATCGGCATCTGAAGAGCTTATTAACGGCGACAACGGAGGATTCACCACAACGGTAAACGTGCCGGGATTCAGACTAACCCCGCAGGGATTGAGAGCGGTGACCCTGACGTCACCATCGACGGCGCCAAGTGTATAGTCCACGGTGATTATGGTATCGTTTGTCGGGCCAGTAATAACCGCACCCGGTGGCACCGTCCAGGCGTAAGCCGTTGCACGTGCCACACGGTTGGTCCGGTAGGTAACTCCCGTCATCCCCTGACATACCGGATTTATGCTCGCAATGACCTGTCCCGGATCGTCGGGTATGGTGTTCAGTGTGACAGTAAAACTACATTGGGAGGTATTGCCTGACATATCCTCCGCATTCCATGTAATAACCGTTCCGTCTATCACCTGTTCACCGGCCAGGGTAGCGGTTCCATTTATACTATTGGCAATTACAACACCGGAGCAGTTATCTGTTGCCGATACCGGGTCAAATTCCGCACCTGTAATTGTATAATAACATTGTTCATAATCAGCATCGCGTATCTGATCAGGCGGACAGATGAGAGCGGGAGGCTGGTTATCGCCCAGCACGGTGACATTGAAAGAGCAAAAACTGGAATTACCCTGTCCATCGGTGGCACTATATGAAATGGTTGTAGTACCTTCCGGGAAGAGATCACCGTTGTTGAGTCCTGTGGCATCGGTTCTGGTAATGGTAACCACACCACAATTATCGCTGGCTGTAGGTTCAGACCAACTCACTGTTGCACCGCATGCCAAGGGATCCATGGATAATGGACCCAGGTCACCGGGACAATCATTAAAAACGGGTAATTCATTATCCGTCACTGTAACCGTCATTGAACACGTGGCGATGTTATTATTCACATCTGTCACCGTCCAGACAACCGTTGTAATCCCTCCCGGGTAATCCCCCGATGCATCATTAGTACCATTGAAATCATTCACTATGGATAGTATTCCGCAATTATCTCCTGTCACTGGCGCAGGCATAGTTATGCCGGCCGTGCATGAGCCGGGATCAACAACCTGATTAATATTTCCCGGACATGAGATGGTCGGTAATATATTATCCTCAAGTGTTATATCAAATGTACACTGGCCGGTATTCCCGTTCCCGTCATCCGTCGTCAGCGTGATCGTCTGTACCGTCCCGTGGCCGCTGATCACCGTACCCGCCGCCGGTAACTGGGTGATGGCCGGTGCTGCCGTGCAGTTGTCCGTCGCCGTGGCCAGTGTCGTGTAATCCGGAAGAGTGAAGTCGCACCCTGCATCAACGTATTCTGTCCGGTCGCCAGGACAGGTGATCACCGGATCTGTATTATCATTCAGCGTGACATCAAAGGTACAATCGGTGGTGTTACCGTTCCCGTCATCCGCCGTAAGCGTGATCGTCTGTACCGTCCCGTGGCCGCTGATCACCGTACCCGCCGCCGGCGACTGGGTGATGGCCGGCACTGCCGTGCAGTTGTCCGTCGCCGTGGCCAGTGTCGTGTAATCCGGAAGAGTGAAGTCGCACCCTGCATCAACGTATTCGGTCCGGTCGCCAGGACAGGTGATCAAAGGTGCCGTATCATCCTCCAGCGTCACATTTTCACTTGCAGTAGAATTACATCCGCCTACAATAACCGTTTCCGTTACCGTGACAATACCCAGGGGGCCGGCACCCCAATCCACTTCGATGATATTTGTACCATCCCCTTCAAAACCAATCGCACCCGTAACTTCCCAGTCATAGGAATGCCCGGAATGACTGTCCACACTGTAGATTTCATCCGGACTGTTCGGACAAAGGGAGAAGTTTCCTGTTATAACCGGCTCAGGAACAGGTGATTTAGTAACACTGTAGGCGGGTGATGAAGCCGAACAACCGCTGGTTATATTTGTAAGACTTAAGGACACCGTGCCAGTACCTGCGGATCCCCAGATCACATTGATCTCGTGAGTGTCGTCACCGGAAAATTCAGAGGCTCCGGTCACATTCCAGTCATATTCCAGATCCGGATGATCAGATACAGAATAAACCACTGTATCGTTGGCGCAGACTTCAAAATCATACACTGAATTAGCCACCTGAGCGGAAACGGTATAAAAACTCAGCGGAGCGTTCTTGTTGTCATACGAAGTTTCAAACCAGGCTACTGAACGCACGGTGTTGGACACACGCACTTCATCAATGATCCCTCTCCAGCCTTCAAACCTTGATGATAGGGTCGGATTTCCGTTATTGCCGATATTGGCCATTGCTCCCAGATTATTGAACCCGGTATATGTTCCGCTGGCCCGTGAAGTACCATTAATAAATACCTCATAATTTCCGTTATTCCATGTCAGGGCAATGTGATAAGGTACGTTTATTGACAGAGTGGCAATAGGACCGTATTTATCATGATCATCTCCAAGACCCAGGTATAAATTATTGCCGCTCTCCAGGTAGAGCTGAATACGGTCATTCCAGGGAACTGATGTATGTCCGAAGATATAACTGGGATAAGCAACGGGATTCCCCGTTAACTGGACCCATACCTCAACAGTACCTCTCGTATTTGACCAGTTATCTGTTTCTACTTCAATATTATCAGTATTTTCATCGAACAGCCTGCCGTTGGCAACTATCCCGGAAGACTCCTCTGTTTCGTAATTTGTACCGTTATTCGGATTTAAGGTAGCATCCGTGAGGTCGCCCTGAAAATGCCAGACACCCGCATACCCCGGTTCCCATGTCATCGGTGAAGACTGGTCACTGGCTATGTCAGGATTACTGTAAAACATACGTATCTGGGTATCTGTGCCGGGTGTGAGACCGGGAATCCTGACCCATACGATAAGCTCACCGGTCATCGGATTATAACTCTCCAGATCATGATCCAGCTTGTTGTAATCCGCATCTGAAAAGATAATATCATACCCGTTTACATTCTGAACAGTATCCCTCAGTTCGGCATCCGTAATATGGATCAACACAGGGAAACTGGTTAATGCCCCTGTCAGCATATCACCGTCGATGGTTATTATCTTCTGGCAGGCATAGCCAAACGTTACTGCAGGACCAGCCGAGACGCTGAGAGTCGCCGCATTGCTTTGCTGCTGGTGCCCATGCCCGTTGGTAACAACGCAATAATAGCTTCCCGCATCACCGGCAACAACCGATAAAATGGTCAAGGAATTAGTGGTTGTCCCATTATATTCGGCACCGTCGGTTAATTGAATTCCCGGGGCTTTATACCATTGATAGGTTAACGTCGGGGTACCGGTAGCTGTAACAGAAAACCCGGCGTTTCCATTGATGCATGCAGATGTATTTGATGGTTGAGACGTGATTTTTGGTCCGGGCCAGCCGGCACCGAAATGTGTCCCGGCAACCTCATCCAGTCCATCCATCCCCGTTCGTCTGATCACCGATCCGACGGCATTGTGATGTGAACCATCAAGGATCCATGAGCCGGAGGCACCCGTGCGTTTCAATATACGCGTCCCCACAACTACCGTAAAGGGACCAAATCCCGTGGCATCAAGATCAATATTATAATTGTTTGAGGCCAGCCCGTTTTGTGGCAGAGCCGACCAATACCCTGTTGTGAACTGTGACGTAACCTGTGAACCATCATCGTCATCAAGAGGCAAACCCAGCTCCCCTGGATCACTATTGTTATATTGAACAACTAACGATCCCGCACTAAGATTGCTGAAGAAAACTGTCAATGATTGTGTCTGGGCAGTTGTCCCGACGGGGAAAAAATAATTCTGACCCGTCTGGCTGATAAAACGTTCAAAGCGCCCGATGATCGCTCCGGAGGTGTGGTTCAGGGCAGAAGGAAGAGAATTGGCAAGTATCAGGGTGTAGGAGCCGGCATTAATATTCCCTGCCGTCATCGTCAGGGTTCCGTCAACGGTGGTATTACCCGCCAAGGTTTTGGTACCCCCTCCTGATGTGATGAGATGATAATAAGTAACTGCCCTTATACTCTGGGCTGATGCACCTGTATAGTTTACGGTGTTTGAGTTAGTGTTTACTACAAAACTACCACCAGCCATCGGGGCTGTGGCATTGCTGTAGTTCAACACCGATCCGTTATTGTTGATCCACGTTCCGTTACCATATAGGACACCGTTGATGGTGGTGGTCTTGTCATTATACAGCCTATAGCCATCAACTCTTACCGGACCGTTGAATGTAATATCCGTTGTTCCGCCCAGGGTCTGATCATTATTTCTGAAATAATAGGTGCCTGTCCCGGAAATAAAGCTTGCCCCGTTATGAATAAGCCCTCCGCGGAAATCACAGCTAGCATTCCCTGCACTGAAATCCCACACCCCTCCCGGATAAATGGTTACCTGACGATAAAACCTGTTGGTACCTGAAGAATTATTGTCGGCCAGTGTACCATAAATGGAGGTGCTACCAGAAACAGAAGAGGCATAAAGATACCTGGCCCCAGGTTGAAGAACGGTTCCGCTATTGATGATTAAATTTCCCCGAATGTTTATATTATGGTCGAGTGTTTTTGTCCCTCCGCCCGATGTAATCAAATGATAATAATAATAATAATTTGTTGGGGAACCAACAGGTTGTTTAATACGTTGATCTCCATTCCTTGAATAGTATATTGTATTCCCAGTATAATCTGCTTTTAAATTACCATCCCCCATGAGAAGTGATGATCCGTTGTAGTAAAGAGTTCCCCGGTTTTCAAATGTGGCATTTTCTACATCGTTATAATTTAATCCCAGGTTTATAATAAGGGTTGTTGTATTTATAATAGTAAGATCAGCGTCATTATATTCCAAATAATCCATTGTCATGGATCCGCTACCACTGATTTCGATATCGGCAGCCGCTCTTGCCCTGTCAACATTTACGTTGTTACTGTTGTTAACGATATTATCAAAGAATAGCAAACATTCGCTCGGGCTAGCCTGAGATGACCATGTACCCGTATTCTGAACCTGGACAGGACCATAAAACCTTACATATCCGTCGACATCGTTATCACTGAGAGTGCCGGAAATGATCATTGAATCGTTGACAGTAAAATCATAGGATGATAATTCAAGGGAATTTGAACTGATAATTAGATAATTTATCATGGGATCCGTGGTGCTTGTAAGAGGGACATCCAGCGTTACATCATGATTTATTTCGATTGTATCAGGGGAAGAATTTTGCGCGGGATACCCTTCGGGACCGGTGGGCTCAACCCAGGCGCCGTTATATCGTTCCCATGTCGATAACGATGTCCAGAGCCCGTTGGCCTTTGACCGATAATCACCAATGGCCTGACTGTATACTAATGAAGCGTTGCTTGCTGCCGAAAGGAACAGAATGGCAATAATCCATTTTAAAACCTTCCCCTCATTCAACCGGGAAAAAGCTGAACAGATGTACTTTTTAATATTCAATTTTAACCGTAACAACGAATTATTTCCCCGGATAACGCAGATAATCCCTTCTCCCTGTAATTCTTACAGGCAATCGGGATGCATGATTTTATGTTTTATTTATTCTATCTATTGTTCTTATATGCAAGACTTTATATACGAATAATTGGTTGCATTCATCATCAATGAATCTTCCGTGCCAGAAGAAATATTTTAGTATTGTAAAAATAAAAACAATCTTTAATAATATAAAGCATTATCCTAACATTTCTCCATTACTCTTTTAAAATATTAAAAAGAGCAATCAATTTAATAAAAGGAGTGAAAAATAAAATTCATGGAGGCAATACTCATTTAATTATATATTTTTAACGAGTGATTTAACAAAAAGGTTGGATGTTATAGAGCAAAAATTTTTCAGGGTTAACGGATTATTTGTACGAAGTGAACCTAAACACATTTATCATTCATTTTTTAAAAGCACATGATGGATGAACTGGAGAAGCTGAAAGCGGAAGTGCAGGTGTGCCGTAGGTGCGCCTTGGGCTATGAACGTACCAACGCTGTGTTCGGCATGGGTAATCCCCTAGCGAAGATTTTCATTATCGGCGAAGGGCCGGGCTATGATGAAGATATACAGGGATTGCCGTTCGTTGGAAGGGCCGGGCAGCTCCTCGACAAGATCCTGGCCGCCTGCGGTTTCAACCGGAACGAACATGTGTATATCGGCAATATTGTGAAATGCCGCCCCCCCGGGAACCGCGTGCCCAACCCCATGGAAAGGGCGAGCTGTCTTCCCCACCTCCTGAAACAAATTGAACTGATCGATCCGATGATCATTATCCTGCTTGGCTCTACCGCCCTGCAGGCACTCATCGACCCCGAAGCCAGGATCACTCATCAACGTGGGCAATGGATACCCTGGAACAACCGGCTGGTCATGGCCACATACCACCCTGCCGCCCTCCTGCGCAACCCGAACCTGAAAAGGGATACGTGGGAGGACTTCAAGAAAGTGGTGCAGAAATACAGGGAACTGGTGAACCCCGGTCATTACTCGGCCCATTGCTGACCGGGAAACCGGGGCTGATAGCTCTTCTACTACAGGATCAGCATGGCATCACCGTAAGTGCCGAAGCGGTATTTTTCCTTGATGGCTTTCTTGTACGCCTCGAAAAGGAATTCATACCCGGCAAATGCCGAGACCATCATCAGCAGTGTAGACAGGGGCAGGTGAAAGTTGGTCACCATCCGTGTGGGCACACTGAATTCATAAGGTGGAAAGATGAATTTATTGGTCCAGCCGTCGAAGGGTTTGAGGTGGCCAGTGGTGGAGACCGAGCTCTCCAGTGTCCTGAGAACGGTGGTTCCCACTGCACAGATTTCCTTCCTCAGATCCTTGGCCATGTTCACGATCTCCGCGGCTTCAGGCTTGATGATGATCCTTTCCGAATCCATCTTATGCTTGGTAAGATCTTCCACATCAACGGTACGGAAGTTGCCAAGACCCACGTGCAGGGTGATGAAGGCAAACTCCAGCCCCTTTATTTCCAGGCGTTTCAACAATTCGCGGCTGAAGTGCATACCGGCTGTAGGCGCCGCCACGGCCCCTTCATGCTGTGCATACACCGTCTGGTACCGTTCCTTGTCCTCGGGGACCACCTCGCGACGGATGAACTTCGGAAGAGGCGTCTCCCCCAGGCTGTACAAGGTCTTCTTGAACTCCTCATAACTGCCGTCAAAAAGAAAACGCAGGGTACGCCCGCGAGAGGTAGTGTTATCAATCACCTCGGCCACCAGCACATCGTTCTCTCCGAAATACAGCTTATTGCCGATCCGTATCTTCCTTGCCGGATCCACGAGTACATCCCACAACCGCTGCTCACGGTTCAACTCCCTGAGAAGAAACACTTCAATCTCGGCCCCCGTCTTCTCCTTATTCCCGTAAAGACGTGCAGGAAATACCTTGGTATTGTTAAATACCATCACATCCTTCTCCTCAAAATAGTCAATGATCTCCTTGAATATCCTGTTCTCCACCTTACCTGTCTGACGGTGCAACACCATCAGCCGCGATTCATCCCTGTTCTTTGCAGGATGTTTTGCAATAAGTTCCTCCGGCAGATGAAATTTGTACTGCGATAGCTTCATAATGATTGCTCAGTTTAAAGTCCACCTTTATACGT
>JAXDBV010000289.1:0-4463 GCA_034678415.1 Bacteroidales bacterium
AATCGGCATTTCCTTCATTGAAGGACAGCAAGCCGCCCAGGCTTGTTATCAGTGAGCTGAACAGGACCTCTACCATCCTGAGGGATATTTTCAACCTCACTTTTAACAAGATTCATGTGAACGATGAGCGCCTGTACAATGAGATCAGGGAGTATCTCATGTCTATTGCTCCTGACAGGCCAAAGATTGTAAGGCTTTACAAAAACAGGACCCCGATCTTTGATTATTTCGGCATCAATAAACAGATCAAGTCTTCCTTTGGCAAAACCGTGTCGTTCAAGGAGGGTGCTTACCTGATTATTGAACATACCGAGGCGCTGCACGTTATTGATGTGAACAGCGGCAACCGCTCTAAAACCTTTGAGAACCAGGAGACGAATGCCCTGGAAGTTAACCTTTCAGCGGCCGAGGAGATCGCCAGGCAGCTCCGGCTCCGCGATATGGGAGGCATTATTGTGGTCGATTTTATCGATATGCAGTCCCAGGAGAATAAACAGAAGCTGTTTGACAAAATGAGGGAGGTCATGGAGTCTGACAGGGCGAAACATAATATCTTGCCGTTGAGCAAGTTCGGATTGATGCAGATTACCCGGCAGAGGGTGAGGCCTGAAATGAGCATCAATACAATGGAAATGTGCCCTTCTTGTAACGGTACGGGCAAGATAAGCCCTGCCATTCTGTTTACCGATCAGCTGAAAACCATTATCGCTGCCAATGTCCAGACACATAAACTGAAAAAATTCGTGTTAAAGGTGCATCCCTATGTGGCAGCATATATGAATTCTGGTTTTATCTCCCTGAAGAGAAAATGGAACCGAGAACTGAAATGCAAAATGAATGTGGTTCCCTCGGATTCATATTCATATTTTGAATATCGTTTATTTGATGAGGAGGGGCAAGAGATCCTGCTTCAGGAAACCAATAGTGTGAGCAAGCCGCCCGAATAAACATTTAATGATGAATTGTATGAAACGGATCCTTCTTTCACTTGTTCTGGTCGTGGCGCTGACCCGGGTGGAATCGCAGGTGGTAAATCCCGTTCGCTGGGATTCGAGGGTGGAGAAGGTTGCCGACAATGAATATGCCCTGTTGTTCACGGCCAGGATTGATGAGGGGTGGCACCTGTATGCCCAGGATATACCGGCTGGAGGCCCCATACCCACAACCTTCACATTACAGCTACCCGATAATACCCGGCTGATCGGAAACGTGACAGAGCTTACCGAAGGGGAGGTGATTTTTGACAAGAGTTTCGGTATGGATGTGAAAATGTTCAGCAAAGAGGCTGTGTTCAAGCAGATCGTGAAGATCATCAGCGGGAATACGGCGGTCATTGACGCTTCGGTTGAATATGCCAGTTGCGATGACAGGCGCTGCCTGCCTCCTGAAGAAGAAACCTTCAGCTTACGGCTCGGAGAAGATGATATCCGGAGCGTAGGTTCTGTTGATTCCTCAGCGGTTGATCCCTTGAAAAGCACCGTGACACTTCCCGGTTCATCTGAGATTTCATCGGATACAGTTGCCGGAACAGGCGCGGTGGCTCTGAAAGACAAATCGTTGTGGGGGTTGTTCATTCTATCCTTCCTGCTGGGGTTTGCAGGCCTGCTTACTCCCTGTGTCTATCCAATGATACCCATGACGGTATCGTTTTTCATGCAGGGCAGCGAAAACAGGGGCAGGGCCCTGCTGCGGGCAGCGGTGTTTGGCCTGTCTATCGTGCTGATTTATACCGCTGTCGGACTGGTTATTTCTCTGACCAGTGCCGGCGCTGATTTTGCCAATATGCTGAGTACCCACTGGATCCCCAACCTCATTTTTTTCCTGTTTTTCCTGGTATTTGCAGCCTCTTTCCTGGGGATGTTCGAGATAGTGCTGCCCGCCGGTTGGACCAACAGGGCCGACCGGCAGGCTGATAAGGGCGGGCTTGCCGGTGCCTTTTTCATGGCGCTTGTCACCACCCTCGTATCGTTCAGCTGCACGGGTCCCATTGTTGGCGCACTGCTGGTGAAGGCCGCCACAGGAGATGTGCTGGAACCCCTGGTGGGAATGTTCGGGTTCGGCCTTGCCTTTGCACTTCCTTTCACCATACTGGCATTCTCACCATCCCTGCTGAAGAGCCTGCCAAAATCGGGCGGATGGCTCAATGAGGTGAAGGTGTTCCTCGGATTCATTATCCTTGCCTTCAGCCTTAAATTCTTCTCAAACATTGATCAGGCCTATCACTGGGGAATCCTTCCCCGTGACCTGTTCTTGGCAGTCTGGATCGTCCTGTTCACCCTGTTGGGAATCTACCTGATGGGGAAGATCAGATTTTCCCATGACAGTGACCTTCCGTTCATCTCAGTGCCACGCCTTGCCCTCATCATCATTGTCTTTTCTTTTGTGGTGTACATGATACCGGGCCTGCTCGGTGCACCATTGAAAGGAATATCAGGTCTTCTGCCACCGTTGGGCACACAGCAATTTACCCTTGCATCGCTCACCGGCAGAAATACTGTTCAGGCCGATGATACGGATAGCAGCGCTTCACTCTGTGAACCTCCTGTATATGCTAATTTCCTTCAGCTGCCTTATGACATTCCCGGGTATTTTGATTATGAACAGGGGATCGCGTGTGCGCGACAGCTGAACAAGCCTGTTCTGCTTGATTTTAAAGGGCATGCCTGCAGCAACTGCAAGGAGATGGAAGCAAAAGTATGGTCCGACCCGGAAGTGCTGAAGCGGTTAAAGAATGATTTTGTCGTGATTGCCCTCTACACGGATGATAAAACACGTCTGCCCGAGCAAGAATGGATTATCTCAGCCTATGACGGTAAAGAAAAACGGACCATGGGCAAGAAAAATGCAGATCTACTGATCTCCCGGTTCAATACAAACACTATTCCCCTGTATGCCATTATTGATCATGAGGGCAAACGCATGGCCGATCCGGTCGGTTATGAACCGGATGCCGGCAAGTTCATCGAATTTCTTGAGGCGGGCAGGCGGAACTTCCACACCGGGGATATGTTTACCCCCTAACCGGCACAACCTGATTCCTTAGTTGTCGTTGATCACACTTCCCGAACCGGTTATTCTGGTCCGTATATCGGGTGTCCCCCGGTAACTTACATCCCCGCTGCCGGTGATATGTATGTCCAGCAATTCGTTGACGAAGACATATATATCGCCCGATCCCGAAATGTTGACGAGGCAGTTATTCTGTTCAAGGTCGTAGGCATGGATGGTACCCGAGCCACTGATGGTCAGGTCGGTATGATCGGCAAATCCCCGCAGGAAAATGTCGCCCGAACCGGCAAGGTTCACTTCCAGTGAACTGGTTTCGGCGGCTATATTGACCACTCCGGAGCCCAGCAGGTTAACAGTCAGATCGTCGATGTGGAAGGTATCACAGGCGATGGATCCGGATCCTTCCAGTGTCAGGATCTCCAGTGCCGGGACTGTGATAAATACCTTCATCGGGTGGTTGGGCCGGAGACAACGGTTGTCGGCATTATCGATGACAAGCCTGCCCCGCTTCACACGGGTGGAAATATACGGAATCAGGTTCTCCTCCGCCTCAATGACAAGCTCAATATCATCTCCCTGTGTGACAAACAGGTCGAACTGACCTTGAGAGCAAATTTCTTCAAAAGAGTTCAATGAGCGCGATTCTTGCGTAACATTGTGATCTCCCTCGATGCAATCAAACAGATTGAGGTCGCAACGGCTAAAGAAAACCATCGAAAGGAGTATCAGCAGAACCAGGTGCCTTTCTATCACAGGCATCGTCATCCGTTTTCGCAAAACCGGTTGGAAAGGATTGTTTTTCATCTTTTCATTTATGTATGATGTTGATATATCCTTTTAAAGCATTTATTTTCAGCAGGGCTTCTGCCTCTCTTCTTCCCGCATAACCTGTGGTTATCATGAGGCTCTCGTCCGTATTAATTACCTTTTCCTCCATAACGCTAATTTCGCCCGGGAGGCGGAGATGGGTGCCTTTATGGGTGATATCCAGCTGGTAGGCTGATCCTTTCTCGAAATACATGTTCAGGTCGGCATATTCGGAATGAAGGTCAATGAAGGAGAACTCATGGCTGATGCGTTCAAGGTTCAGGTTCCCGTAAGTGGTCTTGAAATTGCAATCATTGTTCAGTTTATAGATCCATATATCCGAGAAATACGTTTCGCCGGCCAGCCGGTCGAGTTCATTGATATAGAGTTTATCTCTCTTGCTATTTAGCTTTATTTCGGAAGACTTCTCAATATTGATGGTTGAAAGTTTGGTGTTGATGGTCAGTTCTCCTGCCTGCTCAATGGTCACATCCGAATAAGTGATATCCAACGTCCCGGAGGGCACTGAGTGCAGGGATGCGTCTCCCATGGAGACAGTGATGTTGGCGGTGCCTCTGATATCATTTATTTTGAGGTCACCATTGGAGATGAAGAGGGTGATATCCCCTTCCAGATCATCGGCATAG
>JAXDBV010000290.1:0-4015 GCA_034678415.1 Bacteroidales bacterium
TTCAAAGGAAGGCAGACGAACAGAAGGAAATAGACCGGATACTGGATAAGATAGCCAAAGGCGGCTATGAATCACTGACCAGGGAAGAGAAAAACACCCTGTTCAATGCCAGTAAAAAACGTTGATACAAAAAGGATATTGGTTGCGGGATTATATTGTTATTTTTGAAGAAAACCTGACGGCGAGGATTGAAAAAGTTTTTATACCGGATACTGCTTGGTCTTAACATCCTATGTGCCGCATGTCTGCTGGTGGCATATATCTCCCCTTTTGTCAGTCCGGAGGATTTTTGGCTCCCGGCTTTTTTTGGCCTTGCCTATCCCTTCTTCCTCATAGCGAACCTTCTGTTTGTTCTGTTATGGCTGATCAGGTTTAAACCCGTGATTCTCATATCTATGCTGGTCATTCTGGCCGGGTGGGGTCAGCACAGGACATTCATCAAAATAAAAGGGAAGGACAAAATAGTGAATGGTGAACAGCTCAAGATCCTAAGTTATAATGTACGGCTGTTCAACCTGTATGGCTGGAATACTGACCGGGAAAGCCGTCAGCAGATATTCGACTTTATCCGGCTGGAAAAACCCGATATCATCTGTTTCCAGGATTTCTTCATCACCGATGACAGTGTCTTCAACACCCGGAGGTTATTAAGGGAGCTGGGGCCCACACCTTATTTCCAGTTTATTCCATCCCCCACTAAAAATCACAGGAAGTATACTGACCTGGCCACATTCAGTTCAATACCCATCATCAACCAGGGTACCATTATCCTGCCGGGCCGTTCTCATTTCTGTATGTTTTCCGACCTGATCTGGAATGGGGACACTATCCGTATCTACAACAGCCACCTGCAATCGACCATGCTCAAAGGCCGGATGAACAAGCTCTACAAAAATTTCAATCCTATGGAAGAGGAGTACCTGGAAGATCTTATGGATGTATCCATCGATTTGCGGCAGGCGTTCCGTCTGCGGGCACAGCAGGTCGACGTGATCCGGCAACACGTGAACCGGTGTCCTTACCCGGTAATAATCTGCGGCGATTTCAATGACACTCCGGGTTCATATACCTATCAAACGATGAAAAAAGGATTAAGGGATGCCTTTGTCGAGTCGGGACAGGGAATTGGAAACACTTACCGCGGCCGGTTGCCCTTATTCCGTATTGATCATATCCTTCACAGTCGCAACTTGTATTCATCGGGATTTACCAGGCATCATCAGGCCATGTCCGATCATTATCCCATTAGTTGTGTGATCACCAAAAAGGAATGACGGACAGGAAGGGCAATATACCGTTCAGAAAGGAAGCTTACTGAGTTCAACATTCCCGCCGGAAAGGATTAATCCCACGTTTCTCCCTTCAAACAGTCCCGGGTTTTCCAGGATAATACCCAGGGTCACTGCCGCTGAAGGTTCAACAACGATCTTCATTCTTTCCCATATGGTTCGCATTGCGTGGACAATATTTTCCTCTTTCACCGTGATGATATCGTCCACTTTGTTCATGATGATGGCAAAGGTAAGATCACCGAGGGAGGTGAGGAGTCCGTCGGCAATGGTATTTGGGCTGACCGACGGCACGATCTCTCCTTTCCTGAAGGATTGCCATGCATCGTTTGCATTGAGCGGTTCCGCACCAATGATTTTAATATTGTGCCGTATGGCTCTGGCAGCGGTTGCGGTACCGCTTAGCAGTCCTCCCCCGCCCACGGGCGTGATGATGATATCGAGATCAGGATGATCCTGCAGGAGTTCCAGGGCAGCAGTGCCCTGTCCGCAGACCACCTCGAAATTATTATATGGATGGATGATACGGGCCCCTGTCTCCCTTACCACCCCGTCCAGGGTTGATTCACGGGCGGAGAGTGTTGGCTGGCAGAAGGTGATTTCCGCACCGTACCCTGCCACGGCTTTTTTCTTTACTTCGGGGGCATTTGAAGGCATGACAATATATGCCGGTATGCCGCGCCGAGAAGCAGCCAATGCCAAAGCAGCAGCATGGTTACCGGAGGAATGGGTGGCCACCCCGCGGGCAGCTTCCTTCTCATCCAGCAACAATACGGCATTCGAAGCTCCCCTGAATTTGAAAGCGCCCACTTTCTGGAAGTTCTCACATTTAATGAACAGCCGGCATCCGACGATCCGGTCAATGCCGGAGGAAGTCATCACGGGTGTCCGGTGAACCCAGTCACGGATCCGTTCCTGTGCGGCTTGTATATCCCGTAGTTCAGGTATCCTCATGTCTGCCTCCTGCTTTTTGTTCCGTATCCCTTCATTGTCATGAACTGCTTGTACCACACCTTTATCTGGTAGATGATATCATAGGCGCTGGTCTCAGGAGTAAACCATGACCGTTGGTTACAGAACATGATGAACTCATCGAGCAGTTCACCGCTCAGCCGGCTGGTACGAGCAATCACTTCCCGGTTATATTTGCTGTAAAGAATCATCTGCCGTTTTTCAATTTCCTGAAGCTCCTGTACTTTCTTCCATGAAATATCATTTTTGGAAGGTATATGAAAAGAAATACCCGTCGGTATCTGATAGCTGGCGATTGCTGCTTCACGGGCCTGTTCTATGGTTTCACGTCTCAGCTTTTCCTCCCTGGTTTCAGGTATATTGAGTTCAGACACTTTATCCCTGAACTGTGAATAGTTGCCCAGGGAAGAGATTTCCACCTTGCTGATAGGATACACCGTTTCACGGATGTATATCTTCGGGTAATAGGTGGCACCGGTAACAAAGGCAGGGAGGTTATAGAAGCGTCGTTCAAATCCTATTGCCGTGATCAGGAGGGTATCCGTGATCTTCATCCGGATAGTAAATTTCCCCAGAGTATCGCTTACGGCTGCCAGATTACGGCTGATATTCATTATATGGGCATGACCGACAGGTTTCAGTGTGGAAGAATTCATCAACTGTCCCCTTATGAGGATCAGCCTGGTGGAATCAACCTGGCCGCTGACCTGCCATACCAATCCCATGAAAATAACGGAAGACAATATTTTTCTCCACACCCTCATCAACCGTAATGATCGGTAATTTCTCATACATGCCAGCAAAAATACTCCTCTTTCACCATATTTCATAGTGCCGGCACGGTTAGGTATACAGATTTAGTGCCAAAAAATGTTAAATGCAGGCATTCTCAGTAACAGACTCATCGGTAAATAATTGTACATCCAGGGGAAACAGTATTTTCCGAATATCCTACGACTGTTTAATACTCCGGCTTGTTGTATCTTCGCTTCCATGTACGTTCTATCTCTTCCAGTGTTTTCCCCTTTGTTTCAGGGACGAACCGCAACACCATCAGCAATACCAGGCAGAATGTGGCATACACGTAGAACGGGAATGCGTGGTTAAACCGTTCAGCCAGTGGCTCGTTTTTATCCATCATGGGGAATGTTTGGGTAACGGCAAAGTCGGCGAGCCAGAGGGCGAAGGTTGCGAGGCCTAATGCCCTGCCCCTGATCCGGGTAGGATAGATCTCTGAAAGTATTACCCAGATCACCGGTCCGGCTGAAAGGCTGTAACACCCCAGATAGAGAATGATGAGGGCAAGCATTCCGCCGGCAGCCTCAACCGGATCGATCATCCATTGTGCCATGAATCCCATTCCCAGGAGGCTGAGAAGCATGCCGGTAGATCCCAGGATCATTAATGGTTTTCTTCCCCACCTGTCAACCGTTAATACGGCAATGACAGTGAATAGTATTCCTGCCACACCCACGATGGACTGTTGAAGCATCCCGGCATCCACACCAGTTGACTGGCCTATGTTCCTGAAGATGGTGGTGCCGAAATACATAAAGACATTGATCCCGGTCACCTGCTGAAGGATGGCCAGCGCTATTCCCAGGGTGAGAGGAACCCTCATAGCCCGGGAGAACACTTCAGCCCAGGTCCCTTTCTCCTCGAGGATCGACCTGCGTATATTTATCAGTTCATTACCGGCATAATCACTTCCTCCAATGCGGGCAAGAATATGTACCGCCTCCTGTTCTCTTGCC
>JAXDBV010000291.1:0-7074 GCA_034678415.1 Bacteroidales bacterium
TTCAAAACAACACGAAACCCCTTACGAAGGGTATGAAAATCCGTTGGTGGTGTATGCCCTGCAGTACACACCGACCATTGCCCCCAAGGTCGGAGGAATGGAAGGAACGGGAGGCCCGACGCATGGCATCTCTGCCAATACGTCCGAATGGTGGGGCATGGATCCCGTCACCTATTCGAATTTCTATTCAAAAAACAGGAACTATTTCCCCAAATACTACCTCACCTCCAGCTTCTTCGCCGATCTTAAACTTCTGGAAGGACTGAATTTCAGGACAACCTGGGGGATCAATAAATATTTCGCCAATAACAAGGTGTTCTACCCGTCATTCGAATATTATGATTCACTGGGAAAAGAAGGGGGAGGAACAATCGTTTCCTACCGGTTGCCAAATAACAGGCAGCTTAATGAAACTTCCTATGACGATTATAATTATACCGTAACCAATTTACTGACCTACAGTAAGACGCTGAATGACGTCCATAACATTGACGTCCTCCTGGGGCATAACGACGAATATTATAAAAACTCGTATTTCAGCGCCACGGCCTATAACTTTCCATCCAATGAAATCCAGATACTGAGCCTGGGAACAGAACGACAGAGCGTAAGTGAGAATATGACAGACTGGGCATTACGGTCCTTTTTCGGGCGATTGAATTATAACTACCGGGGCAAATACCTGGCGGAATTTTCCGTACGCCGGGATGCTTCCTCGAAGTTTGCCGCAAAATACCGGTGGGGAACATTCCCTTCAGGATCCGTGGGATGGAGAATATCCGACGAGAGCTTCATGGATCGCTTTACCTGGATTAACGATATGAAACTGAGAGCCAGTTACGGCATTCTGGGAGGCCAGGACATCGGAAGCATATCATGGAACTCAAGTGAGATGGTGCGTACAGACTATGATATTAACCGGCAGCTTACCGCCGGCTCAGGTATCTATGAAAGCTTTGCAACAATGAATTTGGGGAGCGCTTATGATTTCAACAGTACCTATGTCACCGGCGCCGCGGTTACCAAGTATGCAAATCCTGACATTAAATGGGAAGTGGCATATATCACTAACCTCGGCGTTGATATGGCCCTGTTTAACACAAGCTTGATCATTAATGCCGAGTATTTCAATAAGAAAACCACAGACCTTATCCTGCCCGTAAACCTCCCGGCAACCACGGGTATTATTAACGGCAGCTTACAGGGTACTTCGTTTCAGAATGTGGGAGAGATGAGAAATACAGGGTTTGAATACACGGTTCAATACCTGAAAAGAACAGGAGATTTCACCTTTGATATCCGTTACACCGGATCCCACCTGAAAAATGAAATATTGAAACTGCAGCCCGGTATCAAACAGTATTTCCTGGATGCCAACTATGGTCATACGCATACAATTGGAGAGCCCTACGCAGCTATCGCAGGTTACAATATCATAGGAATATATCAAACACAGGCAGAAATAAACGAACGCCTGGAAACCATCACCGAAAGGGGAGCTGTAAAACCGGGAGATTATATTTACGACGATACCAACGGTGATAAAATCATCTCCCCAAAAGATGTTATTATCCAGGGCAGTCCACTGCCATCGTATATTTTCGGGTTAACCGCCAACGCAGCATATAAGGGATTCGATTTTAACATTCATGTCCAGGGCGATCTTGGGAAAAGCGCTGTAACAAGCGTTCGCGGCAGGTTTGAGTTTTCATATTATATGTATCTTAACAACTTTGATAATGTCCTTGAACGTTGGCATGGGCCCGGTACTTCCAGCACTGTTGCAAGAGTATTCTCCGGTGATGCCAACAACCGGTCGACCATCAATACCCATTTCATCCAAAAAACCGACTATGCCAAGATACGCCATGTGGAGCTCGGATACACCATTCCCAACGCAATTACCCGTAAAATTGGCATTCAGCGACTGAGGGTGTTTGGTAATGTTGCAAACCTGGCATGTTTTACCAATTATATCGGATTCGAAGTGGAAAGGACGGGATCGTATCAGCGAACCGATGTCACCCCTCAATCCCGTACCGTTTCATTTGGCGCGAATGTGCAATTCTAACCTTAAAATTCTGAAAGATGAAAACAACATATTTCAAATTATTGATTCTTTTCATGGTATTTACGGTATCATGTGACGAGGATTTCCTGGAACGCCCGCCGTTAACCGCACCAAACTCCGGCACATTTTATAAAGATGAGGTAGCGGCCACCATGGCGGTTACAGGTGTGTACAACGGATTGTATGATATGTGCCATTTGCACCAGTGGGAAGATGCGCTCACCGATAATGAACGCTGGTATCTTGACGGCGGAACGGCTCTGTACGGCGGACTGGCACACGCGCTGGAAACAGCGGTCGGGAACAATCCCTACCACAGGCGTGCCTGGAACCGCGGCTACCAGATCATCCAGAGAGCCAATGCGGCTATCGAGAATATTGAACCCATGACAAACATCAGCGATGACCTTAAAAGCAGGCTGATTGCCGAATGTAAGTTCCTCCGCGGATGGGCTTATCACTTCCTGATATGGAGGTTCGGCGATGTGCCTCTGATGCTCAACCCGACAAGCGAACAACCCTACCTCCCGGCAAGGACACCAAAAGCCGAGGTGGTTCAGCAAATCTACGACGACCTGTCGGAAGCTGCCGAGATTTTACCCGTTAAATGGACTGGTGCCAATATCGGTAGAATTACTAAAGGAGCCGCCCTCGGATTCCTGGCTAAGGAATACCTGTTTAACGAAGACTGGGAGAATGCGGAAACAGCAGCCAAAAATGTCATGGATATTCTTGATTATGGGCTTGTTGAAAATTACGAGGATCTGTGGACACCCGGTATGTGCAATAACACAAAAGAGGGCTTGTTTGAAATCCAGTACTGGACCTCAAAAGGTGAATTCGCCTCTGAATTATATTACCGCTGGCTTAAAGGTGAGGCTGCAAACACCGGGGCCTCCGGTCAGGGCTGGTGTATGGTGGTGCAGGACCTGGTCAATGCTTTTGAAAACATTGATGGTTCACCCTTTGACCCCACAGGTATTGACCTCCACACCGATAATAACCAGTATGAGAACCGCGACCCGCGCCTCAAGATTTCCATTTTCTGCAACGGAATGGATTATTTCGGCCAGCCGTTTAAAAGAAGCTGGAGCGAAACCGACTATGGGTGGAGAAAATATACCATCGCCAAGAAAGACCCGCTTCTGATTAGCAACACGAATGCTCCCTATAACTGGAAAATGTTACGGTACGCGGAAGTATTGCTTATCTACGCAGAAGCAAAAAACGAGACCGACGGACCTGTCGCCGAAGTCCATGATGCGGTAAACGCAGTAAGAAACAGGGCCGGTATGCCCGACCTGCCGGATGACCTGTCACAAGACGAGATGAGAGAACGCATCTATAACGAAAGAAGGGTTGAACTGTGCAGCGAGGGTACACGGCTGGAAGACCTTATACGGTGGAGAAGACTGAAAGAGGTGATGGAAAAGAAACATTTCAACCAGGGGGTAGACTACCAAATTGTGACATTTGACGAGTTCAGGTACCTGTGGCCAATCCCGCAGCAGGAAATAGATGTTAACCCGAACCTGGAACAAAATGACGGATATTAAAATCATGAATAAAAAATTATCCACATGGAAACAATAGAAAAGAAAAGCATAAAACTGATAAGCCTGGTTTTAGTTGCATTTATCTGCTGTGTGTTCGCAACCTCCTGCGAGGTGGAAGACTACACATATGAAGCACCGGTGCATCTCATCATCTCCGGGGCAACATCGGTAACGGCAAATGCCACCAGGGATTATTATACCTATTATATCGACGATTTAACCTATGCATGGACTGTCCCCGACGGAGCAACCATCCAGGAAGGACAGGGCACGGCCCACATAAAAGTTAAATTCGGAGATACAGGAGGTACACTCTCTGTTGCAGCAGGTGATATGAGCGCGGAAATAACAGTTATAATCGCGAAATAGCTGTAATACAGGAATACTATGTTACTTTAAGGAAAAAAGTGTTATTTCATTAAATAAGTAACACTTTTTTCCTTTTTTTTGGAAAATACGCATAAAATCCTACTCAGATATCTCAATACCTCATTCTCGTTTTATATATAATGAAATTTTCAGAGGGGCTGTAAACAAAGAGTAATTATTTTGCTGTTATCACTCATGACTGTTATGGCTGTCAACTCCCAAATGATAACGCCTGCAGCAAAAGGTATGACGGAAGAGTAAGAAATCCTTTTGATGAATATGAATGGGGGCACTGGTATGGCCGTGCACTGGCAAGTTACGCAATGATACAGGAACTCACAGGGATCAGTTATGATGCAGTTTATAAAACATGCTATATTGATTTCCGGACAGGGAATGATTTTGACAGTTTTTTCTCTTGCCAGACGGGTTGGGGAAACATTGGACTTGAAAAGGGGAAACCATACGTCAGGATGGCATCAGGCCATATGGATATTAAAACATGCATCATATCAGGTGAAGAATTCCCGGTTAAAGAAATCCGGTTTTTTGTTACAGATAATGCTGGTAAATGAGTTACGCTACAAAACCATTAACATTTAATTATATCATATGAAAAATGCACTAAGCCGCCGGTCATTTCTAAGAATTTCCGCTCTTTCCGGTGCTGCACTCGGATTCTCGGGATTTAGCGCGGAAAAACATCCGGATATGCATGAGATACTGGAAAGGATCAGCCAGGATATTCCCGGGCAAGGAACATCTGTCGCCGGATTGACACTCCCTCCCATCCAGAATGTCAGGATAGGCATTATCGGGCTGGGCAACAGGGGATTTGGTATGCTCCGCCGGATAAATGCATTCTGTCCCGACAAAGCAACCATAACAGCCATCTGCGATATACAGCAGGAAAAGCTTGACAGTGCAGTCGTATTCCTTAAGGAAAAAGGTCAGAAGCCTGCCACATACACCGGAACTGAGAATGCATGGAAAGAGCTGGTGTCCAGGGATGATATTGACCTTGTATTGGTCTTTACCCATTGGGACCTTCATGTGCCTATGTGTGTTGAATCTATGCTGAATGGCAAACATGTCGCTGTTGAAGTACCTGCTGCATACACTGTCGAAGATTGCTGGCAACTGGTGAACACGGCAGAAATAACCCAAAAGAATTGCATGATGCTGGAGAATGCATGTTACGGACAGGAAGAGCTCTGGATACTCAATATGGTAAAAAACGGAATATTTGGTACCCTGACATATGCAGAAGCGGCATACATTCACAACCTTAGAACCGGTTTATTCAACGATGCCTATTACAAGAAATGGAGAGGAAGACATAACCTGAAGCGTGATGGTAACCTGTATCCGACTCATGGACTGGGTCCTGTATCTCAATATATGGATATTGACCGTGGCGACAGGTTTAAATACCTGGTATCCATGAGTTCTCTCCAGGCATCGCTTACAGAATATTCAAAAACGGTGGAACCGGACAATGAATTCTATAACAGGAGTGACTTTAAACATGGAGACATGAATAACAGCCTCATCAGGACGGCTGAAGGAAGAATGATCCTGTTGCAACACGATGTGGTTACACCACGGCCATACAGCAGGATCAATGCATTAGCAGGTACTAAAGCATACCACGAAGGTTTTCCCAGCCGTCTTTCCATCGATGGGCAAGGTCATGAATGGCTGAGCGAGGAGATGTATAAGGAATACTGGGACAAATATCAGCATCCCATATGGGAAGAATTAAAAGAACCTATTGAAAAGTACGGGGGACACGGCGGACTGGATTTCCTGGAGATCTACCGACTGATAGATAACCTGAATAAAGGCCTGCCACTCGATATGGATGTATACGACGCTGCATCATGGAGTGTTGTGGGTCCCCTTTCTGAAATCTCACTTGAACTTGGATCTGTTCCAGTTAAATTTCCGGATTTTACCCGTGGAAGGTGGAAAGAAAAGAGAACCCTGGAGATGCTGAAACAAGTTCAAATGGTATAGAATATCAGAAGTATCATTAATAAATAATCATATAAGGAAAATGTATCCAAAAGACTTCAATAATGAGAAAAATAGTTTATGCCTTTTTATCAATAGGATTACTATATGCATGTGGTCCAGGCAGGGAGCAAAGTGATTCCCTGTCTGAGAGAGCAGAGATACCATACATTAAGGGAGAAAGCAGGATGGTCTTTGATCCCAATCCCGCTCCTGAGTTCGATGGAAACAAGTGGTATACCAATGACCATTGCTTTGTAACCGATCATGAAGGCACGCTCCATTGGTTCGGCATCAATAATCCATACCCGCCGGAGGGGAAAAGACTATACCGGTACCACCCGTACCTGGGCCATCTGACAACAGACAATCCCCTTGGCCCCTGGCAACGAACCTCCTTTGCCCTCGATGAAAGCCGGGGAACAGAATACCTGGGAGCGCCCTACGTGATATGGCACGAGGAATCCGGGCGATGGGCAATGGTGCTGCAAACGAATTTTGACACTGTCTTCGGACTGGAAGTGTGCTGGTCACATGACTTATACTCCTGGGAACGAACCCGCACCGCCATCCTGTCAGGTACACTATGGTCGGCTACAAGAGACCCTCATATCATGAAAGGAAAGGACGGAAAATACTGGATACACTGTGTTTCTTCAGGTGTTGATGGATTAAAACAATCACAGGTAATACGCATAAAAACAAAGGATTTTGTTATATTCGATGACCCGGAAATAATTATGGCCATCGAGGAATATGTCACTGCCGTTGAATCCCCCTTTGTGGTGGAAAGAAACGGCCTGTGGTACCTGTTCTGTACCTATGCACACAGGAGATATGAAGAAACCCTGGTTGTCGTCTCCAATAACCCCGACCACTTTGACTATAAAAACCATTGCCTTACAACCCTCTTTGGTCACGCGGCAGAAATCTTTACCTTTGAAAACAAAACCTATATATCTTCCTGCGGCCCGGAAGATACACAGAGACTGAACCTCCACGGGGTTACGGTTGCGGAATTAGGGTGGCTCAGGCAAAAATAATCGGATAAAGTTTAAATAA
>JAXDBV010000292.1:0-2816 GCA_034678415.1 Bacteroidales bacterium
GCCGATAGCAGGAATCGTATTTACCCTTGAGATACTGATGCTTGATCTCACAATATCGTCCATTGTGCCGCTTCTGATTTCGTCGGTAACAGCCGCAACGGTTTCGTTTTTCCTGATGGGCGACCAGGTGCTTTTTTCCTTCAGCCTCAAGGAAGCCTTCAATCTTTCAAATATACCCTGGTATCTTCTGCTTGGCGTAATTGCCGGACATGTTTCGGTCTATTTTTCGAAAATGACACTCTTCCTGGAGAAAAAATATCAGAGTGTGAAGAATATTTATTTACGCCTGGCAGCCGGAGGTTTGGTGCTTGGGGGTCTTGTCTTCCTTTTCCCGCCACTGTTCGGGGAGGGCTATGATACCATCATGCTTCTGCTTCAGGGAGAAGTCGATACAGTAATGAAGAACAGCATCCTGAGCCAGCATTCGGGCAATTTTCTGATAGTTGCCCTTTTCATGCTGTGCCTCGTTGTCCTGAAGGTATTTGCCAGCAGCTCCACCAACGGGGCCGGCGGGGTGGGAGGTATCTTTGCTCCGGTCCTTTTTCTCGGAGGAGTAACCGGCTACCTGATAGCAGGGATATTCAACGAGTACTTCAATGTGAACCTTCCTGACAACAGGTTTGTACTGGCCGGGATGGCAGGACTCATGGCCGGGGTCATGCATGCACCGCTGACTGCGATCTTTCTTATTGCCGAGATCACCGGAGGCTATGACCTGCTGATACCGCTTATCATAACCTCAACGGCCTCGTTCATCACAACCAGGGGCTTTGAGCGGCATTCAATTTATCATGTCCAGCTTGCGGAGAAAGGAGACCTTATAACACATGACAAGGACAAGGCTGTGCTCACGCTGATGGACTGGAAGAAGGATATTGAAACTGATCTGCAGAAGGTTAAGATAAATGATACACTTGGCGACCTGGTGAAGACGATCTCGGGATCAAAGCGCAATCTTTTCCCCGTTGTCGATGAGTATAACATACTGGAAGGCGTGGTATCGCTTGATGATGTCAGGGAAATTATGTTCAATCAGGAACTATATGATAAAACCCATGTCAGGGACCTGATGACAATTCCGCCGTCATACATCGATAAAAGGGAGAATATTGAGAAGGTGATGGAGACTTTCCGCAAGACGGGAGCATGGAACCTGCCTGTCCTCGATAATGGCTATTATGTCGGATTTATATCAAAATCAAGGATTTACACAACTTACCGTGAATTACTGGTTCAGTTTACCGAAGAATAGAATGAATATCGGGAATTATAACCAACATGATTTTTTACTTAAAATAAAAACCCCCATCCCAGCCTTCCCCCAAGGGGGAAGGTGTTCCAAACAAGGCTTTTCCCCCTTGGGGGAAACGGGAAAGGGGGTCATATGAACCAAATATCTATATTATGAAGAAAGATACTGCGATTTTTGAAATCATTGAGAAGGAGCGCCAGCGTCAGCTTAACGGCATAGAGCTGATCGCATCCGAGAATTTTGTGAGCCCGCAGGTGCTGGAAGCAATGGGATCGGTGCTTACAAACAAATATGCTGAAGGATATCCAGGAGCACGCTATTACGGCGGCTGCGAGGTTGTGGACCAGGCTGAGCAGCTCGCCATCGACAGGCTGAAGCAGCTCTTTGACGCTGAATATGCAAATGTGCAGCCTCACTCGGGAGCCCAGGCCAACATGGCCGTATTCCTGACAGTTCTCAAACCCGGTGATACTTTCATGGGGCTTAATCTTGCTCACGGGGGGCATCTGTCACACGGATCACCTGTCAATTCCTCAGGAATTCTTTACCGGCCTGTTGCCTACGGAGTGAAGGAAGAAACCGGAATGGTGGATTATGATATGATGGAGGAGACCGCGCTCAGGGAAAAGCCGAAGATGATAATCGGCGGCGCTTCTGCATATTCGCGCGAGTGGGATTATGAGAGGATGAGAAAAATAGCCGACATGGCCGGGGCAATACTTATGGTCGATATGGCCCATCCGGCAGGTATCATAGCTGCAGGGCTTCTCAGGAATCCTCTTAAATACGCACACATTGTCACATCCACAACCCACAAGACGCTCAGGGGCCCGCGCGGAGGCATAATCCTCATGGGCAGGGATTTTGTCAACCCGTGGGGCATAACAACTCCCAAGGGCGAGCCAAGGATGATGTCGTCGCTCCTGAATTCAGCCGTTTTCCCGGGGATACAGGGCGGACCGCTTGAGCATGTAATCGCGTCAAAGGCAGTATCATTCGGAGAGGCTCTGACCCCTGAATTCAGGGATTACCAGGCCAGGGTGAAGAAGAATGCCGCCGTGATGGCCCGGGCTTTCATTGACAAGGGTTATAAGGTGATATCAGATGGTACCGATAACCACCTGATGCTGATCGATCTGAGAACCAAATTCCCGGATATTTCGGGGAAAAAAGTTGAAAATACCCTTGTAAGGGCGCACATTACCGTAAACAAGAACATGGTGCCCTTTGACAGCAGGTCACCCTTCCTGACATCAGGACTGAGGGTTGGCACGCCGGCAATAACCACCAGGGGATTGAAGGAGGAACATATGGGAATAATCGTGGAGCTGATTGATGAGGTGATATCAGATATTGAAAATGAGAATGTTATCGCCAGGGTGGGAGAGAAGGTAATTGAGATGATGAAGCCGTTCCCGCTTTTCGCGATGTGACAGAATTTGACCCGGGATTTTCAAATGATCATTTTTTTTCGTAACTTTGTATATTGTCCGTTGTTATAGTTTTCAGCAATGAGCAGCAAGAAATTAATATATATTGTAGACGACGACCCTTTCATTAACAC
>JAXDBV010000293.1:0-3502 GCA_034678415.1 Bacteroidales bacterium
TGCGAGGGTTTCAAAAACCATAATGGTAAAACTGTTACCCTAGCGGCACAAGATTCTGCTGAAGGGTTACTTGAAGGATAATACAACGTCAGCTCCTTGCCGCGGCCACTACCAGCTGCCCCAGGGCTAGCCCGCCATCGTTACATGGAACCAGGGTGTTGGTGTAATTGCTGTATTTTCCTTTTTCAAACTGCTTCTCGATCCTCTCAAGCAGGTACCTATTCTGAAAGCAGCCGCCTGAGAAAGCAATCTCCCTGATCCCTGTCTGCCGGCTGATCTTGCGCACCGTTTTGCAGATGGCTTCAACCAGCGTATTATGGAACTTGGCGGAAATGATCCCCAGTTTGGTATCTTTCCTGATATCATCCACGATACCCCTGATGACAGGCCTGAAATCGAGGTCTTCGTTAAGATCAAAAGGATAGGAATCGGTGATCCCCTGCGTGATAGCATTCTCCAGCCGCATGGGTGCTTCGGCATGAAATCCGGAGACGGTACACAGCCCCGTTATGGCTGCCACGGCATCAAACAGGCGCCCGGCACTGGAGGTGAGCGGGCTGTTCACCTGGCGGTTGATGGCATCCACCACCAGCCGCACGGTATCGGGTTCAAATCCCCTGAAGATGGGAAGATTGAAGCGGAAAAATTCCTCCCCGAAAGTATCATACAGGTATGCCAGGCCCATTCTCCACGGCTCCAGGGCTGCCTTATCACCTCCCGGCATGGGAACATACCGGATATGGTACATGCGTTCGTACCCTTCAAGGGTGCATACCATGAACTCACCTCCCCAGATATTCCCGTCATCACCGTAGCCGGTACCGTCAAAGCTCACCCCTATCACCTTACGGCTGATCCTGTTCTCCGCCATTACCGATGCAATATGGGCGTGGTGATGTTGCACCCGGACCATACCGGCACCCAGGCGCAAGGCAAACTGGGTTGACAGGTAATCGGGATGCATGTCACAAGCCACACGCTCCGGCCGAAACCTGAACAAGCCGCAGAACCGCTCATAGGTCTCCTCGTAAAATTCCATCGTTTCGGCGTTCTTCAGGTCACCGATATGCTGGCTCATGATGGCCCTGTTGCCTTTACCGATACAGAAACAGGTAGAAAGTTCCGCTCCGGCAGCCATGATGCCATCCACCTCCAGGTCAAGCCTGATAGGTGTGGGAGCATAACCCCTCGACCGCCGTATGATCCGTTCCTTATTACTCACCACCATGGTTACCGAATCATCGGTCCGGTTGAAAATATCCCTGTTGTAGGAAAGAAGGGCATCGGAAATGGGGTTCAGGATCTTCTTCGCCCGGGTGTCACTGATGACAATGGGCTCGTCCGTCAGGTTGCCGCTGGTGAGCACGATAACTGGAGTTTTCAGCCGTTCAAAGAGAAGGTAATGGAAAGGCATATAGGGAAGCATAGCCCCCACTGTCGACAGGTCGTTGCTCACGTCGGGAGCCAGGGTCTTCTTCGACCGAAGGATGACTATGGGACGTCTCCATGAACTGAGCAGGGCCTTTTCTGCTTCATTGGTATAACAAAAAAGTTCCACACTTGCCAGGTCACGGAACATCACCGCGAAGGGTTTCGATTCCCGTATTTTTGACAGGCGGAGCTTCTCGACAGCCTCGGTATCGAGGGCATTACAGGCCAGGTGATACCCCCCCATTCCTTTTATCGCCAATATCTTACCGGCATTGAGCATCTGGGAACAAATGGTCAGTATCTCTTCCATGTTCACAAAAGTGCTGCCGTACGCTTCAAGAAGATACTGCGGACCGCAATGCAGACAGGCTACCGGCTGGGCATGGAACCTCCTGTCGTTCACATCATGGTATTCAGCGCTACAGGAGTCACATAGTCTGAATTTCTTCATGGTGGTTCTCTCCCTGTCGTACGGCAGAGACCTGATGATGGTGAAGCGCGGACCACAGTTGGTACAATTAATGAACGGGTAATTCTTCCGCCTGTCCTGCGATCTTAAATCCGACAGGCATTCATCGCAAACGGCGATATCCGGGCTGACGGCAGTGACCCTGTCGGATTCCTCCGTACTTTGAAGAATAGAAAAATCGGAACACCATTCGGCGTCTGATTCCTGTATATCAAATGAATCAATGAAACAGGCTGACGGCGCTTCAGCCAGCATAGCCTTGAAAAATTCGTCGAAATTCTTGTGATGACCCTGGGTCAGAATCGTAACACATTCATTGGTGTTCTTCACCCATCCCACCATCTCGTGCTTCTTTGCCAGTTTATATATAAATGGCCGGAAACCCACCCCCTGGACCTGTCCAAAAACATGGATTTCAAATGATATCAGTCTGTCCTGTTTCAACCGCTTTATTAATGCATGTGCCTTTCGAAGTGCAAATTGCATATATTTTTCAAATATTCAAGTTCCTTTTGTTGTTTTTATGGTCAGCACTCCTGAGGACTTCTCAGAATGGTTATCTGATAATGCCGGAAACACTGTATACAAAACAAGATTAATGTTCATTTTGTTTACCGAACAGCCGGATCACCTCCTTTCCCGCTGCCGGATGTGATTACAACGGTTATGTACAGGGATGTGGAATTACGTTAAACGAACGACGGCCAGCGTATATATTAGAATTACACGCCGGAATAATTTGAAGTAGCAGGTGAAGGCAACAGGGATTACATTTTTCAATATACCGGAGGGACGGTTAAAGTATACATTCTCCCGGAGAATGTTCTATCCTGCAGGGAATAGTTGTATGATCAGCGAACCGACCCGCCGGAAATGAGTGACGAGGATGATGAAGGGTAAACATTCTTCCACGGTTCCGAACGTATACTGTCAACCTGCAGTTTACATATCGTAATCAGGATCCTCCAAAGCCGGAACAGGAAGACCCTGCACTTCAGTGCGGTGCGGGGAATGTAATAACGCTGAGTACCATCGCAGACAGGCATCACAGAACCCTGATCTTCAGTGTTTTGTCTGCCGATGCTTCCTCTCAGGATACTGAGCAATTGTTCATCCAACTTTCATTCCCATCTCATCCTTGGCAAAAATGGCTGTGTAGATGATGCTTTCCAGCTCATTGCACAGGTTGATATTGTTGACCACCACGTGCCGCGGCACCTTTAGTATCACCGGCGCAAAATTCATGATCCCCCGGATACCGCAGTCCACCAGCCGCGTACAAACCTCCTGTGCCGACATGGCAGGAACGGCAACAATGGCGATGGAAATGCCATTATCACGTATGTACTGGGGCATGACAGCCACCGGGTATACAGGAACACCAAAGGTCTTTCTCAGCTTTGCCGGATCAATGTCAAACCCGGCACAGATGTACTGCCGCTTCTGTATAAATCCACAGTTGTATCTCGACAATGCCATGCCGATGTGGCCCATCCCCACAAGAATCACCTCCTGCAGCTCGGTTTTTCCGAACAGGTAGTTTAATGATCCAAGGAGATCACTCACCGAATAACCTCCCCTCTTATTCCCCTTTATTCCAAA
>JAXDBV010000294.1:0-11601 GCA_034678415.1 Bacteroidales bacterium
ACATGGATGCGTACACCGCCTCATGTTCATACAGGGTATCCCTGATGATTCCGATTTCGGGGTGCAGCCGGCACAGGGGGTCCTCAAACTGGTTTACCACCAGCCCTTTCCAGTTATATACGGGTGCCATGATCAGCTCTTCAAGAGGGATCCTTGGCTTTTCAGGGGTGACCTGCTCATAAGCCCACCGTGTGCTGATCTGTATGCCGGGTATGACAACCATGAGGTAATACTTATCCAGGCTCATGTCGATTGGTTTTAGCAGTTCGCCTCTGCCCATGGCAAGCATAGGTTCGTTGAATACAAAGAACGGGCAGTCACTGCCCAGCTGAAGGGCAAAACTGGCGAGCCTGTACTTATCAATGCCCATCTGAAACATCTGGTTCAGCAGTTTCAGGGTATAGGTGCCGTCGGCCGATCCTCCGCCAAGACCGCTTCCCCCCGGAATGATCTTATGCAGATGGATGGCAACAGCCGGCAGGGGGTATGCCTGCTGTAACAGGCGGTATGCCTTAACGCAGGTGTTCTCCTCCGGCGGGATACCGATGCCCAGGCCTGTCTGTTTGAACAGCAGAGGCTCCGGTGATCCGTCAGGTGCCGCGGTGACCTCGAGAATATCCGAAAGGCCGACAGGATAAAATACGGTTTCGATCTGATGATAACCGTCGGATCTTTTATCAACAACGTGCAACCCGAGGTTTATCTTGGCGTTTGGAAATACAACCATGAATTTCCCGTGTTTTGTATCGTTTGAATATTTATTTCAGGCAAACAAAGTTAAAGCACACAATGATAAAACAATACAGTATTGTGATCGGGTTATGGAACATTTTTTCAACATTTTTCAGAGGGTAATAAACAGCCGTTGTTTATAACAAAAGCGTTGGCTCTTTGGCTTCGCGGTGGCTTAATCATTAATTTTGAAACGTGACCATTAATAAAAGAACATGGCTTTAAAGAACGGATTGCTCAAAACACCGAGGGCTGAGGCGATGAGCCTGGATATCGGAAAAATACCGCCGCAGGCGGTTGATATGGAGGAGGCGGTGTTGGGAGCCATTATGCTTGAGAAGGATGCGGTAATCTCGGTGCTGGATATCCTGAGGCCGGAAAGTTTTTACAAGGATGCCCACCAGAAAATTTTCCGGGCGGTGGTCGACCTGTCGTCGGCCGAGAAGCCTGTTGACCTGCTGACCGTGACCGATGAGCTGAGAAAGAGGAATGAGCTGGATGTGATCGGCGGGCCTCTTTATCTCACACAGCTTACCAGTCGTGTGGCTTCGGCCGCCCATGTTGAGTATCACGCACGTATCGTAGCACAAAAATTCATACAGCGTGAGCTGATCCGTGTCTCTTCCGAGATACAGAACAAAGCGTTTGACGATACCATTGATGTGGACGACCTGCTTGATTTCTCGGAGAAGCAGCTGTTTGATGTGGCCGAGGGAAACATTAAGAAGGAGACGACCAAGATCAACGTGCTCATAGCACAAGCGATCGAACATATTCAGGAGGCCAGCCGGCGGGCAGACAACCTCAGTGGTGTCCCATCGGGATATACCAAGCTTGACCGTCTCACCTCGGGCTGGCAGAAATCCGACCTTATTATTGTAGCGGCGCGTCCGTCGATGGGAAAGACCGCCTTTGCCCTGTCAATGGCAAGGAATGTGGCGGTGGATCACAGGCGCCCCGTGGCTGTCTTCTCACTCGAGATGTCGTCGCTTCAGCTGGTGAACAGGCTCATCGTGAGTGAGACGGAGCTTCCATCCGACAGGATCAAGAACGGGAAGCTCCAGGATTATGAATGGCAGCAGCTTGATCTGCGGATAAAGAAACTGCTCGAAGCCCCCATATTCATTGATGATACACCGGCCATATCCATTTTCGAGTTCCGGGCCAAGTGCCGGAGGCTGAAAATTCAGCACGACATTCAGATGATTGTGGTTGATTATCTTCAGCTAATGACCGGACCTGTTGAGAACAAGGGCAACAGGGAGCAGGAGGTGAGCAATATTTCGCGATCGCTGAAAGCCATAGCCAAGGAGCTGGATGTGCCTATCGTGGCTCTCTCGCAGCTCAACCGTGCCGTGGAGACACGCACCAGCGACCGGCGGCCTCAACTGTCTGACCTTCGTGAGTCGGGAGCGATTGAGCAGGACGCCGACCTGGTGATCTTTATTCACCGGCCCGAACGGTACGGCCTTACCGAAGATGAAGATGGAAACTCACTCATCGGTATTGCCAATATCATCCTGGCAAAGCACAGGAACGGGATGACAGGAGAGCTCCAGTTGCGGTTCAGGGATCACCTGGCCAAGTTTGCTGACCTGGAGACGGAGATCGTTGCTCCATTCCATGAGGAAGGGATAACTCCCGCCCTGACCGTCAGCTCTAAAATGAACAATGAACAGGAACGAAGAAAAAGAAAATCCCGCGAAGCAGAAGACATTCCGCCAAAGGATGATTACGAACCTTTCTGAAAACAGTTGCCGGTACTGAATGTGGTAAATACCCTTAAGAACGGATTCTCTCCTTATTCAAACTTTAATGCGTTCACCGGATGGGTGAGGGCTGTCCGCCATGCCTGTATGCTGATAGTAAGCATGGCTATGAAGAGGGCAATGAACCCGGGAAGGAGATAGATCAACAACCCGATGTTGGTGCGATAGGTGAAATTACGAAGCCATTCATTCATGAACAGGTATGACAGGGGTAATGACAACAGGTATGCGATGAATACCAGCCTGGCGAAATCTTTCAACAGCAGGATAATAATACTGGCCACATCGGATCCCAGCACTTTTCTTATCCCTATTTCCCGGATGCGTGTTCTCGAGGCGAAGACGGCGAGGCCGAACAGGCCAATGCAGGCAATAATGATCGCAAGAAGGGTAAAGAGGCTTATCAGTGATCCTGATTTCTCCTCGTTCCGGTATTGTTTTTGCAGCTCGGAGGAGAGGAACTTATAGGTAAAGGGCTGATCGGGGTTAAACCTGCGCCACACTTCTTCGATGTGAACGATTGCCCCCTGTTGCGAACCCGGTTTGATCCTGACCGACATGGTGTTCAGGTTCATGTGGGGGCCGGTAGTGCTGAACATGACAAAGGAGATGATCTCCTCATGAAGCGAGTTGAAATGAAAATCCTTTACCACTCCAACCACCGTGAATTCCCAGCTCTCGCCTGTCAGGGTTTCCGTTTCAATCAGCCTTGCACCGATGGGATTGCTGAGCCCAAACTCTTTTACGGCCGACTCATTCAGTATGACGGAAAGAGAATCATTGAATTCCCTGGAAAAACTCCTTCCGCTGACCAGTTCCATCTGCATGGTACGGATGAAATCTTCATCGATCACCATGCCCCGTGTGGTTTTTATCTCGGTATTGCGGTTCCCTATCTGGAACATCACTCCGAAATAAAATCCGCCGGAAACGGGGAAATTGGAAAAGGCAGCCGACTGCACCTCTGTGATTTTTTGGATTTCCTGCTTGAATGGATCAAGCTTTTCACCCATGAACCCAAGTCTTTCCAGGAGTACTACATTTTCCTTTGTGAATCCCAGGTCTCGCTGACGGATAAAGTTCATTTGCCGGTTAACCAGTAGGGTAACTGTAATCAGTACGATAGAGATGATGAACTGAAAAACCACCATGATGTTTCTTAGAACAATACCCAGGCGCGACCGGGAAAACTTGCCTTTGATAACCAGGGACGGCTGGAACCTTGACAGCACGAACGAGGGATATGATCCGGCCAGCAGGCCGATCAGAATGGCAAAGACAAGGAGGGAGGGGAGCGTGAGGGGATTACCGAAATAGTCCAGTTTAATGTCCTTTCCGGTGAGATTATTAAATGCGGGCAACACCAGTTCAATGATAAGGATGCTGAGGGACATGCTGAGAAGGCTGATAAGCACTGACTCGGACATAAATTGCCATCGGAGTTGACGGTTGCCGGCACCAGAAGTCTTACGTATCCCCACCTCACGTGCACGATCGGTCGACAGGGCGGTGGAGAGGTTGACAAAATTGACGCCTGCCAGCAGGAGGATGAAAAGGGCAATGAGAATGGAAACGAAGGTATACAATGCGCTGCCGTTCTGCTTCATCTCGTTTTGCAGGTTGGAATGAAGGTGTATTTGCCGCAGAGGCTGGAGGAAATAGCGGTAACCGTTTCCTGCGGCCACGTATTCACGGTAGGGGATACCCATGTTCTGCTCTATCTGCCCGGCAGCATACCGGGTTACCATGTCAGGGAATTTTTTCTCCACATCCGCTGCCCTCGTCCCTTCCCTGAGTTTTACGTAAATATGGGTGGAGAAAGCCGTATAGTTGTTTCGCTGGTTAAATCCCATATTTATATTCGAGACCAGTATGTCGAATTCCATATGGGAGTTGTGCGGAATGTCTTCACATACCCCTGTCACCATGAACTCGCCAAACTGTGTGCGGATCATTTTTCCTACAACGTCGCTTTCTCCAAAATACCTCCTTGCTGTGGATCGCGTCATAACCAGTGAGGTGGGACTGCTGAGGGCGGACGAGGCATCTCCTTCAAGCATCTTGATGGAGAAGAAGTCGAAAAGGGTGGTGTCGCAAAAGGCAAGACCTGTTTCAATGAAAGTGACATCCTCGTACATGACGGCAATCTCAGCATTGACACGGACAATTCTCACGGCCTGTTCCACCTCGGGGAAATCCGTTTCAAGTACATCTTTGAAGGATTCAGGGACAACGGCATAATAAACCCGGTTATCGGGATACACCCTTTCAAGGGCCAGACGATAGATCCTGTCTGAGTGGGGTATAAACCTGTCGTAGGAAAATTCATCGATCACATGCATTATGATCAGTGAAAAACATGCAATGCCGATAGAAAGACCAACGATGTTGATGAGGGAGAAAAGCCTGTTCCTGCGCAGGTACCGAAATGCAACAAGAAAATTCTTCCTGATCATACCTGTATTTCCGATTTGCGAAACGGGGTTATTGCTGTAGTTCCCGAACAAGGATACCAAGGTAAAAGTTTCTTGCCATATTATTCAGTCTCCGGTGAGAATATTGAGTACTGTTTTTCCGGAGAAAGACGGAAGTGGTTAATATTTATAACAAAAAATGAAAGGAATGGTTAATTTTGACAGCAAAATATATCCGTTGAATTTCAAGGAATTTCTTTTACATCATGATGTTCTCGCAGGTGTTGATGCCATGGGTTTTACCGAGCCCACGCCGATACAGGTGCAAGTCATACCGCTGGTTATGGCTTCGCGGGATGTGATAGGCTGTGCCCAGACCGGAACGGGGAAAACGGCAGCATACCTGTTGCCCGTTATTCATCATGTACTGACTTCCGCCGAAGGAAGGGAGGGGATTAATACCCTTGTATTGGTACCCACCCGTGAGTTGGCCGTGCAGATTGACCAGCACCTGCAAGGATTCTCTTATTATACGGGTATCAGTTCCATGGCGGTTTACGGAGGTACCGATGCCGCCACCTGGGAAAGGGAAACCCGGGCACTGGACAGTCATACCGACATAATAATAGCCACGCCCGGACGGCTCATCTCTCACCTGGTTATGAACCATGTGCGTACCGCGAACCTGAAACACCTGATCCTTGATGAGGCCGACCGTATGCTGGATATGGGATTTTACGACGACATCTTGCAGATCATCAGCTATCTGCCTAAGGAGCGTCAGACACTGATGTTCTCAGCTACTATGCCGGACGAGATCAGAACCCTGGCGAAGAAGATCCTTGTCCGGCCGGCCGAGATCAATATTGCTGTTGCCACACCCGCCGAAGGAATACTGGAAGCCGTTTGTTTGGTTGAGGAGAAAGATAAGGTGCAGACCGTGAGCCGGTTGCTCCGGGGGAAAAACTACCTGACAAGCATTCTGATATTCACCGCAACCAAGCGGGAAGCCAGCCGTCTCCGAAAGGAGTTTGAGAATTCAGGTTTCGTCACCGGTGCCGTCCATTCTGACCTGAAGCAGGCCGAACGGGAAGAAACCCTGCGACAGTTCAGGAACCGGCTGATACAGGTGATGATCGCCACCAATGTTCTTTCCAGGGGTATTGATATCGAAAATATTGACCTGGTGATCAATTTTAATGTGCCGAAGGATCCCGAGGATTATATTCACAGGATAGGCAGAACCGCCAGGGCTCAGAATACCGGTGTGGCTATTACCCTTGTATCGGCTGCCGAGCGTAATGACCTCAAACGGATTGAACGTTTTCTCGGAAGGAGTATTTACAGGATACAAAACCCGTGAGAAAGACTCCGATAATACCCATCATCCGTCGAGGCCTACAAGTAAAGATATTTCGGTGGCAGTATCGCTTTCGGATGAACGTTGCAGTGAATGACAAATAAGGTGTATGACCCGATGAACATAACAAATGTATTATATGGAACTGGTGTATTTACTGGCGGGATTGATTACCGGTGGCCTGTTAATAGGGATCGTCTGCCTGATTCTTTCCCGTCAATTAAGGCGATTCCTTGATCAGAAGATTAACGATCTTACGGTAGCGCTGGAAGCTTCAAGGAAGGATCTGGCTGACAAGGATGAAAAGATCATCATTCTGACCCGTGAGCTTGCGAGCCGCGAAGCCGACCTGAAAAATATGCAGGAGATCCTGGCAGGTCAGAAGCAAGAGATGGAAGCCATCAGGGAAAAGTTTACTCACGAGTTCAGGAACCTGGCCAATGAAATCATGGATGAGAAGAGCCGGAAATTCACGGAACAGAACAAGGTCAACATTGAGCAGATCCTGAAGCCCCTGGGAGAGAGACTGAAGGAGTTCAAAGAAAAGGTGGAAAATGTTTACGGGGAAGAGAGCCGGCAACGGTTCCACCTGGGCAAGGAGATTGAGAAGCTGGTGACGATGAACCAGATGTTGAGCGATGAAGCGAAGAATCTTACACGGGCACTCAAGGGTGAATCGAAGACACAGGGTAACTGGGGAGAAATGATCCTGGAGAGGATATTGGAAAAGTCGGGGTTGACACGTGACCGTGAATATGCGGTGCAGGCTGCCTTTACAAATGAAGATGGACGCCGTATACAGCCCGATGTGCTGGTATACTACCCCGGCAACCGCACAGTGATCATCGATTCGAAGGTGTCACTCACCGCTTATGAGAGGTATATGTCCTCAGATGATACAGAGGAACAGGAGCAGGCCGTCAGGGACCACCTGACATCGGTGAAAAGACATGTTCAGGAACTCAGCCAGAAGAGCTATCACACCATTTACGACCTCAGAAGCCTTGATTTTGTGATGCTCTTCATGCCTGTTGAACCGGCTTACTATCTTGCCCTGCAACAGGATCCCGAGCTGTGGGGATACGCCTACGAGAGGAAGGTACTCCTGATGAGCCCCACCAATCTGCTGGCCGCCCTGAAACTGATTGAGAGCATGTGGAGGATAGAATACCAGAATACCAATGCACAGCAGATCGCAGAACAGGGAGGTGCCCTTTATGACAAGTTCGTTGCCTTTATCGAGGATATGGACGAGCTTGGCAAAAAACTGGAAGGCGCCAGGAAGAGCTTTGACGATTCGATGAACAAGTTGAAATACGGCAAGGGTAACCTGGTGAAGAGGGCAGAAACCCTGAGAACACTCGGGGCTAAAACAAAAAAGAACCTGCCGCAGCAATTACTGCCCGGAGATGATGAGTAAAAAGATATTCTTAACCGTCATATAACAACCAATACCATTCCTTGTGTGAATAACAGCTGGGATGATATAATTTATGAGCACCGGAACAAAGGGTATGGCGGATATCGTCTGAGGAAGGATTATAACAGGGTAATGCTCCTCAGCCTGGTTGCAGGTTGCCTCATCTTCCTGTCGCCCTTCCTCTACTGGTCGTATAAATACCGGTTGGGTACTTACTACAGGGCCGGGACGGTGGGGAAGGTGGCTGTCTATGAAATGAATAACTATAGCGAACTAAGGGATTTGGACGAGCTGGCAGGCTATACTGCGCAACGGCTGGCCGAGACAACGCAAGAGCACCCGACCGGCAAACAAAACAGGACCAACTGGTCAACCATCGTCATTGATTCCGTGTCATCCAATCCTGATAACTTCCCTTCCACTGATCTGTGGGAAGAGACAGGCGGGGAAGGGGGCTCTGATTCCACGGGAAGCGGTATTTATGTCTTCGTGGAGATTATGCCCGAGTTCCCCGGAGGTGAGGAAGGACTGCATCAGTTTATCGTGAGGAATATCAGGTATCCGGATTATGCCTTGAAAAACAATATCAGGGGGACGGTGTATGCTTCATTCGTGATCAATGAAAACGGAGCGGTGGAAGATGTGCAGATCACGAAAGGAGTACATCCGGTGCTGGATGATGAAGTGATACGAATTATCCGGTTGTTCCCGCGGTGGCAACCGGGTTTACAACACGGTAAAAAGGTGAAGGTGCGCTATTTGCTCCCGGTTGATTTTTTATAGTAGCACGGGTGATTCCTCCTTCCTCATATTCCATGGATATTATGGTAAAAAAACAGGCAGGTGAAAAGCACCTGCCTGTGGTAAAGGATGGTCGTCCTTCTATATCAGATTATTAACCGTCAATCCTTTGGTTCAGAACTTCCACCACACGGGTTGAAGCGGACTGATCAAATACCTTCTGCACATCGTTATCCTGATTGACAACCAGGTTGATGAAACATGACAGAACCAGAGCTACGAGAATGATCACCATTCCAAGGGGTTTTGGGAACCCGTTCTTTTCAACAATATGCCGTTTCATGTTTTTCATTTTTTTCTGACCACTTCGGAGGTCACAATACAAATCACACATCCTGTGCCAAAAATTATATTACATTGAAACACAGCATATAACATCAATATTCCGGAAATGTTAAGCAGTGTTAAAACTGAATCAAAATGGGACATGAATGTCCGAAATCGTACAATTTCAGGACAAGGGAGACGCAATAGGGGGCGGGTGTAAAAGGTGAATCGGATACACGGGAGAATAAATGGATTCGGCGCGTTCACGGAGAGCAGCCGCTGTCAACCGGTCGCCCCTTCCACAACAATCACCAACTCTCCCTTCACCTGTTTATGGAGGAAATATTGCGATAGTTCCAACAGCGTACCACGAATATTTTCTTCGTGTAACTTGGTCAGTTCACGGGAAACGGAAGCTTTCCTGTCGTGGCCAAAGGATTCTCCCATCTGATGCAGCGTTCTTGCCAGGCGGAATGGGGATTCATAAAAGATCATGGTGCGTCTCTCTGTCTTCAGCTCTTCCAGTCTTTTGTTCCGTCCTTTCTTGACCGGCAGGAATCCTTCGAACGTGAACCGGTCGGAAGGCAGCCCCGAGTTCACCAGTGCAGGAATGAGTGCGGTTGGCCCGGGCAGACATTCTATATCAATATGATGGTCAAGGCAGGTTTTCGTAAGCAGATATCCCGGATCGGAGATACTCGGCGTGCCGGCATCGGTGATGAGTGCCATGATCTCACCCTCCAACAGCCGACCGGTGATCTGTTGCACGAAACGGTGCTCGTTGAACTTATGATGCGACAGGATTTTCTTGCTGATACCGTAATGTTTCAGGAGGAAGGAACTTTTCCGTGTGTCTTCGGCCAGGACCGTATCAACTTCGTTCAGCACCCTGAGGGCGCGCAACGTAATATCATCGAGGTTGCCGATGGGTGTGGGCACGAGATAGAGTTTACCTTGTCTCATGTCAGACAAATTTTCGTTGAGCCAGTTCCACCAGCTTTCGGGCTGGCATCTCATCCATCTCCCAGTTGAATTCCTTCAGCAGTACCATGGCTTCCTCCATACTCGACGCCTCGTTCAACCTCCTCAGGGTTGATTCGTAGAGGTTAGTATCCCCACCAAACAATTCTTTTATGAAAAGAAACTTGTCGTTTAGTCCTATCGCTTTGGTAATATCTTTCAGCGGTTTTGTCTGCAGACGGGATGACAGATCTTTTCCCTGACGGCTCTCGGCAATGGTCTGATGGATCAGCCTTTTCCCGTCGGCATATTTATCAGCCAGGATCTCCGGTTCTTTTGTTATTCCCTGTTCCCGGGATTCCTTCTTTGCCGGTTGCAATTCAGCGGATGGGGTGATCTTCCCGGTGGAGGAAGAACCCGCCACAGCCGCATCCTTTGTGGTGACGGGGGGCGTCTTTTCTTCTTTCATTGCCTGATGCACAGGATCGGCAACAGTATAACGTGTCTGTCCCGTTTCATGATCAACGGATGGCTGGGAGACGGTTGTGACACCGGGACGGGAGAGGGGGGGCTCCAGGGTGAGGATTTTCTCATACAGCGATCGGATCCTGCTCAGCATCAGGTCGTGGTCTATGGTACTGAGGCCTGTGGTTGTTCCGATTTCCGACAGAAGGGATTCGGCCTGTTTCAGCGCCTGTATTATCTGAATGATCTTTTTGTCAGCTTCCATCCGAATTATGTAAGAATCAATATGTCTTTTTATACATTTGTAAAGGTAACGATTAAATCAGGAAATTCTTGTGGCATGTTTCTCGAAAATCCCGTGAATGGCTCCACCGGGAGAGGCTGGATTGAGGTTATCACAGGTTCGATGTTCTCCGGCAAGACGGAAGAGCTGATACGGAGGCTCAGGCGGGCAAGGATAGCCAACCAGAAGGTGGAGATCTTCAAGCCGGTCATTGATAAGCGGTACTCTGAGCAGAATGTGGTATCGCACGATGCCACTTCCATACCCTCAACACCGGTCTCATCGTCGGGGAATATTTTACTGCTGGCTGCCGATGTGGATGTGGTGGGCATTGACGAAGCCCAGTTTTTCGATAAGGGACTTACAGGGGTGTGTAATAGCCTTGCCAACAGAGGCGTACGGGTGATCGTGGCCGGCCTTGATATGGATTATCTGGGAAATCCGTTCGGTCCTCTCCCTGCCATCATGGCATCGGCTGAATATGTTACCAAGGTTCATGCCATCTGTGTCCGTTGCGGTAACCTGGCTCATTATTCTCACCGGAAAACAGGGGAGACGGGACAGGTGCTGCTGGGGGAGAAAGAACACTATGAACCATTATGCCGGATTTGCTATAACAGGGAAACGGCAACATAGACGGTAATATCGCGTATACTTTTAAAGTGCTGTGCATGCATGAATATACTTTAAAAGATTTGCATGAAATGACGCGGGGTCGGCCTCACGGAACGATGGACGGCCCTGTGAGGCACCTGCTGACCGACAGCCGGCAGGTCATTTCCCCTTCAGACACCGTCTTTTTCGCGATCAGGGGGAAACAGCGCGACGGTCATGAATTCATCGATGATGCATACGGGAAAGGTATACGGCAATTCGTTCTGACCCACCCGGGCACCATCCGTGACAAACCTGATGCCAGCTATATTGCAGTCGACGATCCTCTCATTGCCCTGCAGGTTATTTGTGCCCGTCACAGGAAGTCTTTTACGGGAGATATCATAGCCATTACCGGAAGCAATGGAAAAACCATTGTCAAGGAGTGGTTGTACCAGCTGCTGGTACCAGAGAAGGTTGTTATCCGCAGCCCGAGAAGCTATAATTCCCAGATAGGTGTACCCTTGTCGGTTTGG
>JAXDBV010000295.1:0-8003 GCA_034678415.1 Bacteroidales bacterium
TACATAGATAATTCTGTTTCAAACGCATGTATTAAATATTCATGCAAGCTGTGAAAACGACTGCCTGCCGGTATCCCTGGAAAACATCTTCTGTTCAGTGAACATTGCCTGAGATGATCAATCAGGATCTTACAATCAGGAATAATTTCCAGTGAACGCTCCGCTACCTTCCGGATCGTTTCATAATACACTTCAGTATCATCATTCGGGCCAAAAAGAGAATAGGTTCTTCCCTGCACGGTTTTATATGATAATGACGATTTTTCCATTCAGGCTTAATCCTTTCATACGATGGCCGAAGATATCTATTAATTAATAATGGTACCATGCCTTTTCAAAGTCCTGTCAGAAAAAAATCGTATCTTTTCATGTATTATTTTCACGGTCATGAAATTGAGTTTGTTTCTTATTATTTACATCGTATTCATGAGCAGTTGTACCTTACAGGAACCGCCGCAATACATTTTTTCATACTTCAAGGGCAACGGTGAGGATGGTCTGCACCTGGCTGCCAGCACCGACGGATTATCATGGACAGCGCTCAATAACGACAGTTCATTTCTTATACCTGCTGCAGGCAATGACAAGCTCATGCGTGATCCATGCATCATCCACGGACCGGACAAGAAATTTCATATGGTGTGGACCGTCAGCTGGGGTGAGAAAGGGATAGGATATGCAAGCTCCGTAGATCTGATGAACTGGTCGGAACAGCAATATATACCGGTGATGGAACACGAGGAGAATGCCCTGAACTGCTGGGCTCCGGAACTGTTCTATGATGATGACGGGAAATATTATATGATCTATTGGTCGACCACCATTCCCGGCAGGTTCCCGGAAACCGATTCAACAGGAGACGGGAACTACAACCACCGCCTGTATTATGTTACCACGACAGATTTCGTAAATTACAGTGACACCCGCCTGTTATATGATCCCGCTTTTAACGTGATCGATGCCACCATCATAAAACACGATGATGAATATATCATGTTTCTGAAGAATGAGACAAAAAGACCACAGCCGGAAAAGAACATAAGGATTGCCAGGAGCAGGAAGCTGACAGAAGGGTGGGGGCCCGCCGGTGATCCTGTTACTGTCAACTGGGTGGAAGGACCCACAGTCCTAAGGAAAGGAAATGACTGGATCGTGTACTTCGATATGTACCGGCAGCACAGGATGGGTGCAGTGATGTCACACGACCTGGAACACTGGACCGACATAACCGGCCGGTTGTCTTTCCCTGACGGTACTAAACACGGAACGGTACTGGAGGTAGATACAAAAACCTTATCACGCCTGAAACGGATGCACGAAAAATAGTTGTACCAGATGATAATCAATATAAAAACCGGCATCTGACGCGGACAAATTAAATACCATAACCTTCACCCTTCCGGCAACGTAAGATTTTATAGTGCCGGGCAATTAAATATTAAACTTATCTCACCTCTGCTTTATCCTTCCAGTACCTTGCCTTACTTGTTCCTGATACCTCGGGACTGCCGTCGAAAGCCAAGCCGAGGAAGTTCGTCCTAGTGGCAGTAGAGCGGTTTGAAATATTTCCTGAAGACGGCAGGGGGTACCATGAGGCCCTGCTGCATACCCCAGTCGTCCATGAGGGTGATGGCATCCACATTGGTGGCTGACCATGCTTCCACCTCATGGCAATAGTGTTCGTGTATGATGTGAAGAAGATGAATGGCTTCCGGCGACTCCATGGTAAAATCGGTCAGTGCATTCTCCATTGAACGGATGAACTGGTACCTTATCGTTCCAGTTATTTACCAGCGGTTTTCCGGGGATACCTATCACCCCGTCGTGAATGTTATGGAATAGGTAGTTCCATTCGTCGGCAGAGGTGCCAATGTCATACCGTGAACCGGCAACGCCGGCAGGTTTAAGGTAGAGGGCAGGTGCGGTTACCAAGTCGCCGGGAAAACGCGTGATAATACTATTCACTTCCGAAGGGTATTTTCATTCTGCCCAGGGCCATAGCCATAGATGCCTGGGTATGTGTTTGGGGTGATCGAATGCGAGCGTTTGTCGCACAAGCTCACGGGAAGAACGTTTCATTATTTCTTTTTTTCCTTACCGCCGGGGAAAAATATATACTCTTTTAAAGAAATATTTTTTCCTGCCACGGTCCATCCGGGGACTAATTCATGGAGCAGGACATTCTTATGATAGCATTGTTGAAACATACCTCCCAGTCCGTTGATATACAGTTTCAGTTCATTTCGCCTGATGAGGCGTGAAGGAAAGGGAATACTGTCGCGAAGTGAGTCCTGAATGCCATTCACACAGAGTGTTTGTGCGGCGGCTGCTTCAGGGCTGCATATCATCGGGCCGTTGGTATGCACCGCCTTGATGGCATGGAACAGTTTTTTGAACTGATGGTCATGGTTGGGGGAACCATAATGCTTTTCCTTTCCTTTCTTTCTTACAGCGATAATATTCTTTGTTTTGTCACTGAATGTAATGTATGCATCTTCACAATCAATCCGGAACATAGGATTAACCGGTTTCTCGGTGGCATGCGAGGCATAGAACAGCAGTTCCGTTCCCTCGGTGGTGCTTATCCGTGCATTGACAGTATCGAAATTACCTATCGGATACACCTTGTATGCTTCAGCGATAACGGATGCAGGTGTTGCGCTGGTATCCATAGAAGGTCCCAGGAGGTAAAGCATGTTATGCAGGTCGTGTGCCATGGCATTGTTGGCAGGGCTGTCGAGTATCCACTGTCCGCCTTCACTCCTTATCCGGCCGGCCCAGTTGTTACGGAGATAGTATCCCTGGTCACGGGGCCACAAGGCCAGTGATTTGAATCGCAACGGTTTTCCGAACCTGCCCTGCAGGATATCTTTCTTGAGGGAACGGATGGCCCTGGAGAAGGTCCATTGATATCCTATGCTAACCCAACCGTTCAGTCTTGCCCTCTCCCGGATCAGCTCATGGACTTCCTGTATTGTTACACCCAGCGGTTTGTCGCAGAGTACACGTGAATGGTTTCGGAGGGCAAGCAGGGTTTGCGGAACGTGGTGATGAATAGGGGAACTGATGACCGCCAGGTCGGCAGACTGTTCCCGGTAGAAATCTTCCAAGTGCTCGTAAATGGGAATTTTTCCCTGTTCCAGCTCGGGAAAGATGGGCAGCTGTCTGATCGAGGGATCTACCACCCCCGCCAGCCGGTATTTGCCCGGTGCTACCTCATCAAACAAGGTTCTAAGGTACCAGTAGCCATAACCGCCGCATGCCACAGCCACGATGCTTACCGGTTTGTTTTTCTTTGTCATTGGAGTTAGGTTTATACAGGATCGCCGCACAGATCCGTTTCTGTAAAGGTACGTATTTCAGGATCAAGCACGAGTGTTTTTATCTCAAAAGGCTGAAAGCTGATTTCTTTCCTGAGATCATGTACAGGCAGGTTGAGGATTGTCATTCTCTTCTTTCCCGTCGGTTCAAACAGCCGAATGACCATATGCTCATCTTTAAGGTAGAATGCTGTTATTACAATGACCGCATCAGACAGGGCGATGGCCGGGAGAAATTTCTTTCCGCTTCTGGCTGGCCAGGCACAGATGAGCACGGGCGGTTCATTCCTGATCTGAGCTTCTCTGCCAATTTGACTGATATGATCCTCGTAAAATCCAGCCGTGAAGTGGAATCGGAATGAGCGGGGGCCTTGATCCTTTCGTGGTTCAAAACGGTCGGCCGGGGTGATGGGCGTTGTCTCATCCACCGGGAGCGCTGCATAGGCGAGTGAACGCAGCAACGAAAGGTGTGTCACACCATCGCCGTGATCAAAACCATAGGTTCCTTCATTGATGATGCCGAGGGCTCAGGTCTCTTTCGCATCGATCATCATGATCCATTTCTGGGCTACCAGTTCCCCGTGGCTCCTGCCAAACCATTCCGCGCCGTACATCACTTCACCCAGGCAATGGCCATTCTAAACGGAGTCGTTACCTGCATCTTCAGCATACGGTCTTGTTCATCCCAGTATACCTTCAGCGTGATACTGAAACCATTGCCTTTGACTGGAATATAATAGCGCATTACCATCTGTAAATGATGGTATTTCACCAAGGCCTCGACAACGGTCCGCATGGGGTCACATTCAATGATCCTCACGGAGTTGAGAACGCCTCTTAATCCAGAAAAACCGGCCACTTCAGATGGTGTCATCAGGGTAAATTCCCCGGTGCAATCAAGGAACGAATTTTTCCTATACCCCATGGGTCAGCAGTGTCCTTCATCACAAGTATCCTGAATGACTGCTTTTCCAGGTAAGGTACCCCTGAAACAACAAAACTTTCCACAAGTCCTGTGTTCGGGTCAACAGACAAAACAGCATTGTCGTGGATAAACCTCATGCCGGTTTCAGGTGTGAGATTTATTCCGGGTTTTTCTTCTTCCTTCAAGTAACATGAAAAACGGTTCACCGCGGAGGCTTTCAAAAGCGGGTGGAAAACGATCCTTTTCCTGTGGTAGTTTGGTATGTTGGCATATTCCTTTTCGAACTGGCAGCAGAGGATGTTTCCCGATGAGTCGTAAAGGAATGCCTAGAGGCGTGTACGGGGATCCGGATGAGCTTCCGGTAACTGGATTTCATGGGTTACTTCCTGGCTGATATCAAACGGGTGAGGGTTGAGGATGAAAACTGGGAACCCACCAGTGCTTACTGGCTCGATATCTGTCTGTATTTCAGAAGTTATGATGGTGAGAAGAACCTCTGTGCGAAGGTGGTTGAGTATTTTTAAAGCATGGTATATTCGCATGGTCAGTTTCTTCTCAACCGGGTTCGATAGACGTGCCTGTGATGGCATCGTGGAACTGGACGAAAAGGAGGTTGTCAAGGGCCTCATTTAATTCCTTTGAAGGGTAAGGAAACAGTTTCTGGATGGCGGCTGCCGTAACCATTTTTTCGGACAGGAAATAGTTGTTTTCAAGCTGCCTGTCGAGTTGTTTTATTCCTGACATGGAAGTATTGCATCCGGCAGCCCATGGATTCAGATCCTGGTCCCATGAGGGAAGTTTTTCTTTTTCAATTGACGAAAAATATCACTGGTGTTCCGTGTTTCATTATCCATGTCTTATCTTTCTTCCTGAGCTGATCAATATCGTTGAGATCCTTAAAGGACGGTCCGCCGCCGTGGTTGCCAATGCCCCACAGCACCAGTCCGGTGTCAGCGGAAGGATGTTCGTTGATCCACGCATTTATTTTCACTGCTGCCTTCCCCGTTTCTGAATTGTAGTGTTCGTCTGCCCGGTGGGCAATGATGGAGGAACCGTCATACCCTGTCCAGGTAAAATCGGAGGATGGAAGGTTCAGGAACTGTTGTGGCGGTCTGCAAAACAGGTAATATTTGTACCCTGATTTCTTCATGATCTGAACCAGTCCTCTGCATCAATCCATCCCCCGTGATCTTCTATCGACAGGTGAATGTGCTGTCCGGTTGAAATGAGCAGCCTGATAATACCTTCGAGATCAATAATACCCGTGCCAATGGCGGCAGGGAAGGTGATGAGTCCGCTGTCAGAGGTGAGTATGCCTCCATCCTTAATATGTGTGCTGACCACCCAGGGAAGGATCCGTTCCGTAGCATAGAGCGGATTTTCCAGCATGGTCATAAGGTTCATGGTATCAAGGCAGATGCCAAGGTATTCACGGGGGTAAGCCCCGCACATCTCAAATACCTTCAACAGCTCGAAGGTGGTAAATTCAAGATGGGTCTCGATGGCAAGGACAACCCCATGATCCGTCAGCATCTGCTTCTGTGATACAAGGAATAATGCCATCTCATGCATGAAATGCTCGGTTGGAGGGCTTGAGGGATCCCACCTCATCAATCCCCCGAAACAGGAACGAATTATCGTTGTGCCCAGGCGTTTTGCCAGCCTGACAGCAGCAAGGTTGTTTTTTGCGATATCCTTTCTCTGCCAGGTGGTCATATCCACCGGTATGTGCTGACCGCCACCCCACTCCAGGTACATATTATTTTCAGCGATGAAGGATCTTATTGCACTGATGCCAACGTCATCCAATGCTTCCAGCGTTTCCTGCTGCAAGCCTGAAAAGGCGACTCCTTCAGCGCCATGAGACTTTGCACGGCGAAGGATATCCAGGGGATCCATCCCGGTGGGATACATACAGTAATTATCAATGCCCATTCTCAAGGGGAGCATCGTTATCCTCCTGCTATTTTAATAATTGCCCTGCTTTCCTGAACATATATTCCATATCAATGCGAGGTTCATCATCCATGTGCTCACGCATAAGCATTATTCTCTTACTGAGTAATTTTCCTGGGTTCATTCCGTACACCAGCGGTGTCTCTCCTTATCGGCGCAAGTCATGAATTCAATACCGGAATCAAGGATCTTTATCAGCACTTCCGAATTTTCAATTTCTTTCTCCGTCATTTCACGGATACTGCTTCTGTGCCTCTCCTTTTCCTTCTTATTCCTTGCATTCATATATCCATTGATACCTGATATCCAGGCGGCAACATTTCTCTGTGTCATGAACCAGCATCGCAATGCAATGATTCGTATCAGCTGGTCGGTGAAGCCAGGCCGTTTATCTCGATATGCGTGAATCCCAGTCGGGCCATCTCTTTCACATAGCTGTCACGGTTGAGCCATTGCTGTATCCTGCCCTCCTGGGTGAGAAAATAATCGTATGAAGCCCGCAGCCAGCGAAAGGATGGGCTAAACACTCTTCCGTGCTTCACCGTATCAAGGGAGTCGCTCGAAAGATGTTCAAGAATGAATGTGATGAAAGCATAGAGGTAACAAACCTCATCGGAATGAATGATACCTGATGCTTTTTCCGTAAGCTGGAAGAACAACTTACTTGCTTTCTCCTTTGATAAATATGAGGGACGTAAACCGGTTCCAGCAGACAATACCACTACACCCATCTCGTGTTCGAAGGAGGTGGTCGGTACTGTTTCAACCGATATATCCGGGTAATAATCTATAATCTCGCGGATACAGGTGAAGAAAGCCGGATGTGCCCCTCGACAATCCTGACCGTCTTGATCCGTGCAAAAGCCTCGCTGATCGTTATATTATGGTGTATCGTTATTGCTGTATCTCTCGCAGGGCAGCCAGTATTTTGCCGATATCATTTTCGTTGTTATTAAAATGGAATGATGCCCTGATAGCGTCCAGGCTTCCTTCTGTCACTATCCTCACCCTGATCCCTCGTTTCATAGAACGGTTAATTACAATTCAATGGTGATGAGAACCTCTTCGTTAACAGATGCCTGGAAATCGATGTAAATGCTTTTTTCAATGGCTCTGATGCTAAATAGTCTTTCGTTGCCGTTAACAAATAGTCTTGTGGGCGGGGATGGGAGCAACAGGTGAAAATCAATATCGGTCTCGTGCGCAAAAATCTGAAGTTTCAGGACCTTATGATTGATACTGAAGATGTACTTTATTCCCTGTGCGGAAGGATAGGTCACACACACCTCGGCACGGTTCACACCTGCTGCATACCATCGCGGTGCCAATCTCACTTTGTGCAACTCCTTGAACAGGTCGGTCACACCGGCAAGCCCTTCCACCAGTGCATAGAGCATGCTGCTGGAGCCCCAGCTGTCGGCAGGTTGTGCTTCAGGACTCGTACTGGTGGCAACCGATGAAGGGGTACCGTCAGGAAAATACCAGAGATAGCTCTCACCCTTTTCGGTAATCATGCGGTAATACTGGTTCAATATTTCAATCCCATACTTCTCGAATCCGTGTTCAAAGGCTGCATGTGCCAGCTCACCGCCCACAAGCGGCATGATACCTCCGTTGACATAGGTGCCGGGAATGAGTTTGTCATCACCGAAGATGCCGGCAGGAAAAGGAGGATCGATGGAATACCACTCCGCGAGAGGATTATTTTTTTTCTTTCTTGACTGGTATTCACGCAGGATAGACACTGCCATCTCATGCGTTGTGACACCCCTGTTAATATTCACGGGATTGCTGAGGCTCAG
>JAXDBV010000296.1:0-8145 GCA_034678415.1 Bacteroidales bacterium
CCCAGGTTATAACTGGTCATTTCCAGCCAGGTAATGTCGGGATTCGGCAAGCCTGTTGACCGTATTCTTCTGTATACATCCGTCCCGAACACATAAACCAGTGTGGGATCGCTGTTTATCTCATAACCGGTGAGGTACTTGAACGCTGCCACATTATCATCCCCGGCTTTGCTATAAGAAGCCCTGATCTTCAGGTTATCGATCCAGGAAATATTGTCCCTGATAAAGGACTCTTCAGAGATCCTCCAGCCTGCTGAAAAACTGGGGAAGAACCCCCATCTGGTTTCTGCAGGGAACTTATGGCTGGCATCATAACGAAAGGTAGCTTCCGCAAGATATTTTCCTTTGAAGTTGTAGTTTGCCCTTCCAACATAGCTGACACGGCCTGTTTCAACCGCACCGCCATTATTGGTGATATTATCGGGTGAGCCTGCAAAGAGATATGGGATCTCGAGGGAGAGCAGGTTAACCCTGCCGGCTGTCATAAAGAAATAGTCGGTATTGATACCTTCCGCGAGGAGGAGGCCGGAGACAGCATGATCACCAAATGTATTTGTATAGCTCAGCGATACCATCGGGTACAACTGTGTATACTTGGTGAACTGCTCATCCAGGGAGTTCTCGCCATTGATACCCCAGCTCACGTATTGATCGTTCAGATAGTCATAGCTGAATACCTCAAATGGCTTGTCCTGAGTCTTGGTATAGGTATTATTGGTGGAATAATTCAGCGTGGCATTTACTTCTAGCCCCTGGATCCATGGCATCTTATATTTAAGACTGATCTTTCCGGTAAAATACTGATTCTTGTCGTTATCGAAACCAGTCATGTCTGCATACGTCTGTGCCAGTGGGCTTCTGGTGGTAAAGCCGGCATAAGCCCCTCCGATATCGGGATCAGGCAGGTGCGCCGGCCAAACCGGTGTGGCCAGTTTCAGATCCGTCCAGATAGTGTTCAGGGGATCGGTGTCCTGGAATGAAGCCTCCGGTTGGAACCGTTCTTCATTTCGATAGGACAGGTCTATTGCGACTGACAATCTGTCGGATATCTGAGCATCCACATTGGATCGCGCATTGTAACGGTTGAACCCCAGGTCCCCGGATTTAAATGTACTGGCCTGGTTAAGGTACCCTGCGGACATATAGAATTTTACTTTATCATTTCCTCCGGAAACTCCAAGGTTATGTGATTGCATAGGAGCCCATTTTACAAAGATGGCATCATACCAGTTCTGGTTAATATAATCCGGATTTGTACCATCTTTAAACAATTGAACCTCTTCTTCCGTATAGGTATAAGGTATTCCACTATTAAACTCTCCTTCACGCAGCATTTCAGCATATTTCCATGACGGTACAAACTCAGGTATTACCGTTGGCTGCTGAAAAGAAAAATTGCTGCTGTAGGTGATGGAAGGCTTGTTTAATGAACCGCGTTTTGTAGTGATCAGCACCACTCCATTCCCCGCCCTGGCACCATAAACTGCCGCGGATGCATCTTTCAGTACACTGATGGATTCAATTTCATTCGGATCAAGCCTTGTCCATGAGGTCTCAATACCGTCCACCAGTACCAGGGGTTCGTCATAACCCCGAATGCTCAAAGTGGTATAATCCTGACCGGGCACACCGGTGCTTTGCTTGGTTAGCAGGCCGGGGGCTTTACCGGTAAGGATTTGTGATACGTTGGCAGCCGGTACTTTCACGAGTTCATCCTTCTGCACCGTTGACACGGATCCCGTCAGGTTTACTTTCTTCTGTTCACCGTACCCCACGACCACCACTTCATCCAGACCGATAGTCTCCGACAACATCGTTACATCAATACTCGTTCTGCCCGCAACCGATATCTCCTGTGTTTTCATACCCACAAAGGAAAACACCAGTATATCGGTTCCGGAAGGAACGCTTAATTGATATTTTCCATCAATATCGGTGATAGTGCCGATAGGAGAATCTTTCACTTTTACCGTGACTCCTGGAATGGCTTGTCCATCCTCATCGGTCACCTTTCCGCTGATTTCCCTGGTATCCTGGGCAATACTGACGGATCCCTGACTGATACCCTGAGACCCGCTGACGTTGGTTTGAACAACCCCCTGGCTGATCAACCCGCCTCGCTGATCCTGAAACGATCCAGGATCCTCTTCCTGTGCTTTGGCCTGCAGGGCAAACACTCCTATACCCAGGGATATAAGAACCATTCCCCTCTTCAGGAATAGCAGCTTTTTCTTCTGATTCGGGGGAACAACCCCGATTAACTGTTTGTTTTTCATAATAGTAGGTTAATTAATGGTATGTTAGGCTTTGTTTAATGATTGTTCATTTAAAAACATACTCAAACGTTTATTCCTGTTATCCGGTATGTTTTGTCATCTTTCCATTAATAAAGAAACGGAGGATCATGTGCCTCAGGAGAGGGTGACTCCCCCCCTGAAGCAACAAACACAAACCTATATTTAAACCATCCAACTAAAAGATCCTGATTTCACTGCGAATGCCTTATTTGTTAGTAAAAATGTCCATTGTTCTTTTTGGATTAAATACTCATCCGGTTGCTCCGGGTTGATACTAATCCATCCATTCCATTACTTCATCCAAAAAGGGGATTGAAGGCTGGGCGCCCAGTCGTGTCACCGATAAAGAAGCGGCCCTGTTGGCCAGCCTGACAGCATCTTCCATCGGGTTTCCTTGTGCCAGTGAGACAGCCAGATACCCGTTAAAAGTATCTCCCGCGGCAGTGGTGTCCACCACTTTCACCTTGTTTCCTTCCACACGGTTTTCATATCCCTTATGATAATAATACGCCCCTTTCTCACCCATTGTAATAATGAATGACTCACAGCCAGTAATTTTCAGTTGGCGGGTCAGTTCAGAAATACCAACGTTCGATCCATCCAGTCCTGCAATCAGCGCTGCTTCCTTTTCGTTGGGCGTGAGAATGTCAATATTGCGGATGATATCGGCGTCGAGCGGTATGGCCGGGGCAGGATTTAAGATCACCGGTATATTATTCCTGCGGGCTACCTGCACCGTTGTTTTTACGGTAGTCAACGGAACTTCCAGCTGAACCAGTACAAGATCTGCTGATTTGATGATATTTTCCACGCGGAGGATATCCTCGGGCAACAGGTAGCTGTTGGCTCCCGGAGCAACGGTGATACTGTTTTCCCCGTTCTCGGCAACATTGATCAAAGCAATCCCTGACGGAACGTTTTCCATTATTTTCAACCAGGAAATATTGATGCCTTCTTTCGCCAGGCCGGCAACGGCTTTCTGGCCGAAGGAATCTATGCCCATACAGGCAATAAACACCACGTCTCCCCCTGCACGTGCCGCCGCCACGGCCTGATTGGCTCCTTTTCCGCCCTGAACCACGCTAAACCCCGATCCCAGCACCGTCTCACCGGGCAACGGAAGATGCGGGACCTTAACAATCATGTCCGTATTGGAACTGCCAATAACAATTATGCGGGGTTTCATATCAGAAGATCCTTGCGCTAATGATGACACCCAGACCGAGAAAATAAAAGATGAACATGAGGGTTATCAGCGCATTCACACCTTTTACACCCCTGAATTCCTTCCATATAAACACGCCCCAGAGTGCGGCAATTAATGTCGCTCCCTGACCCAATCCGTAGGAGATGGCAAAACCTGCCTGTCCCGATGCAATAATATTAAATGTCATTCCGAGGCTCCAGATAGCACCCCCGAGGATACCGATCGTATGTAATTTGAAATTCCCCTGCGTAAAATAATCGCTGTATTTCACTTTTGCCCCGACCACCGGACGATACATTACAATCGTGTTCCAGATGAAATTGGAAAGCAATAGTCCCACGGAAAATATGACAGAGGCTGTATAAGGGGTGAACTTTCCTGCCTCCGGCTGTGCAAAATCGGTAGCCATGGATGCGGCCACAAAGCGATAGAAAAACCCCATTAATATACCGGCAGCCACTGAAATTAGAATGCCTTTTGCAGGGGTTTTACCCTCCTGTGAAGGCATTTTCCTGTAAGCCAGGGCATCGATAACAATAGCCAGGACAACGAGGGCTACGCCGGCAAACAATAAAAACGGATTTCCCAGTGGTTCTCCGATGTAATTCGTAATGACACCGATGACCAGGGCAAGTCCCACACCTATGGGAAAAGCCACTGCCAGGCCTGCAATATCAATGGCAACCACCAGTAACAGGTTGGACAGGTTGAAAACCACTCCCCCAAGGAATGCGAGGCCAAATGATGAAGGATCGGCCTGACGGAGGTCGGTAAAAAAGCTCCGGCCTTCATTCCCTATGCTTCCCATTGTAAAAGCTAGCAGGAGGGACAGCAGCAAAACACCCAGGGCATAATCCCAGTAGTATAACTGGAACGCCCATTTTTTTGAAGACAGCTTTTGCGTATTTGCCCATGAACCCCAGCAGAGCATGGTGATAAAGCAAAATACGACAGCCCAGGGATAAGAGTTTACGATAAACATATCCGGTTTTTTGTAATTAACAATGCTCAAACGTTTGCGCAAGTAAGGCAAAAAAAAACGTATTTCCATCAAAATGATAAAATAATTTTTATGTTTTTTAACAAACGGATGGACAGTGCCATTTTTACCCTCGAATATGATAACCCTTCCTGTGAATAAAACTCATTATCTAACAATTAGTTAAACTGACAACACCGCCATGAATCTCTACATCCCCTCCGGAAACCGGTCTTATCCATTATTCCCCCGGGTATGCAACAATACAGTACCGGGATTACCACACCCGGGGATTAACGGTAATAAACCCCGAAGAGATCTCCAGTGAAAAAGCATTATCAACGGCCGGGCTTCCAATCCGTATGCGGGATCTTCCGCTTTCCGTAATCAGTGTGATACAGGATATGGGATGGCAGGCTGGAGGAACATCTCTCCGGCATATCGCAGGCAGGAAAATCATCCCTTTCTTTTTGGTAATCTTGCCATGGTTTCCTCACCGATCAAGTGCATCAATCACAACGACGGTGAATAAACCGCTTTCATCCGTATTGCGAAAGGACAGAGATTCCCGCAGTCCCCTATACTGAATGTACTCATACGTCTGAAGTCAGGAAGAAGGGACCTTGTGGTATTATTATTCATAAGGTTAATCTTATGCATATTCTGCTCATACTGCCGTTTCTGAATATTGTTTCAGTAAAGTCCGGTCCTATTGTATTTTCTCCTGCACCCAAGTAAGCCGCCAGGCACCCGATGTTCTTCTGCCGGCTTCATAAAAGGGAAGGTACAGCAGGGCCGGTTTGCCGGGTACTCTCAGTTCGTATGCCTGTCCGGTGACACCTTCCGGTGAGGATACCGGGAAAAACGACCTTTCCGGATTGCTCCCTGTCAGAGCATAGATCTCTTCCCGTTCTCCACCCTCAAACAGTCCGCTCACAGCATATACCAGAGGGCCTCTGGTCAGAGCAAACCATTGCACCTGGTATATGGGGCCTCCCCGCTGCGGTGCGATGGACCCCTCCTGTTGCCGCACAACTGTTGGCTCCATTGAATACATTATCTCCATTACATCGCCTTTTCTCCATACTCTCTCAACAGTAAAGTATTCGCCTGCCACCAAACCCGATATGTCAGTCTCCTCACCGTTAATCCTGATGCTTGCGACCGTCACCCACCCGGGAATACGGATAAGGAGGGAAAACAGGCTTTTCTTTTCCGGCTGAAGTACCATCTTCACCCGGCCGTCAAAAGGATAACCGGTTTCCTGCGTTATCCTGACGGTACCCGTACCGGGCACGCTGAGGCTTGCTTCGCTCTCCACGTACAGGTTACACACGACACCTCCGTTGATCACTGTATAGATGATGGGGGGGATCTCTTCCAGTGCCAGTGCACCGCTGGAAGGACAGCAGTCGTTGAAATGGGCGGTATGTGTCGCACCGTTCGTAAAGGTATGATAACACCAGTCCATCCCGTTGGGATACTGTGCCCCCGGCAGGGCATTATAGGCCGCTTTCTCAATCTCCTGTGCATACTTTGCCTCTCCTTTAAGCAACAGCATTTCACGGTTGAACTGAATCCATGCCATAATACTGCATGTTTCAACATATCCGTACGGACTCCAGTAGCCGCGGCTGTTGAAACATTCCTTGTGCTTTCCAATACCTCCCCAGGGGCCACCGGTGATGGTAAGATGAAAATCATGCACCTTGGTCCATATGGTTTCTGCCGCTTTAAGGTAATCCTCATTGCCGGTCAGCCGGTACAGTTTTACCACGGCGCTAAGGTTCCACAGCAGCTGGTAGATCTTCCCGTCGCCGATCCATTCCAGTTCCCTGTTTGCCAGACCGTCCGATATCAGGTGAAGCCCGTCCTTCTGTTCCATCTGCCGGATCACCTGTCCGGCAAAATCAAGGTAGCGGTTGTCCCCCGTAACACGGTAGAGATCAACCACAGGATCAAGGATAACCGTGGCAGACAGCCCCCGGCGTGTACCAAAAAAGGTGATGTTCTGTTGCTCTGTAACAAAGGTTTGGAGAAACAGCTCACCTATCCTCTTTGCGGCCTGCAGGTATTTTTCATCCGGGAAATAGCGGTGCACCTCAAGCAGTCCGATGACCATATAGCTCAGGTTCCATACATCCCATGAGGTGGCATGTGACAGGGCGTTATGATTCGTGATCCGCCGTGCCGGTGAATAAGTGCCGAGGTACCCGTCAGGCTCCTGCGTTGCGACAAGGTAATCCGCTGTGTTGAGCAACAGGTTCCTGAGCGTTCCATCCTGTATGCGAAAAGCCGCACGGGCAGTTGTATACATCCATTTGCCCGCATGTTCGCCATACCAGTCATGGGTGGTACTGGCCTGCCGCGAACCGTAATTGAACATGGTAATGAGCTGCCCGCCGTTCCATCGGGGCAGACTCATCAGTCTGCCATCGATACTTTGTTGCATCGCCTGTCCGAGAAAGCCTTTAACCTTCACAAGGGAAGCGGATGAGGGATGCATGGCATCATTCACGTTACCACCAACAATTCCCCTGGCACAGGCGTCGGCGAAACAAGCCATCATCAGGATGGTTATCAGGGTTCCGGATACCAGGCAGGGCTTTTTTCTTACCGTTGCACAATAATGAATCATTTTATACATATATATTATATTGTATCTCATATCTGTTTCTGCCCATCGATACCTGAATTCATCCGTTATTGGGCATAGAATGTTGCCAGCTGGAGCGCGGGAGTGTGTCCATCGCTGCCGGTATACCTTAATCCCCGGATTCAGGAATAATGCATTGCCGGTTCCGGTAATACCCGTATCCCATGAGGTCGCTGAACACAGTAAAACGATCGGTTTCATGCACCGCTGCCCCTGCCATACATACACGGAACGGTTTCACGGGTGGTGACGGTTGCCTTTCACATCTTGTGCCTGTTTCGTTCCGCAATGTACAAACGTTTGTGCATTCCTCAAAAAAAAACAACACCTATTCTCTGACATTCCGTACCGATTCCCGGACTATCAGGTCTGTTTTCAGCTTCATGTTAACCATCTTCTTCCGGTATTCCTTGCTGCCGATATATTTAATAAGAACATCCACGGCCAGCTGACCCATCTCACTTTTCTTCTGGTTAATGGTTGTCATCGGTGTGCCCAGATAGGCCGAATATGGCTGTTCATCAAAGGATATCAGTGAGAGATGTTCCGGTATCTTCAACCCCATTTCATTGACGGCCTTGATAACGCCCAGCGATACCAGGTTTGAAAGGGAAAAAATGGCCGATGGCGGATTCTCCATGCTGAAAAGGATGCGTGTTTGACGATAACCGTTCTCGGTGCTGAAATCATCGCCAACGATCAGACTCTCATCAACGGCTATACCATTGGTACTGAGCGCTTCCCGGTAACCCCGCACCCTGTCTTTGCTCGGCTGCGTCTGTGGAATGCCCTGGATACAGGCAATACGCCGATGCCCCATGGAAATCAGAAAATGGACCGCATCATACGCCCCCTGGTAATTATCGGATGTAATGTACGGCAGATTAACTTCCGGAAAACACCGGTCAATAACCACCATTGCGATCCCCGAATCATAGGTGCTGACCAGATGCTCATAACTCGTGCCGACCGGTGCAACAATGATACCGTCCACCTTGTGGCTCAA